>DASYPX010000208.1:0-6677 GCA_036006125.1 Pyrinomonadaceae bacterium | reverse complement strand
GGAAGGTAATCTGATCGATTTGTCAAAACACACACACTTCGCACAGAATGTCTCTCTTCATTTGCGACTGCGAACAACGAGATGAAATACCACGAAAGTGTGTTGGGCCTAATTGGCAACACGCCCCTGATAAAACTCGATCGGCTGAATAAGGGATTGAAGCCGCTGATTCTCGCGAAGATGGAGAATCTCAATCCTGGCTTCTCCGTAAAAGACCGCATCGGCATCTCGATGATTCAGGCCGCGGAGCGCGAAGGCAAGTTGAAGCCTGGCGGAACTATCGTCGAAGCGACTTCGGGAAACACGGGCATCGGATTAGCAATCGCGGCGGCCGTCAAAGGTTACAAGTGTATCTTCGTCATGACCGACAAAGCGTCCGTCGAGAAGTCACGTTATCTGAAGGCGCTCGGCGCCGACGTTGTCATCACGCCGGTGTCGGCGAGACCGGGCACTCCCGATCATTATGTTTCAACCGCGCGGCGAATTGCTTCCGAGACACCGAATTCTTTTTATCCGGACCAGTATTCACATCCAGCAAATCCTGAAGCTCACTACCGTACCACGGGGCCGGAACTTTGGGAGCAGACGGAGGGAAAGATCACGCACTTTGTTTCCGGCATCGGGACTGGTGGAACCATTTCCGGGACTGGCCGGTTTCTAAAAGAGAAGAACCCGAACATCAAAGTAATCGGCGCCGATCCGGTCGGCTCAATTTATAAAACATACAAGGAAACGGGCAGAATTCCGGAGACGACTCCATATCTGGTCGAAGGCATTGGTCAGGAAGTCTTGCCGGCGAACGCGCACATGCAATACGTCGATGAAGTGATGAACGTCACCGATCGTGATTCGTTCGAGACGGCGCGCCTGCTTAGTCGTACGGAAGGAATTTTTTGCGGCGGCTCGACGGGCACGAACTGCGCTGCGGCTTTACGCGTGGCCAAAGACCTGGATGAGAGCGCTGTAGTCGTGTTCGTCGTCTGCGACACCGGCGAACACTATTTGTCGAAGTTTCATTCAGACGAATGGATGAAAGAGAAGCGTCTGCTTGAGCCGCAGAAGATCACCGCGGGTTTGCTCAGCGAGACGAAGGGAAAGAGCGCGCCGCGGACGCTATTGACGGTTGCGCCCAGCGATCTTGTGGCAAACGCGTTGGCGAAAATGAACGAGTTGGGATTGTCACAGATTCCCGTAATGGAAGACGGCAAGTCGGTGGGATCGCTACGGGAAGGTCACCTGCTCTCGAAAGTGTTTGCCGATCGCGACTTGCTCGAAGCGCCGGTCAGTAAGGTAATGGAAAAAGGGTTTCCGACGGTCGATGTGGATGATGATGTGAACCTCGTTTCGCGCAAACTGCGCACAAGTCCGGCCGTTCTAATTGAAGAGTATGGCCGCATCACCGGCATTATCACGCGACATGATGTTTTGGAGATGAGTGGGAACGGCGACTAGATGTCAGAAGCCCGACCGTTAGGGAGGGCAATTTGCCCCAAGAATTCTCCACGAGGCGAATCCGTCAATTGCCCTCGCTTACGCTCGGGCTTCTGACACGCGCTCGTAGAACTTCACCCGCAATCCTTCATCCAACTGCCGCACCTCGTAGATTTCGAATCCTTCCAGAAAATTCGCAGGCATGAAGGTGTCGGCGCCCGCTACAGTGAGTGGCACTTCGGTGACTACCCAGCGATCGATGTGCGGCAAAAATCCTTCATAGACCTTCGCGCCACCAATTACGAACACGTGATTGTCAACGATCTTTGCAAACTCGATCACGGATTCGACGTCTTTCATAATGCGGACGCTTTCGGGAACATCGAGGCCACCATTCCGCGTCAGCACAATATTCTGACGATCCGGTAGAGGGCCTTTCACGGTTGACCACGTGCGGCGTCCCATTACCACCGCGTTGCCGACCGTCGTCTGTTTGAAAAACTTCATGTCGGCAGAGTAGTGCCACGGCAGCTTGCCGCCCTTACCGATCGCCAGACTACGATCCACTGCGACGATGCCAATGATGGACATTCAGAAAATCGGTTAGCAGCACAGGACTTAACTGTGACCTGCGCACGCGCGTATCGTATCATTAGCGCGCCTTTCGACTATAGAAACTCGGGCGAAGACATGAGCGGTTTTTATTTGGCATTCATTCTGACTGTCATCGGGATGGTGCTGTATCACCTTTCTCAGAAGGCCGTCCCGAAGGACACCAATCCTTTTTTTGTAATCGCCACCGCCTATGTGATCGGCATTTTGCTGTGCCTCGGTTTTGCCTTCACTTATCCGGGGAAGAAAGGTCTGATCGAAACCCTCAAAGCATCGAACTGGGCAGTATTCTCGCTGGGGGCCGCTGCGGCTTTGATTGAATTGGGTTTCCTGCTGGCGTATCGCAGCGGTTGGAGGATAAGCATCGCGGCCGTTGCGACCAATGCCGCCGCAGCGATTGTGCTCATTCCGCTGGGTCTCGTAGCTTTCAAGGATCAATTGTCTTTGCGAAACGTCATCGGCCTGATTCTCTGCATCGTGGGGCTCGCCCTCGTCATCCGTCAATGAGTTTCGATGGTTCAACTCGTCACCAATCAGTTTCCCCGCTCTTCGATCCGATCGACGGCCTCAATCACTTTTTCGATCTCGGCCAGGTAACTCGCAAACAAACTGTTGGCCTCAACGTCAGACATGACCGGTGCGTCGCCCGTGTGCAGCTTCAGGATTCGTTCGAATGGTGTCGCGTCAAGGCCGAGCAAGCGCACCGTCGCATTAATGCTCTCACGTTTCGACACGGGCGGCTCTTCGCTCTTCAAGATCAAAACCGCGCGAAACAACGCGGCAAAGCTGGCAAGACTATCGCTCAACAGATTAGACAACCTTTTCGCCGAAGCCGACGCGGGTATGTACAAACGCCGCAGGCGAAGCAGGCTCGTCCGCAATTCGTATTCAGTTTGATGTCGCAGATTTGTTCGTGAAATCTGCACGAACTCGAATGGATCGCGCCCGAACAAAACCTTCCGCGCTTTTTCCATTTGCAGAAACTCAATCGGAAAGACATCGGCCGCGTCCTGCAGTTCGGCAACGGTGAAGTAGACAGGCGTGGGCTGCCCGAGTTTGTGCCATTCGCGCAGAGCGCCGTGCGCCGCCTGCAGATCGTCGGGAGTTATCCGCTCGAGAGCAATCAACAAATTGTGGTCAGAACGCGGCGTGGTGTGATCGCGAGTCGCAGCTGATCCATAAAGGACGATCGCTGCGAGGTTGTCGCCATGCGCGACTCGCAGATCGTCAATTAACTTCTGAAGTTTCGCTGGATCGAAAGGCATCTATTTCACATTTATTGATTGAAATTGACTTGCGGAGCCTGACGCGCGCCTTCGTCCGCTTTGAAGTACGCCTGCTCTTTGAATCCCATCAGCCCCGCAATCAGCACCGTCGGAAATCTATTCCGGGTCGTGTTGTAGTCCTGCGCCGCGAGATTATAGTCGTTGCGCGCTGTGGCGAGCCGATTCTCAGTCCCAGCCAACTCATCCTGAAGTTTGAGGAAGCTTTCATTCGACTTGAGTTGCGGATAATTCTCAGTGATCGAAAGAAACCGGCCGCCCGTTCCCAGCAGCCCACCATCGCGAAGAGCCTGATTGAGTTTGCCGTCCGCGGCAATCTTGTCTTCAGTGGTGGCATTCGGATTCTGCATTGTTGAAAGCAGTTGCGATCGTGCTTCTGCAATCTTCGTGAAAACCCTCTCCTCGAGCCCGGCAATTCCTTTGACGGTCGCCACAATGTTCGGAATGAGATCTGCGCGGCGCTGCATTTGATTCTCAACCTGCGACCACTGCGCCTGAACCTTCTGTTGTTTGGTTACCAGCGTGTTGTAGCCTCCGACCCCCGAACACGCCAGTATCACGACCACCAGCAACACCACACCGAGAATCGCTCCCAAAATGATGATTGGCTTCTTATCCATGTCGACTCCTTTCGAAACTGAATACTAAGTTAATGGGGTTTAATCAACCTCGGCGCTACCAACTGCCGCCTGAACCGCCACCGCCAAAATCGCCGCCGCCGCCAAAGCCTCCAAATCCACCACCACCGGAACTGCCGCCAAACCCACCAAAACCGCCGCCGCCCCAGCCGCTGGAACGCGAGCCGCGGCCGCTATTCATGAGGGCGCTCGCGATCATCCATCCGAGCCAGCCACTACCGCCACCGAAACCACCGCGTCCACCGCTCTTTCCAATACGAACCAGTACGAACAAAATGAACAGTGCGATCGCAAAAACGACGAACGCGGATACGCATACATTGCTGCCGCTCCCACCGGAGCGGCCCGGCGCCGTGACACCCGGCGCGAAGATCTTGTCGGTGCTGAAGCCGCGCTTGGCAGCAAGTTCGGTGATGTACGTGTTAATTGTGTCCGATAGGCCGCGGCCGTATTCACCGGCGCGAAACGCGGGCACAAGTTGTTCCCGTTGAATCTGTCCGACCAACCCATCGGGAAGATCGCCTTCCAGATGGCGGCTAACCTGAGTGAAATATTTTCGATCCTTGATTGCGACGAGCAGCAGCAGGCTCGGCTTGCTGGTGTCCTTCGAACCAAGGCCCCAGACTCTGGCAACTGCTAACGAGTAATCGAAGATCTCCTGCCCATTCGTGCTGTTAACTGTGACAACGGCGAACTGAATCTGTTGCTCGCGATCGAGGTTCGTGAGGGTAGTCTCCATCCGATCTTTTGTCGTCGCGTCGATTACGCTCGCATAGTCGTTTACGTAGCCCGTTGGCGCGGGTAGCGGCGACTGACCCGTTTGCCCAAGTGCCCCGGTGCAGACTACGAGGATTGCAGCGAGCGCAACATACAAAAGGGGCGATGAGCGTACTAACGTCATCTTTTGAAGTGACAGGGATTACTGTAGAGATTAACGCAAGTCGAATCACACCGCCACGGGAGCAGCGATTTTCGCGTGTGACTGGTATCCGACGAGCGCTAGATGCTCGTACCGGAAATTCAAAAGGCCGTCGAGTCCGCGCAATTCGTTGCCAGAATGGTCGATTTCGAGTTTCGGTAACGGCAGAGGTTGGCGCGAGAGGACTTCGTGCACCTGCTCGAGATGATTTTTGTAGATGTGATAGTCGCCGAGTGTGTAGATGAAATCGCCGACCTGCAAGCCGCAAACATGGGCGACCAGGTGCGTCAACAGCGCGTACGAGCTGATGTTGAAAGGTACACCGAGAAATGCATCGGCGGAGCGCTGATACAGTTGGCAGTGAAGAATCGGGCGCTGCTCGGCAGACGGTGCAGTAGCCCGACCGTCAGGGAGGGCTCCAGTTGATGCGGGCAGTGTGCCCGCACTCCCATTTTCGATCTTAAATTGAAACAGTGTATGACACGGAGGCAAATCGACATTGTCACATTCGCGCGGGTCCCAACCGCTGACGATCAATCGGCGAGAATTCGGATTGCTCTCCATCTCGTCAATTAATCGCGCGATCTGATCCACGCCATCGCGCGTTGGGTAATGACCGCCGAAAGAACGCCAGAGATATCCGTAGACGGGCCCGAGGTCACCCGCGTGACGGCCAAAGCGGCTGGTGTGCTCTTCATCAGCCCATTCTTTCAAAATGTCTACGCCGCGCGCGCGTAGGTTCGCTTCGTTAGTATCGCCGGAGAGAAACCAGAACAGCTCCTCGGCAATCCAGCGAAAAGGAACTCGCTTTGTCGTGACGATCGGAAAGCCTTCGCGCAAATCAAAACGCGTTTGAAATCCGAAGTGCGAAATCGTGCCGACGCCGGTGCGGTCATCGTGTTCTACTCCCTGGTCGAGAATTGAACGGAGAATGTCGTGGTATTGCTGCATGTAGAGCTGCGTTAGCAGCGCAATGTTTATAGATTAGAGTTTGATTTTTTCGGTTACCAGCTCCGGAGGAGCGGAATAATATCCCGCTCCTCCGGAGCGACCGCTCAATCGGCGGCGATATTCCGAATTGCCTCAATTAGTCGCTCTACTTCTTCATCGCTTGTGTAACAAGCGCAGCCGACGCGCACCAAACCCTCAGGTTGTAAACCTAGCCGGTCGACAACCGTCTGTGCATAGAAATCGCCGTGCGAAACGAAGAGACCGCGCTCCGCGAGCCGGCGCGCAACTTCCGTCGATGCGACGTTCTTTACGATGAACGAAATCGTCGGGGTGCGCGCCACGTGTGGCGGTGGACCGAAAAGTCGAACGCCGTTAATGCCTGATAGCGCGTCCCAGAGCTTAACCACTTGGGGCGCGCTGTGCGCGCGCAGACCCGCGAAGGCGAGTTGCAGCAACTCGCGCCGCGTGATTCGCGTATCTTGCGCGATGTCAACGGGCGGGACGCCCGTGCCACGAGCGAGCGACGCATAGAAATCGACCGCCGCCGCGCCGCCGGCGATCCCTTCATGGTTCTGCGTTCCCATTTCTGCCCGCTCCGGGGCTGCGTCAGGAGCGGGTTGCAGCTTCGGGAAATCAATCGAGTCCAGCAGAGGCTTCTTTCCGTAGAACACGCTGACGTGCGGGCCGTAGAATTTGTACGCCGAGCAGGTCAGAAAATCACAATCCATTTCTTTCACATCGCACAGGAAGTATGGTGCGTAGTGAACCGCATCGACCAGTGCCAGCGCCCCGAAGGAGTGCGCGAGTTTGACTGCATCGTTGAACCTGTTGACCGTCCCCAGT
>DASYPX010000207.1:0-16436 GCA_036006125.1 Pyrinomonadaceae bacterium | reverse complement strand
TCCGTTATCGCTGGACTGTCGATGGCGGCACGCTGACGGGCAAAGATGCAACGACGACCTGGGATCTAATGGGCGCGCGACCTGGGACTTATCACGCCGTGGCGGATGTTGACGAAGGTGATGAGGATTGCGCGGCGTTCGCTTCAGTGGCCGTGATCGTGCTCGAGTGTCCACCGCCACCGCCCGCGTCTCCAGTATGTCCTGAAGTAAAGCTTTCATGTCCAGATCATGCAACTGAAAAAGCGCCGGTCACTTTTACCGCCAGTCTCAGCGGCGGCACGTCCGGCGTAGTCCCAACTTATAATTGGAGAGTCAGCAATGGTCATATCGTCAGTGGCCAGGGCACATCCAGCATCGCCGTTGACACTGCCGGTTTGGCCGGCCAAACGATTAACGCAACTGTCGACGTAGGCGGTTATGGAATTCCGTGCCCGGGTAGCTGTTCTGTGTCATTGCCGATTGAAGAGATCTCCAAAAAATTTGATGAGTACTACGATATCACCCGCAATGATGAGAAGGCTCGGCTCGACACCTACGCGATCGAATTGCAAAGCGAGCCGGGTCGGCAGGGCTATATCGTCGTTTACCCGGCCCGCAAGGCTAAGTCCAATGAAGCGCAGCAACGCGCGCAACGAATCTCAGATTATCTGATCAACTCGCGCGGCATCGACCCTAGTCGCTTTACCATGAAGATAGGCGCGGCCCGAGAAGGTTGGCTGACGGAATTGTGGATCGTGCCGCAAGGCGCGCCGCCACCCATACCGCAAGAATAAGGTTCCTTCTGCTGAAGTGTTTTCGGCGCGGTTCCGACCTGTCGGGATCGCGCCTTTTTTTGCGCTCAAGAATGGTTAAGGGCTTCAACGATCAATGCGTATCGTCCTGGTTTCCGTTGGAATTCTGACGATCGTATCTTTCTGTACGTAGACCACGAAGCGCCGACCCTCAGGAATCACCGCTTGCTCACCGCGCTTGAATCCGTTCATCAAAGCTAACGGCGCGAATATAATCGTCGGCGCCAGCAACGCGGCCGTGACCGCGGTCTTCGTTGCGACTTCAGCGCCGTGACTCTGACCGACAACTCCTTGTCGCCCACCCGGAAAATCCGGATTGGCGGTTAGCGAGACCCTCGTCAAATCGACAGCTACGACGTCCTGCATCATCCAGGCGAGCTTCCCCGCTTTTCCCCAATGGCCCGCGCGTTTGGCTTTGACGATTCGCGCTGTGACCAGCGCATTGTTGCCAATGACGATCCTGTCATTCACTTTCACCGGAACGAGCACGCGAAAGCTGATCAGATCCCCGGCCTTGGTATCCATCGAGCTGATGATGTCAGTAGTCTGGATGTCAATGGGAGTTCCCGCGGGAATTTTGAACTCTTGAAACGCAGGTTCTAATGATGAAACAGCAGGCGACGGTTGGACATTATTTGCGGCGGTGTCGGCCGTTGGCGTTGATTGGGCAAACAGCACAGAGCAAAACAAAAGCCCGAGTAGCGTGGCGAAAATTGATTTGCGCATCCGATTTTGTTCCTCCTAGAAGAGCAATCGCTCGGTCCCAGAGCAATCACGATGCCGCGGAAAACCCAGAGTCACGTCACCGCAACTCACGGCACGGAGGATGCAGTCAGATCACGCTTGGAATCTTTGGATGAGGTGAATCAAAGATGCGTTCTAAATTTCAAATGGCTGGGGTCCTGGTTCTTTTGTTAGCCGCGAGAGCCGCCGTCGCCCAAGATCGGGTTCGCATCGTTGACGATCCAACCGACCTTCGCATACCAAGAAACTCCAGGGTGTACATCGCACCTGCCAGAGGCTTTGAACAGTACCTGGCAGCTGCTTTTCGCAAAAAGAGCGTGCCTCTTTTGATAGTGGTGGATCGTAAGGGTGCCGACTTCGAAATCACTGCCACTCACGAAAAGGAGGATGCGAGCTTCGCGCGAACCTATCAGTGGGGATTACTTCATGGATCGGCCGCTGCGAGCATTCAAATCGTCAATCTGAGAACGGGAGTGGTGGTCTTTGCCGACTCATCGAATCGCGTGGTGGCCTGGCGCGGCGAACGCAGCACCGCCGAGAAGCTTGCCAAGATGTTGAAACGGAGGATGGAAAAGGACGAGAAGAAATCTCAGAGTCCAAACTTGTGAGCTCGTCGGCGCTTTCGCTCTTCCATCTAAGGTAGTTTTTCCAGTTCAACGTTAAGGTTGACACCTCCGCCAGAGTTCACCGTCAAGGTTCGTTCCCATGCTTTGTAACCGAATTTCGTAACCACAATTCTGTGTTCTCCTACTGTAAGCTGAACAACCGATGGCGCAGTTCCCACGAATTTGTCGTCGATTGTGATATCGGCCGAGACGGGTATCGAAGTTATTGTGACCGGAGACGTTGTGGCGGCGGGAATTGAGGGGGCCGCTTCAGTTACTGCTTCGCTGAATTTAGCGCGGTCGAGTGGAGTATCGGCCGAAACGTAAGCGGTTACCTCTGTTCCTTTGGGAATCTCAATGTTCTTACCTTTCATGAAGAGAAACAGCGGCGCGGCGGGGAAAAACAGTATGCCCGCAGCAACCATGGCGCTCGTCATGGCGGTCGTACGCGTTCCGCCGCTGCCGCCTTTCACCGCACGGAGAGGTACTTTTTCGTCAGTAATCAGCTGAACGTAGTCGATATTGATATCCAATTTTCCCGACCGCCCCAACCGCCCTTTGGGTTTCGCTTTGGTGACCGTGGCCATCGCCATTCCTCCTTGCCGAATCACCACGACGTCTTTCACGGTGACGTCCTCAATCACCTGGAAATCTACCTTGTCACCAACCTTGGCGTCTTTCGACGAAATGTTTCGCGCTAGCTTAATCCGCACGGGCGTGTCTTCCAGCAACCCGAACTCGAACGGCGGCGGCGTGGATGAACGCGTGGGCGCGGCTGTCGTTTCCGCTTTTCCACTCTGCTCTTTCGGTTTCTCCTGCGCAAAAGCGACAAACTGCGACATCAGACACAGCAACAGCACAGAGGTGATCTTTTTGAGGCGATTCATGACAGTCCTTTCCCGTCAGGGACGGATATAACGTGAATTTTTCTACGCAGCCGATGAGGCCCTAAGCAGTGACTAGTTCTTCGCGCTCTTCCACTAAATGTGGAGTCACAATAGCAGGATTATCGGATGAATCCTCGGCAAGAATCTGATTAATGATCGGCAAACTCAGCGAATGTTTCTTCGGAATGTTCGGCACGTCATGACCGGCAGCATAGACGGGATGGCGCTCGTGCTCCTTATACCAATCAGCAAGATTCGCGGTCTTGTGCATCTCTTCAATGATTTGTCGCCAACCGACGCCGGTGTTGTAAGCACAAAATGAAATCTCGCCTTCCTGCGTGCCGTAAGGAATTACGCACATCTCAGTGCGGCGAAAATCATAATTGAACAGGTCCTGGAACCACATGCCTTCGACACACAGCACGCGCCAATTATCGGCGAGACTGTCCTGGCCGGCGCTGGTCATGCGGTCATTGCGATCGGAATTTGAATTGGTCGAAGAAGGCTTGAACAGATTGACGATCTGCGAAATTGGAAATCCTTCCGGCGCTTTGCTGGCGTCGTAGTTGCGCATAATGGCCATCGCGAGTTGCGCGTACGAAAGCTTCTTGCCGCGCGCGGTGTCGGTGATGACGGCGACGTCCTTCATGAACTGTTCGTAATTGAAAAACTCGAACAGCGAACGGAAGTCGCCCGTCTGCTTGTTAACCACCGCCAGCGTAAAGATGCCGCAATTCGGATGACAATTGCATGAGGACCAGCCCCACGGTGCGTCCGCGCCCTGCAGCATATCCATGACGCTGGTGAATGCTGAATACGACGACAACGGAAACCAGTCGCGCAACGGCTGCAAACGGCCGCCGAGTTGATCCTTCAAGTCGTGCGTCATGCCGGCAAGTGTGTAGCGCCACTTCGTGCGCATCTCGTCCGAGATGTCTTCGTCGCGGCCCGTGAACGAAACCGGTTGGAAGGCAATGGTCTGAACTTTATCGATATTTTTGGCCGCGAACTCAACAATTTGCCCAATCGCATCGTTATTGATGTTGTTCACGATGGTGACGACCAGCGTAACTTTGATGCCAACCTTCGCCAGGTTCTCAATCGCGCGTACCTTTACGTCGAACAGGTTGCCGACACCGCGATGCTTGTTCTTCTCTTCGCCCACACCGTCAAACTGTAAATAGACGCCGTGCTGGCCCGCAGCTTTTGCTTGCTTGCAGAATTCGAGGTCTTCGGCGAAACGAATGCCGTTCGTCGCGGCGAGAATGCGATAGAAGCCAATCTTCTTCGCATAAGCCACTGCATCGAGGTAGTAAGGAGAAAGGGTCGGCTCCCCGCCCGAGAAAAGAATTATTACTTGTCGCTTTGGCTTGAAGGACACCGCCCGGTCGAGAATTGCCTTCGTATCTTCGAACGTCGGTTCGTGCACATAGCCAACCTGATTCGCATCCATGAAGCATGGATTGCACATCATGTTACAGCGATTTGTCAGATCGACCGTCAGTACGGCGCCGCGGCCAAATTTGATGTTCGACGTCCCGTGCTTGTGAACGTTGGCATCTTCAGCAGCGCGAAAGTCCCGACCGAAGAAAAGCGATTCGATCCTTTCGAGGAAAGCCGGATCGGTGGCCATCACGTCCGTGAACTCGCCGTGCTTCGGGCATGTCTTGCGCATGATGACCTGCCCATTCTCTTCAAGAATGTCTGCCTTGATTTCTCCCGGGTGTGCGTCCCTCAAGGTTTCAAGTGGAGTTTCGCCGCTAATCACTGCGTTGCGCACTTCTTTCACACAGCGCGGGCAAAGCGAATCGGTCTCTCTCGGAAACCCTAATGGTGGCGCGGTTCGTTCGTATGACTTAAGCAGCGGACCGGGTGCCCAATTCGGCCGGATGGCCTCGCCCTCCGGCAACCGCCGGTTTACTGATTGGAACGCTTTCCAGGCGGCGTCCGACAAAGTCGACACAATTTTTGAACCGGTGACGCTGGGAGCTTTGCCGGTTTCGGATTCGCCGCGGCGAAATTGATCACTAAACAATTAAAACTTCTCCTCGCAAACGTTCAGACGCAGTTAGACGCGCCGGGGTTACAAAAGCTGAAACTCAGTATTTCTCGCCGCAATTTTGTGAAAATGAGTGCTGGCGACATTCGTCATATTAGTTCGCCATCGCTACCAAGGCAAGACAAAAGGCTTTGATCTGAAGAATTTCAGCGCAAATCAGGGAATTACAGAGCACTGGCGCGCATAATGATTCGCCTTCGATCGTGTCACGTTGTACTATCGCCGTCCGCAAACGATGGGCAAAAATATCTCAGAGCTGGCGCAATTCGTCGATGCGCGCATCGTCGGAAACGGCGAAATCGAAGTTCATGGCGTAGCCAGTCTTGAGTCCGCGGCCCCCGGCGACATCGCCTATCTCGATGATGAAAAGCTCTTAGCAGCGGCCGCCAAGAGCCAAGCCTCATGCGTCATTGTTCGCGCAGATTCTGAGCTAGACCTGCCCTGCCAGCTAAAAGTAAAGAATCCAAAGCTTGCCTTTTCGTTGATCGCCAAACTGCTCCACCCGCCCAAGCAACGGCCTCCTGAGATTCATTCGTCTGCAGTAATTGCGGACACTGCCAACGTCGCGTTGCAAGTTTTTGTCGGCGCCTTCGTGTGCATCGGCGAGAATTCACAAGTTGGGTCCGGCACGCAAATTCGGGCCGGGGCGAAAATCGGTGACAACGTTAAGATCGGAACTGACTGCGTCATTCACCCAAATGTTTTTATCGAAGACGGCGTGACCCTTGGCAATCGAGTGATTCTTCACGCGGGCGTAGTCATCGGCGCCGACGGTTTCGGCTATGTGCGGGGCGACCTGGGTTATCACAAGTTCCCACAGATCGGCACAGTCGTGGTCGAAGACGACGTCGAGGTCGGCGCGAATACAACGATCGATCGCGGGGCGTTGGGTCAGACACGAATCGGCAAAGGGACGAAGCTCGATAACATGGTTCACGTCGGTCACAACTGCGACATCGGCGAGCGTGTTGTGATTGCTGCGCAGACCGGAATAAGCGGCAGCGTCACAATTGAAGATGATTGTGTTATTGGCGGACAGGTGGGTTTCGGCGACCACATTCACGTGCACAGCGGAGCGGTGATCGGTTCGAAAGCCGGTATTCTGCCGGGAAAGATTGTCAGGCCAGGAGTCTGGTGGGGCATTCCGATTCAGCCGCTCGACGAATATAAGCGGTTGCACGCGCACCTTGGCCGCGTTCCGCAACTGCGCCAAGAAGTTAGAGAGCTAAAGCACAAGCTCGCCCAACTTGAGGCGGAAATACAGAAACAAGGGCAATGACGCGCACGTGTCCGCGCAAATCACGGTACTGAACCGGCAGATTCGACAGAAAATTATTGACAACCAACTTTAGTTTGGGCGAATCTGATTGTCAGTCCCGATACCCTCGGGATTAGCACCCCCCGTTTTGCAATCATGAAGAAACCTTCAGCCCCAATTCTCATTGCGCTCGTGTTCTCGTTCGTTCCGAACGCGTTCGGGCAAAAACAAGAACCGATCACGCGTCCACGCACCGTCACGACCGCGCCAGCCAAACAAGTCACGGCAGCGCCAGCTAAACAGATCGCGAAAGCTCAAGCGAAGACGGACGAGCCGCAAGCGCCGCCTGCCCGCACCACTGAAACTGATAAGACGAATCCTACGCAGCAGCCGATCATCGCGCGCGAGAATTCTTCCAGTCGTTTATCGCCGAGCAAAATTCACCAGCGCATCGAAGAAGCCGAGCGCATGCTGAAGACGCGCCCGCACCCCACAGCGCTCGCTACGCCGGCGATCGATACGGTCACGATCGCCGCGATGCTGCCGGACTCACACATTCATCTGTTTCGCATCTCGAAAGACCTTTTCCTCACGAAGGGATCAGAAATCCCAGCGACGTCCACTGATGGCCTGCCCGTAATGATTCGAGTTATCCGCGCGAATGGCGTCAACACGGCCGTTACTATTTTCGACGACAAAAATCGTTCGTTGACGCCGCTGCTGGTCGAATTTCCGATCGAGCGTCGCGGTGTTTTTCGCGAAATGGCTTACTACACGTCCGCGCATCCGGCATTGCTGAGCAACGATTTAACGAAGTCCGGACAAGTCTACGTCAACTCAATGGTCGACCTGGCGGCGAAGCGTCTGAAAGACAAGGGATTTCCGGTTACTTCGAATCTGATCGAGATCGCCAAGCGTCTCTGTATTGTTGAGCACGTGGACCACGATCGTTTTCGCAACGACAATCGCATCGCGCTCTACGACGAAATCTATACGCTGTACGCTCTCAACGAGCTCCACACTTACCGTTACTCAGTCAGTTCAGCGGGGGCCGGGGGTATGGTCCAGATGATTCCCTGGACGTACAACCTGATGCGCCAGCGTCACCCGGGTATCGGTTTGAATCCGGACTTCGTGCTCGGCATGCGAAATCACGGCAACGCCCTGGAAGCCATGCTGCTTTATATGCAGGACACGTGGAATGACCTCGTCGCGAACGAAGACGTGATTACAGCTTTGAGCGAGAAGCAGATCACGCCGAGCGAATTAATGGCGGCCGGTTACAACTCCAACGCGGCAAAAATTCCCGGTTACATTCGTCGCGGCGGATCGGGCTGGAGATATTTGATTCCGCGCGAGACGCAAATCTATTTGCAGATTTACCAGTCGCTCGACGTGCTGTCGAAAGCCAAAGCCAATCACGCGCAGAAGAAATAGTTCGCCATAGGTTTGGTTCGCAAAGAGAAGTCTTGCAAACACCCGGTTCGCCGGGTGTTTTTCTTCACGCTCAACCGCTCCCCGTTGCATCGATTCAACGTTTCATCTATAACTGCGAGCCATTGGTCTCCCGTTGTTTATCTCGTTCGTTGATTCGTGCGAAAGACTCGGAGCGGAAAATGAAACTTGCCATCCTGAGATTCGTCATCGTGGCCCTGGCCTGTGCGTCTGCAGTAATCGTCATAGCCAACCTGCACACGCCGACAACCTCTGCTAATCAAAACAAATTTGCACCTCTTTATTCGGCTCTGGGAATGCCGCCACCCGAGCAAACGCCGGGAGCTACGCAAGAGAAAACGATTGCCAAGGAAGGTCGCGAGAAAAACGTGAAGCTGCTCGGCGATCTGCCCGTGTCGCAGTTCATTCCGGTGATGAATTACTTCGCGACTTCGCTGGGACGGCGCTGCAATTTTTGTCATGTCAACAACAACGGCCAATGGGACTATGCGTCTGACGCAAAGCCTGAAAAGAACACGGCGCGCGAGATGATAAAACTGGTGCTGGACACGAACAAGACATTACAAGGTCTTAAGTTGGATCCGATCGCCTGCTATACGTGTCATCGCGGACGAAGTAATCCGCAATCAATTCCGGCGTTGCCATTACCGTTGCCATCACCCCCACCCGGAAATGCCGCGGGTGGTGCCGCTGGCGCGGGAACCCCGGGTGCTGCCCCTCAAGCTTCGCCCAATGCCACGCCGGCATTGCCGACCGCCGATGACATCTTCAATAAGTATAGGGATGCAATAGGCGGGCAAGCGGGCATCAGCAAACTTTCTTCGCGCGTCGTGAAAGGAACGATTGCGCAAGCGAACGGAAATTCGTTCCAGTTCGAACTGGAGCAATCCGGGCCGGACAAGTTTCATCTCACGGTGACCACGCCACAGGGATCGCTCGAGCGTGGGTTCGATGGGAAAGTTGGTTGGGAGAAGACTGCGCGCGGCGTACGTGAAGTTACCGGCGGCGAACTGACGAATTATCGCACCGCAAACAGCCTTTTCAGTTTTATCAACCTGAAGGACCAGTACGCGAGACCGCCGAGAGTTCGCAGAGACAAGCTTAACGACAAAGACGTCTACGTCCTGGATGGACAAACGACCGATGGCCGACGCATGCGTCTATATTTTGATGCGACCACCGGCTTGCTGCTGCGGCGCATGACGTTTTTGAGCACCATGATTGCCCTGATTCCTGATCAGGTGGACTTTGAGGACTATCGCGATGTCGATGGGGTAAAGTTCGCCTTCATCGGACGGTCGGCGACAACAGAAGCGGGTAATCCGATTTCTACACGAACGTTCACGGAAGTTAAAGTGAACGCGCTGGTGGACGAATCGAAATTCAAGATGCCTGCCGACAAGCCCGGCAGCCCGTAATCAGAAAGGAAATTGTCATGCCGAAAGATCGCGCAGCCCGCAATGTTGTGGAAGTGACCAATTGGCAAGCCTGCTATAACAGTGGCAACAACGAGATTGTCTTGTCGTGCAAAGTCAGCGCGCTTGACGGGAAGGCAACCCTCACTGGAGGCGGACTGACTCTGGTTAATCGCGCGGGCAAAACGCTGAGTTCGTTCTATTCCGAGTTCGACACCAGCCGAACAGCGGAACTTGCCCTTAACCTTGCCGCAAGCGGAATTGGCGTTGGAGATTTCGTGATGGGTGTCGCAAGCGGTGAAGCGGAAGGACAACACTACTTCGAAGAGAAGAAACTCCAGATAACCAATTGTTAATTCCGATTGTCGGTTTAGTTCATGACTCCGATTTCTAAACCTACTTCGAGAGTAAGCATCCTCGCTCGTGTCACCCCGGCGCTCTCATATGCACTGCCTGCGCTTGGCGCTGCGATTAGCGCGCTGATGTTGATTAATGTCTTTCAGGCGATGCGGAACGCTGAGGCGGCGGGGATTGGCGCAGTCTCGGCCGGGATTCGGGAGGCCAACTTCCCAATCGTGGTCACTCTTTACCTCGGAGTCCTGCTCGGTTTCGCCGGCATAGTCGTTGGATTGGTGCGAATGTTCACTACGACCACGACATCGACCCCATCAGCCTGGTATTTCCTGATTACTGGAATGGTTGGCCTGGTGCCGATTCTGTTGTTGTGGGAAGCGCAATCACTTCTGCTCGGCGTGATATTCGGTCGCTCGCCAGGCGGCGTTGTTGAGGTCGCCCGTCAGGTTAGCTTGTTGGCGATGATGACGATGCTGCTCGGTGTGGTCAGTATCCTGATTCTACTCGTGAGCGCGTTTGTTCCCCTGCCGCGAATCTTGCACGCAAAAAGACAGTGGGCGCCCGTGGTGATGCTGCTGTTAATGGAAACGGCGGTTATCGCCATGACGGCCTTATTTCACTTGCGCAACGCGTGGCTGTGGGTGCAATTTCAGCGATCGTGAGGACGAACTAAGAATCGCGCGCCAGAAGCGCGGCCCCAATCGCCACTCCGTCGGCTCCCAGCGCCGCCGTGACAATCTTCGTCGAATCAAAGCATTGCTGAAACGATCGCTTCCGGGCTTCTTCGATAATCGAATTGAGAATCAAGTCACCCGCCTTAACGACGTCGCCACCTAAAACGATGCGTGCCGGACTCAGTAAGTTGATGATGCTCGCGACTGCAGTGCCGATGTAACGTCCGGTCCGTTCGATCATCATGATCGAGAAGTCATCGCCGTTAGTGGCTTCGCGGGCGAGATCCTCCGCGGTGAAATCATCCGTTGTCGCCAGTCGCGACAGCGACGAAGTTGAATCGCGGTTCAGCCGCTCGCGCGCGCGTCGCACGATGTTCGGACCTGACGCCACCGTCTCTAAACATCCGATATTTCCGCATTCGCACTGATTGCCGTCAGGATTAATGGTCGTGTGGCCGACTTCTCCGGCGCATCCGGACGCGCCGGTCCAGAGTTTACCCTGCAGAATGAAAGCCCCGCCGACCGAATCACCGATGTGAATGTAAAAGAAATCCTGGACACCGCGCGCGGAGCCCAGCTTGTACTCTGCGTACGCAGCCGCGTTTGCGTCGTTCTCAAATTCCAACCTCGATCCGGTCGCCTTCATTAAGTCGCCATGAAGATCTGCGCGCACAAACGATGGCAACCCAGTCGATACCAGGACTCTGTCAGTCTCACGATTTACAAGACCCGGCACGGCCAATCCCACGCGTTCTATTTCGCCGGTCTCGCGCAAACTGGAAACGAGCGCGGCCAAATCATCGGTAAAGCTCTCGGGCTGAAAAGTCGATTCCCGTTTGGCGACGACGGTGTTGTCTGCCGCCACGACTGCCGCGCGCATTGAAGTTCGCGTGACGTCAATTCCAGCAAAGAATTTGTCAGGGGACGCGGGCATGGCAGAGCCTTTCGCAGCAGTTCGTTTTACTGGGCAGGAATTTCGCGGCGATCTTAAGCGAGCGTTAGTGGACTGTCAAACCGCGTGTTCTGCGTGTAGAATGCCCGCGAAATCAAATGTCAGACGCACGTCAAGCCGCTGCTAAGTTTCCACAGCTTCAAAAAATTCTCCTGCCCACGGATTTCAGTGGCTGTGCAAATTTCGCCTTGCCCTACGCCGCTTCGATCGCGCGCGCAAGCGGCGCCACAATCATTTGCGTCCATGTCGTTGAGCCGGTGGTCCCGGCAGTCGGTTACACTGGATTGGCCGAACCGATGCCAATTGCAGACATCAGCGATCAGTTGGAAGATTCGGCTGAGCGGCAACTACCAAAGTTGGCGGAGTGCGAGGAGTGCGCGGGATTGAATGTCGAAGAAGTAATCGTCCACGGCGATGCGGCCGCGGAAATCGTAAGAGTGGCGGCGGAACGCGAAGCAGACTTGATCGTGATCTCATCTCACGGACGTACTGGACTTGGCCGCATGATTTTTGGCTCGACGGCTGAAGCAGTTGTGCGACACGCTCGTTGTCCCGTGCTGGTCGTCAAACCCCCACACGAGGAGGAAACCGAAGAACAGTAGGCAGTAAGCAGACGGCAGAAGGCAGGACAGACGCAGCGCCGGCCGTGCCGAACTACGCAGAATAATCTTGCTGCCTACTGCTTACTGCTGTCTGCCGACTGTCTATGACCAGCCTTCAGTTTCTGTCTCACATCATCGAAGCCTACGGACTCTATGGCGTTTTCTTTCTAGTCATACTCGAAGGCGATATCACTCTACTCCTGGCTGGCGTGCTGGCGCACAGCAATTTTTTTGGTGACTACAGTTTTCCGCGATTGTTGGTTTGGGGAACTCTCGGGGGTCTCGCCGCCGATAATCTCGCATATGCCGGCGGCAGGCTTTTTGCGCAGACGGTAAGGAACGCGCGGTTTTATCGCCGCGCGCATCCACGAGTTGAAAGGCTGACCAATCGTTTCGGCACCCTGTCGATCTTCCTGACAAAGTACATTTGGGGATTGCGTTGGGCTTCGTGCATTTTTTACGGTGCCAGCCAGATGGCTTATCTGCGCTTTTTGCTGCTATCGACCGCGAGCTGTTTTGTCTGGGTGTTTGTGTTGAGCGGCTTCGGTTATTTCTTCAGTACCGCGGTTGGCGGACTGATTGTCGACTTCCGCCGCTTCAGCAAGATTCTATTGGTAGTTGTCATTGTGATCGTTGCGGTCGTTTACTTGCAAAAGAAGCTGCGGCTGACGAAGAAAGTGGAAGCAGTCATGCCCGAACGTCTTCAGGAATTCGAACAAGTGGCCATCGAAGGCTTGAAAGAAATCAAGCAAGAGTTCAAAGAAACAATTCACCTGAAGACTGATCGCGGAACCAAGTCCGATGCTCCTGAAAACGTAGTCTCGCATCGGAAAGAGTGAAGTTTTTCGACTAATGATCATCGAATCGTCAGCACCAACTCGCGTGGACCTGGCTGGTGGCACCATCGACCTCTGGCCAATCTATCTTTTTCATCCGGGCGCGACTACCGTCAATTTTGCTTTGTCGCTTCGGGCGTCCGCGCGTATTGAAACTCGCACCGATCGTTCGATCATTCTTGAGTCGCGTGATCGGGGCATCCGTTTGGAATCGAGCGTCGATCATATCGATGAGCTGTGGGAGGACTCGCGGCTCGAACTCGTTTCGAAGATGGTGCATTTCTTTCGCCCTACTACCGGCTTTAATTTGGTCGCCAACAGCGACGCCCCGGCTGGTGCAGGTATCTCCGGCTCGTCCGCGCTAGCGATCGCCCTGATCGGCGCCCTGAATCGGTTGGTCGGAAACCGTTATGACGAACGTAAGTTCATCACGATCGCGGCGAACATTGAAACGACTGTCATCAAGGTTCCGGCCGGATTTCAGGATTATTACCCAGCCTTCTATGGATGCGCTTCCTCGATCGTGTTTCGCGCCGATGGCATCGAACGCGAGCATCTTCAAGTCGACCCATCTGAAATCGAGCGGCGCTTTGTTATTTGTTACACCGGCGAACCACGCAACTCAGGCATAAACAACTGGGACGTTTTTAAGCGTCACATCGACGGGGATCCGGAACTGTTCGAGATCTTCGAACGCATTCGCGATGCGGCATCACAAATGCGCACGGCGCTTTTGGCAAGTGACTGGAGTCGAGTTGGCGAAGTGATGCGCGCGGCTTATCCGAATCGCAAGCGTCTTGCTCCCGGGATCACGACGCCGACGATGGATGTGTTAGTTGAAAAAGCGTTTCGGAACGGCGCAGAAGGTGCGAAAGTTTGCGGCGCCGGCGGCGGTGGATGTATTGCCTTCCTGTGTACGCCTGAGCGCAAAGCCGAATTAGAGCAGGCGTTAGCGGCCGAAGAAGGCGCCGAAGTTTTGCGATGGAAAGTTGCCCGTGAAGGTTTGATTGTGAGGGAAAATTAGATCCGTTAGCGACTGCCTATCCTTAAGCAAATGCCTTGTGTTATGAACCGCACAGCGGTTCCTAACCTCCAGCCCAACGTTGCCGAAGGCTACGTTGGGAATTAGATTTGACCTCCTTATCGAACCGCAAGGCGGTTCCTGTCCTCCAGCCCAACGTTGCCGAAGGCTACGTTGGGAACAAGATGTTTTGATAATTTGCCGCAACCCTGAAAGGGTTGCGAGATAAGAAATAGAACTCCCATGCCTCAATCACTCTCGGCTGTTTACATCCACCTCGTCTTCTCAACCAAAGAGCGGCGCCCATTCTTACGCGATGAGACAATCCGAACCTCGGTCCATTCATATCTGGGCGGAATCTCGAAACAACTCGGCTGCGCGCCGATCATTGCCGGTGGGATGGAAGACCATGTGCACCTGCTCGCTCGTTTCGGCCGGACAATTACCCAAGCCGAGTGGGTGAAGGAACTTAAAAGAGTTTCCAATCTCTGGATTAAGGAGCAGTATTCGATTCGTAATTTCGAATGGCAGAGTGGTTATGCAGATTTTTCTGTGAGTTCCTGGAACCTCAACCAAGTGAGAATATATATTCAGCGTCAGCCAGAACACCACCGGAAATTCAATTTTCAGGATGAACTACGAACTTTATTTCGCAAACATAGCATTGAATGGGACGAGCGATACATTTGGGATTGACGTAACCGCGTTGCGGTTAGTTTTGCCCTAACTTCCTCAACCCAACGTAGCCTTCGGCAACGTTGGGCTGGAGGCCAGCAACCGCTTTGCGGTAATACGCAGACATCGAATTCGAAACCAACTCGTGCGAGAGAGTCGTTTTCGTCAAATAGAGGATAACGTGAAAAGCTAGCTTACCTGCTCTAGCCCGCGTTCCGTTCCTTCACCGCTTCTACCAACGCAGCCAGTCGTGCAATCTTCTGTTCGTGAGTCTCTCCCGCCACTGGTCCAGTATCTGCCACACCAGCATAAGTTCCCCTTCGATTCAGGGAACGATTCGGTTCACCCGCGGGTGCGTGGGCAGCCGTCGCTGCCGGTGCGACTGAATCAGGCGCAAGATCCGCGGGAGTCTCGGCGCCGGCCACCGGTGATGCGGTAGCGGCGGCTTCGCTTAATGGCGCAGCAGAGGCTGCGCCGGTAGCGGCCTGTGCTTCCGCCGCGGGACGATGTGCGTCAGCCGCAGGCGATGAATCCGCAACCGTGACCGTCGCGTGTGCCGGCCCGCCGCCTTCTTCAGTTCTCTTCTTGACCGCTTCAACTAACTGCGCGAGACGCGCAATCTTCTGTTCTTTCGTTTCTCCAGCGACCGGTCCAGTGTCTTTAAATCCTGCGTAAGTCGCTCTGCGATTCAGCGACCGATCAGGCTCTCCGCGTGGCGCGGCCGGCGCGGCCATTGACTTCTCAGCAACCGCAGTGGCCTTTGCTTCCGTCGGCGTTGGCTTTTCAGCAACCACCGCCGGTGTAGCGGGTTTCGCCGCCGCAGGTTTCGCTGCCGGTGCGCCATGTGCCGGCGCAGCGCCTTCGGCTTCGACAATCACATAGACGCCTCGCTCGTTCTTCTTGATGACGGGCAGCGTGCCGCCCGCCGCTTGCAACAGAGCGGACAACTCCGCTTCAACGAACCTTTGTTGTTTCTCGGGATCGCGCACATGACCAAGCGGCGGTCCCATGTAGAGCGTTCCACAAATCTGACACTTGAACAGCACGTCATCGCCGCGCAGGTGAACCTCGGAAGCCTCGCCCGCGGTCTTCAATTGCTTCAAATGACCGTTGCACAGTTTGCCTTTCTCGTTGCGCTCGTTACAGACGGTTTGCGCATTCGTGATGCGCTTCGGTACCGGTGGCGTCGCCGTTACTGCGTCAGTTTTCGTCGCTAGTTCAGAAGGGTTCGTGGACATGTGCTTTGCGATGTTTGATTCCGCGTCGCAATCTTAACGACACGCATAAAGCGCGTCAATCTGATTCACCGCCTCGCGTGTTATGCTTCGCGCGTGCTCGCCAGTCTCCTTGGCTCGATCTTTCGTCACTTGCCTGGGCCAGTGCGACGCAGAGTAGTGCGTGTGGGACAAACACGCTTCACCGTTACCGCGGGCGCCTTTGTGTTTGATGATCAGGGTCGCATTCTGCTGCTTGAGCATGAGTTTCGCGCTGACAGTCGCTGGGGAATTCCTGGTGGCTTTCTCGACAAGGGCGAACAACCTACCGAAGCTTTGCTACGCGAACTGCGTGAAGAGGTTTCGTTGGAAGTCACTGACGTCGAACTTTACTTCGCACGCGCTCTGAAGAGACCGCACCAAGTCGAACTGTATTTTGCATGCACCGCGATTAATAAGCCAAATCCGAGCAGCTTTGAAATTCGCCACGCCGAATGGTTCGACGTCAACAAGCTGCCGGATGAGCTTTCAAACGACCAGCGAAAGATCATCGGGCGCGCGCTTGATGTTAGAGAAAAGCGCAACCGTTGATGTATGCTACTCCGCGAAATTCATCACAACCTTTCAGGAGAAGAAAATGGCGACACCGAGTGTCCAGCTAATTCCCTCGTCCGGCGAGGTCATGCAGATTCTGCGCAAGACGGGCGCATTTCGTGAAGGTCACTTCGTTTATCCAAACGGTAAACATACCGCGCATTACTTTCAGATGCCGCTCGCGTTTCGTCTCTATGACACCGCGCGCGTGCTCGCCGTCGCGTTGAGTCGAAAGTTTCGCGTCGACCGCGACATCGCCAGCCAACTTCCCAAAATCGCCGTCGTCAGTCCCAGTTCCGG
>DASYPX010000206.1:0-14459 GCA_036006125.1 Pyrinomonadaceae bacterium | reverse complement strand
CTTCGCCGATGTGATTTAGTTTGTCAGTCGCAATGACAATGCCGCCGAAAGGAACGCGGCCGGCGACGGTTCCGGTGCCCGCGCCGGAAATTGTGACCGGCGTTTTGGTGTTGGTCGCGTCGCGCAGGATCGATGCCACTTCCGCGGTGCTTTCCGGAAAGACAACCCTTGACGCATTCCCGCCGCGAACGAAACTCGCGTCGGAAAGATAATCCTGAATTTCGTCTGGTTGCGTTTTGGTCAGCATCAGTTCAGCCACTGAGAGAAGACTCAGCAAAGAGCTCAGGGCAAAGAGCAAAGCGTAGTTACGAAAGCTGAGAATTCCGGCGACGAGGAAACAACTCGAACATTGACTGTTTGCGCTTTGCCCTTTGCTTTTCTCCCTCTGTGGTTAACGTTCTTTACGCCACTTGCAGCTCCCGCTCGCGCAAATATTTGATCCGATCGCGCAGCTCGGCGGCCTTTTCGAACTCGAATTTCTTCGCGTGCTCACGCATTTCGAACTCGAGCCGCGAGATCGTTGCTTCAATTTGATCCGCGCTGTAGCCGTCGATATCTTCCAATTCCAAAGGAACTTTGAAGTAGTCGGCTTCGGCGGCCGTCACCAGCGTAGCCTCGATCGGCTTTATGATTGTCTGAGGGATGATGCCGTTCTCGCGATTGTAGACCTCCTGCAATTCGCGACGGCGACGGGTTTCGTCGATCGCATGCTTCATCGAGTCCGTCACGCGATCGGCATAAAGAATTGCCTTGCCATTCGCGTTGCGAGCTGCACGGCCAATCGTTTGAATCAGCGACGATTCAGATCTCAGAAAGCCTTCCTTGTCGGCATCAAGGATCGCCACCAGTGAAACCTCCGGCAGGTCGAGACCTTCTCGCAAAAGATTTATCCCAACCAGCACGTCGAATTCTCCGCGTCTTAAGTCGCGCAGAATCCTGATGCGCTCCAACGTCTCGATGTCTGAATGCAGATAGCGAACGCGCACATCAACTTCGGTGAAATACTCGGTTAAGTCCTCGGCCATTTTCTTCGTCAGCGTCGTTACCAGCACCCGTTCGTTCCGTTCAGCACGAAGACGGCATTCGCCGAGCAGGTGATCGATTTGACCTTTAACCGGACGCACCTCGACTTCCGGATCCATCAGACCCGTTGGACGAATGATCTGCTCAATCACTTCGCCGCTCGCCTTCGTCAGTTCGTACGGACCAGGAGTCGCGGAAACGTAGACGCGTTGGCCCACACGTTCTTCGAACTCGTCGAAATTCAACGGTCGATTGTCGAGCGCCGACGGCAAACGGAATCCGTACTCGACCAGGGTCCGTTTGCGGGACTGATCTCCAAAAAACATGCCGCGCACCTGCGGAATGGTCTGGTGCGACTCGTCGATAACGACCAGCGTGTCGCGTGGCAAATAATCGAGCAACGTTGGCGGCGGCTCGCCGGGCTTTTTCCCCGTGAGGTGACGCGAGTAGTTCTCGACGCCGCGGCAGAAACCCATCTCTTTCAGCATTTCGAGATCGAACATCGTGCGCTGATGCAAACGCTGAGCTTCCAGCAGCTTGCCTTCTTCGATCAGCTTGGGCTCCCACCACTCGAGTTCTTCACGAATCGATTTGATCGCGCGCTTCAAGGTCGTGCGTGGCATTACGTAGTGTGACTTGGGATAAATCGGCACCCGCGACGTATGCTTCTTCGATATTTCGCCGAGCAGAGGATCGATCGTCGCAATCGAATCGATCTCATCGCCCCAAAGTTCGATACGATACGCTTCGTCCTGATAGCTGGGATAGACCTCGACGACGTCGCCGCGCACACGAAAACTGCCACGTTTGAAATCGATATCGTTGCGCTCGTACTGCAATTCGACCAGACGTTGCAGCAGCGTATCGCGCGCGATGCGCATGCCTGGCTCGAGAAACACAAGCATTCCGTAATACGCATCCGGATCACCGAGGCCGTAGATGCACGAGACACTGGCGACGACGATCACGTCGCGCCGCTCGAACAGCGCGCGCGTCGCCGACATTCGCAAGCGATCTATGTCTTCATTAACAATAGCGTCCTTTTCGATGTACGTATCCGAGGCGGGAACGTAAGCCTCGGGCTGATAGTAATCGTAGTAAGAAACAAAGTATTCAACGGCGTTTTCCGGGAACAGCGAACGAAATTCCTGGTAGAGCTGTGCCGCCAGAGTCTTGTTGTGTGCAATTACGAGCGTCGGCCGCTGGGTCTTTTCAATTACCGTCGCGACCGTGAAAGTCTTCCCACTGCCCGTGATGCCGAGCAGCACCTGGTCTTTCGCGCCGTCGCGCACTCCGCGCGCGAGCGCCTGAATTGCCTGCGGTTGGTCGCCACAGGGACGATAATCGGATTTGAGAACGAAAGGCATAAGCGTAAATAGTAAATCGTAAATCGTGAATGGTAAATCGACCGAACGGAAATCCAGTTTAAAAACAAAAGGCGCAGAGTTGTTTGCTCTGCGCCTCCTGCAAGTACGATTCCGAAGAGATTAATCTGTCGGCGTACCCTGTCCGCTCGTCTGGCCGCTGATTTGGTAAATCGCTTCCATCACCGCCGAACGAACGTCAGGTGGCAAAGAGCCCCGGACAGCCAGGCGACGAAATGCGGGAAGGACTTCAGGTTGGCCACTCAAGGCGAGAAGCTTTATCACCGCGAGACGTGCCTCGGTGCTCGGGTGTTCCTCGATCGCACGCATCAGCGGATTGAGTTCGCCCGATTTCGACATCAGGAACAGGAGCGAAAACGCATCGTAAGTCCGGTCGCGGCTTTCGCCGGTGAGGTTGTTGATGGCCTGATCGGCAAGTCCCGATTCCGCAATGGCGGCGCCAATCCGCGCTCGCCGATCTACCGAGGCATCGCGTAGTGCACGCGTAAATGCGGCAGCGCGGTCGTCCTGAAAATCAAAGAGAGCGCGCGCGGCGGCGTTGCGAACTTCAGGAGCCGAATCGTCGAAGGCCTCGGTGATTTGGTCAAAAGCATCTTCGCTGCCGTGGCTTCCGAGCTCTCGCACGGCGGTGGCTCGATCTTTATGATTACGGGTGTCGAGAGAAGATGCAGGGACGACTGGAACCATTGTTTCTTCGGCCTCAGGAATACTGACCGGTTGAAATTCTGATTCTTCGCCGCCACGAAACCATTCACCGCTCGTTCTCGCGAATTCTGTATCGTCGCGCAAGTCAGCTCGCTGACGTTCAGCTTCTTCGGCGCGCAGCTTGGCGGCGACTTCCGCCCTGATCCGCGCTTCCAATTCCGCGTGTTGTCGGCGTTCAGCTTCTTCGGCCTGACGCTCGTCCTGCTCCGCGCGTAACCGGGCATTTTCTTCAGCACGCTTTTGCGCTTCTTCCTGAGCGACGCGTCGCGCGTCTTCCTCCCTGCGCCGGCGCTGTTCTTCTTCCGCTTGGCGCCGCACTTGTTCCTCCGCGGCACGTCGCGCTTGTTCCGCCGCTAGTCGCGCTGCTTCTTCCTGCGCACGACGACGAGCTTCATCTTCAGCGCGTTTGCGCGCGTCTTCTTCGACCCGCCGCTTCGCTTCGGCCTCGGCTCGCATCTCTGCCTCGATTTGCGCGCGCAGCCGTGCCTCTTGTTCAGCACGTTGCAATGCGTCGGCTTCGGCCACGCGTCGGGTTTCTTCTTCGACCCGCCGCCGTTGCGTTTCCTGCGCCAGCAGCTGAGCTTCTTCAGCCGACTTTACGCGTGCGTCCTCGCGCAATCGCAACCGCAGGATTTCCTCTTCAACTGCAGCGAGGCGCATGTGCGCGCGACGCCGTACTTCGTCTTCCTGCGCGCGCTTCCTCGCTTCGGCATCAAGAAAGCGGCGCTCCTCATCAACGCGAATACGGGATTGCTCGGCTTCAGATTTTCGGACCTGCTCGAGTTCAGCTTCATGTGCGGCTGCAGCTGCCCGAAATTGCGCCTCGACTTCGGCGCGCCGCGTTTCTTCCATTGCATGCATGCGGTTGAGTTCTTCCTCAACGCGCTTCAATTCCTCGTCGGCTATACGGCGCCGGCTTTCTTCGGCCGCACGTTCGCGCGCTTCGGCTTCGATGCGAAGCTTCTCCTGCTGGGCGCGCGTGACCGCGGCCTGCTCCTGTTCCTGACGCCAACGCGTCGACTCCTGGTGGAACGCGTGTTCAGCAGCGAGGCGCGCAGTCTCGAACTCAGCGCGACGGGTTGCCTCTTCATTGCGCAAGCGCGCTAATTCCGCTTCGAGCTGATCAATTTCCGCCGCGACCGAAGAGTTTGCGCGTGCCGTTTCAACTTCAGGCGGTGCGGCGGTCCGAGGGACAACTGCAGTGGGTGTGGGCGTCGGCGGCGCGACGATTGGCGTGGGCGGGGTCACAACGCTCTGTGCCGGTGGCCGCTCGACAGGTTTCGGTGCCGCAGGTTTCGGAGCTACAGGTTTCTCGATCGAAGGTGCCGCAGGCTTATCGCCTGGTGCCGGCGTGTTCAGGATTCTCAAGAGTTCGGCTTTGTTCGCGGCGAGCGCGTCGCGCAGATCCGGCGTGATTGCGCCCTTGGGTGCGTCAATGATGAGGCGATCGCCATTCGATTTGATCTCAACCCCTTTTTCTCGGAGTTGCACGAGCAGTTCGCGCGGGCTCATATCTCGATTACCTCACGTTCAGTTTCAAGGGCCGCCGAAACCGGCGATGGCGTAGTCGGGGGCACGGAGCTAACGGACGGTGTCGGCGTCGATTCGTCGGCAGTGCCGGTCGCACACGACTCAATCGCGTGTTTGATCAAGCTGCGCGGAACTTTGCGATCATTTTCGTTTTGCATCAATGAATTGAGCGGTGCAATAGCTGCCGGGTCGCGCAAGTCCATCAATGCTTCGACTGCTGCGCGCCGAACATCGGGCGACACGTCGTCGAGCGCCGCCGTCAAGTGTGGCGTAGCTTCGCGGTCGTGAGCAAAGCTAAGTCGCCGGGCAGCCGCAGCACGCTCATTCGGTGAATCGGCGATGCGCAAATCACGCGTCGCGTCGTCAAAGTAACCGTGTCTCATAAATGCGGCGCGCGCGCGTTCGCGTCGTTGCAAATTGCGACCGACCAGCGCCGACAACAATTCCGCGCCGACCAGTTGCCGCGTCTCGCGGTCGTCAGACGCCAGGATGTTTTCATCGTAGTCGCCACCCGCCATTAACTTCTTCAGTTCGTCGGACACGCGTTCGCTTCGTTCTGGCCGGCGAGTGCTGGCCGCGGACTCCTCAGAGGCCGCCGAGCTTACGGCAGTGTCTGTCGCGGCAATTTTTGCCGCGGTTGGAGCGACCAACGCCGGCATAATTCTGTCTGCGTCAGGGACGGCCGGAGTAACTTCTGCCGGAACCGACGGCACTCTCTTACGAGGCTGCCGCAAACGCGCGCGACGGGTCGCGCGCGCGCGGCGTCGCTGAAGAATCAGCAAGCCAATAAAAAAAAGCAGAACGCCGGCGCCAATCGCCACCGGAATTGGATTAAGTTGCGCCAGCAGAATCCAGTATCTGATACGTTGCTTGAAGGCACTCCAGGTGTTGGTCTGAGCGACTACTTGAATCGGACTGCCGCCCGCAGCCGGTGAAGTCGTGCTTCTTTGTTGAACGGTCGCCGGAGAAATCTTCGATGTCGGCGAGGTTAGCGCGGGAGCGGTTAAACTCGGTAAAGGCGACGGTGATGTTTTCGGAGTTGGGTTCGGCTTCGGTGTCGGTATCGACTTTGTCATGGCAAATAAGCTTCGCTCGTTTGCATTTCGACTAGTAGACGAGCCGATGACGTTGAGTCGAGCCGATGAGTTCGCATTTCTTTCGGGTTGCCGCTTCCGATCCGAAACCGGGGCCAGGCGTCCCGCATCACTGCGAGCGATAGCGCCGCTCGCCGGTGGCGAGGACGATTTCGCTCCCGGCATGGTGAACACGACGTCGAGTTTATTTCCGTGTGGTTCCACCCGGGCGGTCGCGCCCGGCTGCAAACGGAACGAGATGATCGTGCTATCACCCTCACGCTGCACCCTCACATCTGAGAAGGCACGGCCGCGGATGGCTTCCGCGCGCGGCACATCCGCAGGTGGGATCTTGACGTAGAAACGATCGCCTCGACGGTACGCCTCATAGTCACTTAACGACTGATCTGCGGTGACGGCGACGCGTGATCCTTCGGCAGAATCGCTCGCGCGCAACGTGGTGACTTTTGGGCGTGCGTTGACGTTTGCATTAGGT
This sequence comes from Pyrinomonadaceae bacterium, assembly GCA_036006125.1. Lineage (GTDB taxonomy): Bacteria > Acidobacteriota > Blastocatellia > Pyrinomonadales > Pyrinomonadaceae > UBA11740. The sequence continues at coordinate 8,247 of DASYPX010000206.1, read as the reverse complement.
GTCCGCTGCGGCGGAATTATGCGGCTTTGCGTGGCGATATACGGTGTTGCCGAAAACAAGACCGCCGCACATGCAAGTGCCTTGGCGAGGCGCCGAGTGTGAGGGTATGGGCTATTGGTGATCATGACCTTGGGGCGGCATCGATCGAGAAACCAAAAGCGTTTCCGGGTGGATTATGCAACGTCAGATAGATGTTGTCACATGCGCTTTATACAAGGGCGGGTGTGTTGTCGAGCTTATAGAGGACTTCGAGAAAGCCAGTCCGAACGTCTTCAGGCATTCCGGGCATGCCGACGACGTCACGCAGTTTTGGAATAGCATCGCCCCTCGCGAATGAACTCAGCACGCGCACCGCGGCTTGTTTGCCTCTGAAATCACGATGATTTTCAATCACGTAAAAAAACGGGTTGCAACTCGCCGGCCTTCGTCAGCAGGGAACACAATGAGAATGCGAAGGGCGTTCATAGGGTTGAACCTTCTGTCGGAGTTCCTAGTTTGAGCGCGTGAAGAGTTCCGACCTTGGGTAAGTTAGGCAGGGTTTGCGAGGACGCGTTGGCTAGTCCGCGTCCGTGAATTTGTAGCCAATCCCCCAGACCGTAAGCACCAACTGTGGATTGTCCGGGTTCTGTTCAATCTTTGCTCGCAACCGGTTGATGTGAGAATCAATCGTTCGGTCGTACCCTTCGTACGAGTAGTCCCAGATTTTTTCGAGCAAATACTTTCGTGGGAAGACGCGGCCGGGATTCGAGGCGAATAGACGTAACAAATCAAACTCTTTGGGGGTCAATTCGACTTGCTTTTCGCCGATGGTCACTTCACGGCGAATTGGATCGATTCGCAGGTTGCCTCGTTGAATGGGCGCTTCGTCATGCCCATCACTGCTGGCTCCGGCGCGTGATCTGCGAAGCACGGATTTGATGCGCGCTTCGAGCTCACGCAAGCTAAACGGCTTCGTGATGTAATCGTCGGCGCCCATCTCGAGGCCAAGCACCTTATCGACCACATCGTCTTTCGCCGTCAGCATCAGGATCGGCATCTGTGGGGCTTTGAGCCGAAGCTCTTTGCACACCGCCAAGCCATCCATTTTCGGCAACATTAAATCGAGCACGACTGCATCAGGCCTGGCTTTAGCCGCCAGTTCAATGCCGGCCAATCCATCGCCCGCAGTGCTGACGTGGTAGCCGGCGCGCGAGAAGTATTCCTGAATCGCGCTCGATATGTTTTCGTCGTCTTCAATGATCAGTAGTGAGGTTGCTTGCGCAGCCGCCACAGCCAGACCGGCAGCTTCGGCCGTGTGGGCTTGGCCCGACTTCCCGTTGTTATTTTCATGCATTACACAAAGTCCTCTAACAGGGCGAGAAGGGGGTTGGAATGAGCGCACAGGTTCGTGCGCCACAGCGAATATAACAGTCCCTATGCCCCGACTCAAGTCCTAATTTAGCAAAATGACACAAATTGGCAGGATCCGCTAGCGGACACAATTGTAAGAAGAAATCCAAAGAGAACACAAAATCGGAATCAACTGCCATCATCCGGGCGAAAGTCATTTTATGGCGCTTAGTCGCTGACGCTCGGCATCGGTCCAGTCGCAAAGCGTCTGCTTGTCCTGATCCGAAAGCCGCGCGGCCGGATGCATCGGTAAATAAGAGGAGAGAGGCATCTGTCCGTCCGTCACTTCATCGCAAATCTGCCGCAGCTTCCGATCCTGACGATCACGCGGCAACTTGCCCCATTCGGAAATATTCAAATCGTGACGGCCTTCATTCACATGATCGACGAGCCACCACGAAACGGGCGCGACGTTCGTGTACCACGGCCACACCGTTTTGTGTGAGTGACAGTCGCGACACGAGCGATCGAAGATCGATGCGACCTGCGGCGTCATCTGCGTGTGCGCTTCGATAGTTTGCGCGGGATCGATCGCCGGATTTGTACGCGCCGGTCGATAAAACTGAATGCCGATGAAGATAACCACCAGCACAATGACGATCCATTTTAGAATTCGGAAAAGTCGTTTCATATGCGCTGCTGTTGCCTTCTTCGCCAGACCAAAAACGAGACTAATGCTACGCCGGCAATCATTAATAGGACCATGTACAGAGTGCGCAACTTAACAGATGCGATGACGTTAAAAGACGATCCACCGAATGATGTAGGCTGGGCCACTGAGCCAGTGTTCTGTTTCGCGGCCGCATCGGTAAGAAGAACGTTCTTTCCGTCTGACGAGATTTTGCGAACGCGCGGCTTATCGGTCCTACCCGGAGGAGTGTAACTAAACTCGAGGACATAGACTTCGCCGTTCGCAGTGACAAAGACGCCCGTGGGAAAATACGGCGGATCGAGGCGATAGACCAAACCGGCTCTTCCATCCTGCCCGACCCTAAGCAGCCGGCGATTTCCGGCGTCGGCTACAAAAACATTTCCACCGCTGTCAGCAGCGAGGCCGGCGAGAATCTTGTCGTCCCCACCGAACAAAGTTGGCCTGTCTTCGGAAGTTCGCGTCGTCAAGTCCTTCGCGACGGTAGTAACGGCGCCGTCGAGCGTGACGCGACGCACGTAGGTGCCATCGGTCAAATAAAGATTTCCATCGCGACCGAAGGTCATCGCATACACGCTGCTGAATTTCGCCGCTGGACCCTGGCCATCCCCAAAACCGTATGCACCGCCGGCAAGCTTTAATACGCTACCGTCTGGCGATCGCTTTAGCAGAAGCGTCTTCTGTTTGAGGTTATTGTTCTGTTCGATCGAATACATGTTGCCGGCGCTGTCCCACCAAATGCTTATACCCGACATGACGCCGTCGACTGGCCGCTGAAGCTCCGTCTCCCGGCCATCCGGTGTCATCTTCCAAACTCCGACAAGGTATTTTTGGGTCGCAGCGTTGTAAACAGTGATCGGTCCGTAGATATTATCCTGACTATCGATCGAGAGTTCGTGTACATGATGACCCCGGGTGCCGGCACGAAAGACGCTTATGTTCCCATTACGATCAATTTTCCAGACCGTTTCGAGGTCGCTGAAATAGACGATGCCGGTAGAGCTGACGACAATGCCCCAGGACGGGTGGGCCGTCAGGGTCGCGACAGCAACTAACGAAAGACTTGCCGTGAAGAACAAACGGGATACGTTTCGGATAACCACAGCCGTCATTCACAGTAGAAGGGAAACTTGATCGCTTACTTTGTCAGGATGATCGAGATGTCGTTGTCGTCATAGTTCGCGGTGACGATGTCTCCTCTGCCATCGCCGTTCAGATCTCCGATGGCGACTCCGCTGGGCAACCGCCCCACTCCTGTCGTCCAACCGGAAGCGGTATTGAAATTGTTATGTGAGCCAGGCACGACCGTCACGCTGTTGTTTCCGTAATTTTCAAAAACGACATCAGCAATCTTATCGCCATTCACGTCACCAATCGCGACGCGAGTGGGCGCTTTGCCGGGCACCAATTGCGACCAGGCCTGCCGGAAAGTTCCGTCGCCCACGCCGAGCAGAATCGTCATTCGATCACCAGACGTGTCGGTGATGTGCCCGGAATAATGACCAATCGCGAGATCGGGATTTCCGTCGCCGTTCAAGTCTCCAATCGCGATCGCAAACGGTTGTTTGTTCGAGTCGAACGGAGAACCAGGCGCTTCTTTAAAACCGCCCTTGCCGTCGCCCAACAAAACGGTGACGTTTCCGCCTTCGAAGTTTGTCGTGACGATGTCCGCTTTGCCGTCTTTGTTCAGATCAGCCGCGCGCAGTTTTTGATACGGCATCTTCCCGACGGGGAAAGAGGCGCCCGGCGAGATGAAGCCACCTTTCCCATCATTGAAGACCACCGTGACGCGATTGTTCTGCCAGTCGTCGGTTGCCAGGTCAGTCCAGCCGTCGCCATTGAAGTCGGCCATCGCGATTCCGTGCGGATGCGGTTTGCTTTGAACGGTAAAGGGTGAACCGGCCGCCGGTTTGAAGCCGCCTTTTCCGTCGCCGGCCAGGACTGTCAGGTAAGTTGTGTCGTGATTCGCGAATGCGAGATCGAGGTTTCCATCATTGTTTACATCGCCAATCGCCAGATCGTTTGGCTCGTTTCCCGCCGCGAACGGCGAACCCGCAGACGGTTTGAATCCACCCTGGCCGTCGCCGAGCAGAACCGTCACGTTGTCACTCTCGGAGTTGGCGACCGCGACATCCAATTTTCCATCGTGGTTGAAATCGGCAAGCTCAACTGCCGAAGGCGCCGTGCCAACCTTGATCCGCGTGTCACTGGCACCTTTTGAACCCTGCGGATGCGCACCGCAACTCGACAGCGCCAAAGCGCCCGCAAAGCACAACGCCATTAAGTGAGAGAGGGAATCCTTCAACGTGTTACATGCACGAGCATCTCGGTGCCGTTCTCGATCTTCAATTCTTTGCCGCCGTTCATCGCCACTGAGCCGGCTCCGGCTGCCCCGCCGACAATCAATCCGATCGCCGCGCCTTTTCCGCCGCCGACAATCGCACCAAGGATCGCCCCCGCCCCGGCGCCGATGCCGCTGCGCTTGATTGTCTGACGGCCGCGACTTTCAGATTGCACGCCGCCTTCATTGTCGGTTCGACCCTTGTCGCCGTAAACGCGCGTGACATAACCGTGCAACGTTCCTGATCGGCCATCGGACAAAGTGATCGAATCGAAAGCAAGGTTCATCGTGGTGCGGCCTTTGATCCTGCCGGATTTCACAATTGATCGAACGTGGCCGTAGACGCGCGCTTCATCGAAGCGCGTGGGATTGATTACGGTCGCGGTGAACTTATCTCCGGCGCGTAAGTCTTTGCTGGATAGCGTGTCATTGATTCGCACTTTCAGATCCGTGCCGACCGGCACCAAAGGCACAACGCGGCGGGCTGTTGGCGTTGCGCGTCGCAGGCGCGGCTTTGTCGTTTGCGCCGAAACGACGAGCGGCATCGCGACGATCATGGCGAGCGCCAGAAAAAGAAATTTTGAATAGACGGATTTCATGGTGAACCTCCTTGAATCCCGACAACTCGGGCTTCAAAACCGAACTGACAAAATCAGGAGAGCGTGTATGGGGATATGATAACGGGTCAGCGCGCGGGTTGCTACTAAGCGGCGGCTTCGTCCGCGTCGAACGTGCGGCGGCGATGAACTGTGCCGTCGGATTCGAATATGTAAGCTGAGGGGGCCTCGCGCATGATGATGTCCTGTAAGCGCATCAAGCCGTAAAGCAGGGCCTCGGGACGCGGCGGACAACCCGGAATGTAAACGTCGACAGGGATCGTGCGATCGACGCCCTGCATCGTCGAGTAAGAATCAAACGGACCGCCGGTGGAAGCACACGCGCCCATTGCGATGGCCCACTTTGGCTCAGGCATCTGATCGTAAACGCGACGAACTACCGGCCCCATCTTGAGGGTAACTGTGCCGGCGATGATGATGAGATCACTTTGACGTGGACTCGGTCGGAATACACCAGCGCCAAAGCGATCGATGTCGAAGCGGCTCGCGCCGGTCGCCATCATTTCGATCGCGCAACAGGCCAGGCCGAACGTCATTGGCCAAATCGCGGATTTGCGCGCCCAATTGACTCCGAACTGCACCGGCTTTGAATCGATCATCGGCGCGGCGATCTTGTGCCGCACGAAATTGGTGATCGAATCAACCGTGGTTAGAACAAATCCTTCGTCGTGTTCAGCCATAAGCTAGTAAATCGTAAATGGTAAATCGTAAATAGTCAGAACGGGACAGCCATCGTCTATTTACGATTCACCATTTACCATTCCCCGCGTTTCACGCCCATTCCAGCGCGCCCTTGCGCCACGCGTAGTAATAGCCAACCACCAGAATCCCAATAAAGACGAACATCTCGATCAGCGCGAATTTGGTGAACGAGAAATCCTTGCCCATGAAAATGATGGCCCAGGGCAAGAGGAAGATCGTCTCGACGTCGAAGATCAGAAAAAGCATCGCAACGATGTAGTAGCGCACCGTGAATCGATCGTGCGCGCCGGTGTCCGGATCGATGCCGCACTCGTACGGCCGCATCTTGTCTTTCTGATATTTCAACGGCCGCAGGAAACGCCCAAGAATCAACGGCAACACGGGAAAGGCAATCGCAAATACAAAAAAGACCATCACCGGCAAATACGCCGTCGATGGTCCACCTATCGTGCGTGCGGTTGTCGCTGCTTCCTGTAGCAAGAGCATCGCTTGAAGTTATCTAATCGAGCGAATTAGAACACCGAAACTATAAGAGCCGCGTGAATATAAAGTCAATCGATTTGGAGTGCGCCGGCTTGACGGCGCTTTGCATCTTTCTAACGCATCAATGCTCCAGACGAAAGCGGCGTCAAGCCGCCGCACTCCAAAAATTACTTCCAAGCGTTTCGTCGTCAGTGCGGCTTAGAACTCTTCAGGGCGAGTTCAAGGATCATTGCTCAACAAAATTGTGTTGAGCGCCGACAATATGAACGCCGAAGGCGTTTACTACCTTCAGCCCAGGGTTGTCCCGATGTATCGGGGCTACCCTGGGTAACCGAGACAGACAGATCCCAACGCTGAAAGGGTTGCGAATAGGTTCGGCTGCGAACGATTTACTACTCGACAAAATTGTAAACGAGCACGCCAGTGACTTTCACCGGCTGGCCCGATAATTTCGTCGGTGAGAACTTTGACTGCCGTGCCGCCGCGACCGCGGCAGGCTGCAATAGCGGGTGCCCGCTAACAGCTCCCGCCGAAATGACGTTTCCTTCCTCATCAATAATGATCCGTACTATTACCTGGCCAGACGCATGCGCCGCTTTCGCAATCGGCGGATAGGTCGGCTTCGGTAGATACGTCGCTTTGCCGTTGAGCACGCCTCCTGAAATCGGAGCTCTCGGCGTCGCTTTCGTTGGTGGCGGTGGCGGTGGCGGAGGCTCGCTCGCCGCGGAATTCTGATTCAATGTCCTCACGCCCGGCGCGCTCTGTGGCGGGGCGCTCGAACCGATTGTTGACGGTGGCCGCGCAGATTCACTTGTGTTCGAATTTTCGGACGGCGAACTCTCCGCGAGGCTGCCCGAGTTCCGGTTGTTTGCGTTATTCGCGCTTCGTCGTCCCATGAGATTGCACAAAGAGAGCGCCAGCAGAAGCGTGCCGATTGCAACAACTGTTTTCATCGTGTTTCCTCCTCTGAAGGAGCTATCTGTTTGTGTCCTACTTCGGCTTCTGGACTCCTCAGCGCGACTCTGCGGTTTTTCCTTTGCGGCGGTCTGCGGTTCTGCTTCTTAACGGCAGAGGACGCTGAGTCCTTCGCAGAGTTACGCAGAGAGTGCGACGAGTTGCGCCTGCGTCTTTGCGTGAACCTTCGGCTTCGAACGAAGAAGTCTCACGCCAAGTCGCAAAGAAACATTAAAGTGGCACGCGCATCTTGCGCGTGAATCACGGGCGAGACGCCCTTGCCACTCCAAGCGATTTATTCGTCGTGCGACGCCGAACTGCCTTGCAACAAATTAATGACGTGGTTCAGCACCGGTTTGATTATTTCGAAACTTTCGCGCACCGCTTTCGGCGAACCCGGCAGATTAACTATGAGCGCGCCTGAGCGAATGCCGCTGACACCGCGCGAAATCATTGCCATCGGCGTGTTCTTGAGCGTCTGGACGCGCATCGCTTCGACTAATCCGGGCGCGTTCTTTTCAATCACGCGCAGTGTCGCTTCCGGCGTGTTGTCGCGCATTCCGAAGCCCGTGCCGCCGGTCGTGACGACCAAGTTCACATCCGGACGATCGGCGTATTCCCGCAACTTTTCCGCGAGCGGCTCCAGATCGTCGGTCAGAATTTCTTTCGCAACAATATGCGCGCCGATGCCTGTTAGTAACTCAACCAGCAGCTCACCGGATGTGTCTTCGCGTTCACCACGCGAGCAAGCGTCAGATGCTGTTATTACGACGGCGTGGATGGAAGTTGGCATAGGGCAAAGGGCAAGCTGCGAAGCAGCGGTGGTAGTTAAGCCCAAGGCGAGGCTCTGCGAGCCTTGGGTTACCAGAGAATAAAATTTGCGGGAGCCGCGGAGCGGCGACCCCTTAACGAGATGTCGCCCGCTACGCGGGCCCCCCTGCTCTAACAAAATTTATTCCCAAGGCTCGCAAAGCCTCGCCTTGGGCTTAGCTAAGACCGCTGCTTCGCAGCTCGACGAGTTTGTTCGCTCTTACCCTCGCTTTTGGGCAAAGCCACTGCTTTCTGCCTTTTGCCTACTGCTTTCTGCCTGTTCGTGACCGCGCACGGTCGCG
>DASYPX010000205.1:0-6465 GCA_036006125.1 Pyrinomonadaceae bacterium | reverse complement strand
AGTCTCGATCAATTGACGCGTCGTACTCTGGTGACGTATTTCCATGGGGCTTCCAACTTTAAGTCCGCGGCCGTGAGCCGCGTCCTTCCTACGTTTCGGATTCGCATGGGGTAATCAAGCTTTGGTTGCCACACAAATCGCTCACTATCGGATTATCGAAAAGCTCGGCACGGGCGGCATGGGTGAAGTGTTTCTCGCCCAGGACACGAAACTCGAGCGGCGAGTCGCGATCAAACTACTTCCGGCAAAGTCGCTCGACGATGTGCATGCGCGTAAGCGGTTGTTGCGTGAAGCAAAAGCGGCAGCGACGCTGGATCACCCGAACATCTGCTCGATCTATGAGGTAAACGACAGCGGCGATTCGCCCTTCATCGTGATGCAGTACGTTGAAGGCAAGACCCTCTTCTCAAAGTTGCAGGAGGCGCCGCTTACGCCGGAGGAAGTGATCGATGTCGGCATTCAAATAGCCGAGGCATTGGCCGAAGCTCACGAACGGGGCGTGATTCATCGCGACATCAAACCGCAGAATGTCATCATCACGCCACGCGGACAGGCGAAAGTCCTCGACTTCGGTTTGGCGAGAATCGCACAGACTGCCGAAGTGGATGCGGAAGCAAAGACCGACACACAACTGACAGGGGAAGGATACATCGTCGGCACAGTTGCTTACATGTCGCCCGAGCAACTGAGAGCGATGCCCATCGACGCGCGCAGCGATCTGTTCTCGCTGGGGGCGACGCTTTACGAATGCGCGACCGGAAAGGCTGCGTTCACCGGCAACAGCAAGATCGAGATTTCTTCAAAAGTCCTGCAAGTTGAGCCGCGCAAACCTTCGCATGTAAATCCCGGAATTCCACGCGGTTTGGAACAGATAATTTTGCGGGCGATGGCCAAGGACGCCGACACGCGCTACCAATCAGCCACGGAAATGCTTGACGACCTCAAGCGTCTGCGATCGTCCCTTTCGAGCGTCACGGCGGTTTTTCCGAGTGTCACGCGCGAATCGTCAGGCGCGATCGCGCCGCCGGCAGTGAGCCCTTTTCAACGAGCAATTCGGTCGCGGAAAGTGCAAATTGCGCTGGCTGCGATCGTGGTCCTGGTACTGGGCTGGGTTGCGTTCAGACTTTGGCGACCCGCGCCGTATCAGGTCAATAGCGCCGCGAAACTCTACTTCGACGAGGGCGTCAAAGCGATCGGTTTGGGGACTTACTTTCAAGCCAGCAAGGCGCTCAAGCAGGCGGTTGACTCCGATCCGCAATATGCGCCGGCCCATGCGCGCCTGGCGGAAGCATACCTGGAGATTAGCAATACTGAGCAGGCGCGTGCGGAAGTGTTGGACGCAGTCGCGCTTGCGAATCAGCGGGCATTATCGAACGCCGACAAGTTACACCTCGACGCCATTGATGCCACCGTGCGCCGCGATTTTCCGGCGGCGATCGCTTCTTATCAGGCACTGTTATCTCAGGCGCCGGCGAGTGAAAAGGCGAACGCGTATGTTGATCTGGGCCGCGCGTACGAGCGCAACGAACAACTGGATGACGCGATTGAGAACTATTCAAAAGCCACCGCCGTCGACACGCCATCGCCCGGGGCGTTTCTGCACCTGGGGATGGCTTACACTCGGCGGCGCGATAAGAAGAGAGACGATCAGACAAATGCGGAAGCCGCTTTCGCCAAAGCCGAACGGATTTATCAGGTGCTGACAAACAACGAAGGTCAGGTGGAAGTAGTTTTTCAACGCGGCGCGCTGTTCTACGGAACGGGCAACCTGCCGGACGCGAAAGAACAATTTGAAAAAGCGCTTGAGATGGCGAAGAGCCAGAGCAATCCATATCAGATTACGAGGACTGAGCTCGAACTCAGTTTGGTGTATCGCGATCTAGGCAACGTCGAGGGCGCGAAAGCGTTAGCTGCTGACGCAATCACAATCGCGCAAAATAATGACATCAAGAATGTAGCGATCAATGGGCTGATCGATCTTGGGCTGGCTTTCATGAGCAGCGGCAGTTTTGATGACGCGGGAAATTACTTTCAGCAGGCGCTGGATCTGGCGCGACGTGCGAATTTGAAAGCAGGTGAGATGCGCGCTCATGTTTCACTCGCCCGATTGAACTTCCAACGCAGTCAGAACGACGAAGCGATCGCGGAACTTAAGCCGGCCCTGGATTTCTACCGGTCTTCCGGATATCGGCGTGACGCGTCGATTGTGCTGACGTTGCTTGGGCGCGCGTATCAGGACAAGGGCGAAGACGCGACGGCCCAGAAATATTTTGAAGAGCAGTTCGATCTTGTGTCGAAGGCGGGCGACGATTCCGGTGTTGGTGACTCGAACATGAGCCTGGCGTTCCTGAAAGGATTGAACCAGGACGCCTTCACCGAAGCGCTGGCGCACCTGGACGAAAAACTCAAAATCGACGAGTTGCGTAAGTCGGATCGTGGTAAAGCGTTCACGCAAATGAATCGGGGAAATTTCCTGTGGCAACTCGGTCGATACGACGAAGCAAGGGCTGCCCTGGATGCCGCATTCGCGATCGCCACCAAACCCGAATCGCAACTCAATACTGTAATCGCGTGGGTCCATCTGGTGCGGGCCCGGATGGCTTTGAGCCAACTCCAATACGGCGAAGCAAGGAAAGAGGCGCAGCTCGCGGTTGACGCCAGCGCGAAGTTCCCAGACGTGGCGCTGCAAGCGAAATCCTGCCTCGGACGCGCGATGGCGCTGTCCGGCGCAGGCGCCGACGGCAGAAAACTTTGCGAAGAAGCGCAGGCGGCGGCGCAGAATTTGAAATCGCGACCGCTGATCACGAGCACGCAATTGGCGCTTGCGGAAGCGATGCTCGCCAGCAAAGACACGACCGCGGCGCGCCAGACCGCCCTGGACGCGCAAAAAGTATTTGCACAATCCGTCCAGAAAGATTCAGAATGGCGCGCGCTTCTGATCGCTGCACGGTCCAGTGACCTCGCGGGAGACAAAACCGCGGCGCAGGATTACGCTTCGCGCGCGGACAAGGCGTGCAGCGAACTGGCCCAGAAATGGGGCGCCGATAGCTATGAAAGCTATCTGCGCCGGCCGGATATTCAGCTTTACCGGACCCAACTCGCACAGATTTTGAAAAGCAATCAGTAGTCATTCCCAAAGGAGAACAAACATGTCCCAGAATTCTATCTATCAATTTCCGACCACCATCCTTTTCGGTACTGGTGACGACCCCGGCGGCAGCGGCGGCACCGGTGATGATCCCGGCGGCAGCGGTCGCGGCGGCAGCAAACGCGGCGGCAAGAAAAAGGCCACAAAGAAAAAGAAGGCCGCCAAAAAGTAATTCACGCGGAGGCCACCGCGTTTATCTTCCCATCACAAAGTGCGCGCACCGAGCTTCGCAAGGTGCAGCTAACTGCTACGGGTGTAACGTGAAAGTGTGCGCTCGTCGATAGCATTGAACTGAAGTCACGCGACCTCTGGAAGATTTCCGTGTCTGAAAAAGAGATCCTGGCGAGGGCCGATATCGAAACGGCGGCGCGTGCTGTCCGGCCGGTACGACTTTCGCGATTTCTGAAAGAAGTACAGGAGCGGCGCGGCTTGACGCGCGAAGAGCGGCTCCGAATTCTGGATCAGATTATCTTGCTGTTCGAGATGAACTATGTGCATCTCCCGCTGAAGCGCGCAATGCATGCCATCGATCCTATCCAACGTTTGAAGCTGCTGAAATACCGGCTGGAAACAAAGCGGAAGATGGAAGATGAGATGCAGTTTCACAAGCGCCTGCTGGAAATCTTTGCGTCGCTTCGCGACATTCACACCCGTTATTTGCTGCCCACGCCGTTCCGCCGCGCCGTCGCGTTTCTGCCATTCCTCGTTGAGCAATACTTCGACACCGATCGAAAGGGAAACCAAGTCGAACGGTTTCTCGTGTCGCGAATCGCAACCGGCCAATTCCGTCCGGATCGAACGACCCGACAGGCCGGGGCTGTATTCAAGCCCGGCGTCGAGTTGCTCTACTGGAATGGCGTGCCTATCCGGCGCGCAATTGAAATCAATGGCGAGATCCAATCAGGCAGCAACCTCGACGCGCGGTTCGCCCGCGGACTCGACAGTTTGACGATCAGGCCATTACGTTTTTCTCTGCCACCGGACGAAGAGTGGGTGGACATTACGTTTCGCGATCTCAAGAACAGAGTCCGCACGGTTCGTCAAAATTGGCTCGTCTATCACACGACGGCGCCCCCGCCGTCAGCAAAGAACTCGCGGAATAAACGTTCTTCGGTTGATGTTCAGAAAACGAAAATCAATCAAGTGCGCCGAGATTTGTTTGCACCGCACGATGTTCCGTCGCAAGGCGATTACGACCGCGTCTTCTACACGCAAGTCCGTACCGTCCGTCTGCCGAAACTGGGCACGCAAAAGGTTGGTTACGTGCGGCTCTACGATTTTGAAGTAGGTGCGCACGGACCGTTTGTCGACGAGTTCAAACGTGTAATTAGCGCGGAAGGATTTCCGCAGGACGGGCTAATCATCGACGTGCGAGGAAACCCCGGCGGCCGCATTCGCGCGGGCGAGCGTCTGCTCCAATTATTCACGCCGCGCCGCATCAAGCCCGAGTTGTTCGAATTCATCAATACGCCTTTGAATCTCGAGATTTGTCAGACGGCTCCGAAAGGCATCGATCTCGAGCGTTGGGCAGAGTCCATCAGCGAATCAGTGGTCACGGGCGCAACTTACTCGATGGGGTTTCCGTTGACTTCCGAAGAATCCTGCAACGACATCGGCCAGGTTTATTACGGCCCCGTGCTGTTGATTACCGATGCGTTGTCTTACAGCACCACCGACATGTTCGCCGCAGGTTTTCAGGACAACGAGGTGGGCGAGATTCTCGGGACCAGCGACAACACCGGGGCCGGCGGCGCGAACGTTTGGGACTATGCCGATTTCATGAGAAATGCGCGCAAGGTTTCTAAGGCGCCGTTTAAGCCTTTGCCGCGAGACACCGGATTGCGAATCGCGATTCGCCGTAGTATCCGGGTCGGTCAACGCGAAGGCCGGCCGCTCGAAGAGTTAGGAATCAGTCCAAACCGCCGCTACTACATGACCAAACGCGATCTCATAGGACACAACGAAGACCTGATTAATGAAGCGGTGCGGATACTTCGTTCGAAACCGACCTATTCGCTTTCAGTCAAGCCAGTTCCTGGCAAGCGGCGAACTTTTGAAATTACCGCGACGTCGAAGACGCGCCGTTCGGATGCGCACCGGAAAATCTTTCGCGTGGACGTTTCAGCGAACGGTTGGCCCTACGAATCTCTGATGGCGCGAAATGGGCAGGTCGCGCCCACGCCGGTGACGCTCGACAGAATTAAGCAACCGCGCAGCCTGGTTGTGCAGGCATTTGATCACAACAACAATCTCGTTGCCGCCTACCGCCAGAGTTGATTTCCTCAACGTCTTTCCCAGGCCCTTATTCTCAAACCATATCGTGATATCCTTCGGCGCGATCGCGATGGAGCGTCCGCGCGCTATCACCGAGGAAAGCCTTGGCTGAAAAAGCTACAATCAGTTTTACTATCAACGGTCGGTCACAGACGGTGGAGGCTTATCCGATGGAGCGGCTGCTCGACGTTTTGCGCGAGCAGCTTAATCTGACAGGGACCAAAGAAGGTTGCGGCGAAGGTGAGTGCGGCGCCTGCACCGTGACGATTAACGGCCAGATCGTCAACAGTTGTCTTCTGCCGATTGCACAAGTTAGTGGCACGTCGATTAAAACCATCGAAGGCATTGCGCCCAATGAAACTCAACTGCATGCCGTACAGCAAGCATTCATCGAGCACGGCGGCGCGCAATGCGGCATCTGTACGCCGGGAATGATCGTGGCCGCGGTGAATCTGCTCGAAAAAATTCCCACACCGACTGAGGCCGAGATTCGTCACGGGCTGGCGGGAAATCTTTGCCGATGCACTGGATACATGAAGATTTTTGAATCGGTTGTACGTGCTTGCGAGAAATGAGCGAATGCGAGGTCACGTTCCCTCATACCAATTAGTGACGCCGAACAGTCTCAGTGAGACTCTCGATCTCTTCGCGCAACCGAGCAGGCAATGGAAACCATTTGCCGGCGGCACTGATCTGATGGTCCTGCTCGAAGCCGGTAAACTGCCGGACAAGAATTACATCAACATTTGGCAACTCCATGAGTTGCGCGGAATCGAGGTCAGCAATGATTGGGTGAGGCTTGGCGCGCTGACGACCTACACCGAAGTGCAGGAACATCCGCTCCTGCGCGACGAATTTCCGATGCTCTGTCAGGCGGCGCGTGAGACGGGAGGCATTGCCATTCAGAATCGCGGAACGCTCGGCGGCAATATAGTTAATGCTTCCCCAGCGGCGGATTCACCGCCGGCACTCCTCGCCTACGATGCTGAACTGGAACTGATTTCCAAGCGCGGCGAGCGGCGAATCCAATACGCGGACTTCCA
>DASYPX010000204.1:0-3954 GCA_036006125.1 Pyrinomonadaceae bacterium | reverse complement strand
TTCGCGACTCATCCCCGGAAGCTCAGCTTCGAGCACGATCTGATCCTTGTTCTCGTAAATATCGACGCTCGGATGCCACGAGCCGCGCGCGATGCCTTCGTCATCGAATGTTCGTCCAACGTTGCCGGTAAAAAGCCGGTTGACCTCGTCCTGAAGACTTCGCAGGTCCCGAAACGGATCGTAACGAGTAATAGTCATTGTCTTGCAACCTCCTGCACCTAAAAAATTGAAGCTCTTGGTCGTTTGTTCGCCATGAGCACGGCGGCATAATAATATGTGAGCAGAGCATTGTCAACCACAGCAGAGATTCCCAGAAAGAGGCAAAAAACGGAGGAGAAACCTCTTGTTAACGGAGACCGAAGAACCTCTTGATGGATGAAAGCAGGCCAGCCGTTTCGTCTTGAGTAATCTGACTGGCTTGCTGAGAGGTAGCCTGAAGACCGGCGCGACGCTCGGCGATTGTCCAGCTAATCGCCTCGGCCAAATCGGGATCGGTTTCGAAGAGGTGTTTCATTGCGGCGTGACCGATTTCCAGGACTTCAGTTTCTTCGATGGCGACGACGTTCGCCGTTCGGGGCTCGCCGGTAAAGAGCGCCATTTCTCCGAAGAACGCGCCTTCGCCTAACACGGCGACCGGTCGCGGCTTGCCACCGTCCGAAACCTGCACTTGAACGCGGCCGTTGTGCACTACAAACATTGAAGAGCCCTGATCTCCGGCGCGAATCACTAATTCGCCGGGAGCGAACACATGGCGTGAAGCCGCGGTCGCCAGCTTCTCAGTCTCTTCTACTGAAAGCGGAGCAAAGATATCGACGGCAGACAGTCTCTCGATGATCTCTTTCTGCGGTCCGGTAACTTTGGATTCGGGCGGCCTTCGCTCAACGTGGAGCGTCCTTGTCGGAAATGCAAAAGTGATGTTGGCACGCCGTAGGGCGTACCAGATAAGCTGACGAACGAGCGCGTCGGTGTCGTTATACTTCGCATAATCCTGAAGCCAGTATTTCACTTCCCAATCGACTGAAGATTCCCCCAGATCGCGGATGCGCACAATGGGTGTTATTTTCTGCGAAACATTGTCAGCTTCCCGGATCGCTTCTCGCACGACGTGAATTGTTTTTGCCGGAGAATCGGAATATAGCGTGCCGAAGAAAACGATCCGGGCGTTTAGGTTTTCCCGTGGACAAACCTCAATCGACTCCTTGGCAGCCATGCTGTTGCTGACGAGCACGATGTGATTTTGAAAAGTCCGAATTTTTACGGCGCGCCAGGTAATCCCTTCAACTACGCCAGTATGTCTCTGCGGCCCAACAACGATGACGTCGCCAACCTGAAATGGGCGATCGGCGTGGAGGGAAATTCCGGCGAAAAAATTTCCCAACGTGTCCTGCAAGGCCAGACCAATAATAACGCCGAAGATCGCCGAGGTTGTGAAGAGCGCACCAAGGTTAACTTCCGAATAGACCTTGTTGAAGATGAGGACGAATACAACGGTGAAGGCAACGAGTGTGAAGATGTTGCGCACCAGACTCGGCGCTTCGTAGCCACGGCGCAGGCGAAAGACGAAGTCAAACAGCAGGGCATTGAGAACGCGGATACTCGTATAGACGAGCAACGACAGCAGAATGAGCCACGGAATTCGCCACCAGCCTTCAAAGTAGTGAGTGGTGTCTGGTTTTCCAAAGAACTTGAGAAAGCTAAAGGTCGCCGCACCGACGACCGCGGTGGAAACCAAATAGAGCAGGATATTGCTTCTTTGTCGTGAATTAGCTGTCACGCGAAGTTCTCGGGTCGAATGTGACTGCGATGAGCGAGTGTACTTTTATCACAACTGCGGATGTGTCGCGAGAGCGAATCTCCATCGGCCGTCTCGTCGCGCTAACGGAGGATCGTAACCACAATCAGCAGCAACGATGATGTAGAGACGATCAGCGTCGTCGTCCAGGCGGCAAGGTTGTAAAGCGGGCCGTTGACGTGGCGCCCCATCAACTCACGATCGTTCACGAGGCGTAAGACTGCGATGAGAATGATGGGCAGAAGAACGCCGTTAATGACCTGCGTAATCAAGAGTACGCGGATTATTGGCAGGCCGGGCAGCATCGCAATCAGAGCGCCGAGCGCGACCAAAAACGTAAAAATACCGAGAAAAGTCGGCGCTTCGCGGAACGTGTTTGACACACCTTTCTCAAAACCGAGTGCTTCGCTGATCGAATAAGCGGTTGCCAAAGGCACGACGCCCGCCGCCATCATCGACGCGCCGAACAATCCGATCCCGAACAAGAGTTGGGCATATACACCCGCGAACGGCCGCAAGGCGCGCGCGGCCTGGGCGGCTGTATCGACATGTTCGCCCTGTACGTTCAACGTCGCCGCGGTTGAGATCACGATGAAGAAAACGATCGCGATTGCGAAAACCGTGCCGATCCAAACATCAGCTTTCGTCAAAGCATAGTTCTCAGTGCGCACCCCTTTCTCAACCACCGAAGATTGAATGAAGACCTGCATGTAAGGCGAGATCGTCGTACCAATAATCGCGATGAAGGTGAAGAGATACAGCGGCGATAATTCGAACGATGGGTGGATCATTTCGCGGGCGACGGTGGGCCATGACGGATGGGCCATGAACGCGGAAACAACATAGCCAAGGAATACCAGTGACATGACGAGAAAGACCCGCTCAACGCGCTGATAACTTCCTCTCACGACCAGCCACCAAATCGCGGCCGCGGCAATTGGCACTGAGAAGTAGCGCGCAATGCCGAACAATTCCATCGCCGCCGCAATGCCGACAAATTCAGAGACGGTCACGCCGGCATTCGCAATCAGCAGCGCAAACATGATGAGCGCGGTCCAACGCACACCAAAGCGCTCGCGAATAAGATCCGCGAGGCCCTTACCGGTGACCGCACCCATGCGCGCGCACATCTCCTGAACAATTCCGAGGCTGATTGTCAGCGGAATCAGCAGCCAAAGCAGTTTGTAACCATGTTCGGCGCCGACCGACGCGAAGGTGGCGATGCCGCCGGCGTCGTTCCCGGCATTAGCAGTTATGACGCCGGGTCCAAGGATTGAGAGGTAGAGAAAGATGCGCGGACGCCGCGCGACGGTGCGACGCACGCCTTGCGCGCCCCGCATTAGAATGCGGCGGCCAGCGGTGCCAACGTTGGTGCGCGGTTCTGACACTCGGAGGGTCCTCAGTCATTTTCGATTTCAGATTTTTGATTGCCGATTCATCCCAACAATCGTGGCAATCTCTGTCGCCAATCTCGGGGCAAAAGAATTTCGATCGCATCGTCGAACGTGACGATGCCTAGTATGTCGCCGGTTTCGTCGACTACGGGCAGCGCCAGCAGATTGTACTCAGCAATCTTTTGCGCAACATCATCGGCGTTATCGTCAGGGTGCGCTACTTGCAAATCAGTGCGCATCACGTCCGCCAGCGGCAACGAAGTATCGGAAAGAATCAGACTCCGCAACGCGATGACGCCGACTAAATTCCATGATTCTTCGCCCGCGACAACGTACAAGTAATAAATCATGTTCGGCGTTTCGGCCATTTCGCGCAGCCGCGCGAGCGCTTCGCCCACCGTTAAGTCGCGCGGCAGTGTGACAAATTCCGTCGTCATTAACCCGCCCGCCGTGTCATCTTCGTAAGGCAGCAACTCTGCAACTTCGGACTGCTCGTCGTCCTCCATCCGATTAAGCAAGTCCTCCGCTTTATCTTCAGGGAGATCACCAAGGACGTCGGCGGCTTCGTCCGGCGACATGTGCTCAAGAATGTCTGCAGCGCGTTCTTCGTCCATATCACCGAGAATCTGTGCCTGGCGGGCGGCGGCCATTTCCTCGAGTGTTTCCGCGGCTGTCTCATCGTCGAGTGATTCGACGATTTCGGCCCCCTGCTGATACGAGAAAGCTTCTGCGAGTCGCGCGATTTCGACGGGATGCAAACGTGCGAGC
>DASYPX010000203.1:0-6283 GCA_036006125.1 Pyrinomonadaceae bacterium | reverse complement strand
CCTGTTGAGGTTATCTGGCAGGTGTGTTATTTGAGTGTGCCGAAATGAACGCCCTTCCAATCATCGTTGGCGCGCTCTGTGTGATGGCGATCGCGTATCGCTACTACTCGGCTTTTATCGCCGCCAAAGTATTGGCGCTCGACGACAAGCGACCAGTGCCGTCGCAAACGATGTACGACGGCCACAACTACTATCCAACGAACAAGTGGGTTTTGTTCGGTCATCACTTCGCAGCCATCTCCGGCGCGGGTCCGTTAATTGGACCAGTGCTCGCCGCGCAGTTCGGGTTTTTGCCGGGACTGCTCTGGCTGGTAATTGGAGTATGTCTGGGCGGCGCGGTGCACGACTTCATGATTCTCGCCGCGAGCATTCGGCGCAAAGGCAAATCGCTCGCGGAAATCGCACGCACAGAAATCAGCGGCCTGTCGGGTTTTGTCGCGGGAGTTGCGATTCTTTTTATCGTGGTGATCGCACTTGCGGGACTTGGACTGGTCGTTGTCAACGCGCTGGCCGAGTCGCCGTGGGGAACGTTCACGGTCGGTTTCACCATTCCGCTTGCGCTTTTCATGGGCCTTTACATGTATCGCTTTCGCAAGGGAAAGATCGCGGAGGCCAGCGCGATTGGCGTGGTGTTGCTGCTGTTCGCGGTGTGGCTGGGCGGAAAGATCGCTACATCGTCGTGGGGTACGGCATTTACTTTTTCGCCGACGCAAGTGACGGCGTTGATGGCAACTTACGGATTCATCGCGTCAGTTCTGCCGGTGTGGTTGCTGCTTTGCCCGCGCGATTACCTTTCGTCTTATCTCAAGATCGGCACAGTCGCGTTTTTGATAATCGGCGTGATCGTCGTGCATCCGACACTGCACATGCCGGCCGTGACACCGTTTGTGAATGGCGGCGGTCCAATTGTCCCCGGCAAAGTCTATCCGTTCGTCTTCATCACGATCGCGTGCGGCGCCATCAGCGGATTTCACGCGCTGATTTCTTCCGGCACGACACCCAAGATGATCGCGAAGGAAACCGACGCTCGGATGATCGGCTACGGCAGCATGTTAATGGAAGGCATCGTCGGTGTAGTGGCGTTGATTGCCGCGACCTCGCTTTTTCCGGGTGATTACTTTGCCATCAATACCGCGCAAAAGACGGAGACGCAAAAAGCCGCTTATGTTCGCATGGTTCAGGCTGAGAGCGGACCTGACTTTAATCTTCAGACTCAGGAACTCGATCGACTTGAAGCCGAATCAGGAGAAAAGGTTCGTGGCCGCACGGGCGGGGCAGTCACGCTCGCGCTTGGCATCGCGAACATCTTTGATGGAATTCCCGGACTGAGCGGTTTGATGAAGTACTGGTATCACTTCGCGATCATGTTTGAAGCGCTGTTCATTCTCACCACGATCGATACCGGCACACGTGTCGCCAGATTTCTGCTGGGCGAGTTCGGCGGCAGATTTGTGCGCAAATTTGAAGAGCCGAACTGGCTACCCGGGTCGCTCGTGACTACGGCGGTCGTAGTCGCGGCCTGGGCTGGATTTATTCTGACGGGATCCATCTCGACGATTTGGCCGATGTTCGGCATCGCGAATCAACTGTTGGCGGCGGTAGCGTTGTGCGTGGCCACGACCGTCATCATCAACATGGGCAAGGCTCGTTATGCGTGGGTAACACTCGCCCCGTTAGCATTCGTCGGTACGACGACGCTGGTAGCAGGATATCAATCAATTCGCGACATCTTCTGGCCGCAGGCGCAAAATCCTCTCACCTCAACACAAGGCTACATCAACACCTCATTGACGGCACTCATCATGACGGCAGCCGTCATCGTGATCGTGGATTCGATCCGCAATTGGATCGGCGCCCGCAAACGACCGCAACTGACAGATGAGGCGGCACTCGCTGAAGCGTAGGCTTATCTCAACGCGGATTACTCCGGCGCGGTTGGACAGTTCGCGAAAAAACCGCAATAATAGCGCCTTTATCAGCCAAGGCTAATTTCTCGCCTATCGCTCAAACGTAAAGGAAGGAACTGTTTTGATCGTAAATTCGATGTCGAACTTTGTCGCGGCGCAGCGCCGTCGCGTTGTCAGCTTTTTATTTGCAGCCATTGCTTTTTGTATCACCGCACCGGCCGCATTCGCTCAGGGCCATGGGGGTGAAGCCGCGCTCAAGCTGCCCGATTTGTCAGATGTACTGTTTCGTGGAATTGACGGGCACCGGCTGCTGCTTATCGGCATCCTTTTCTGTTTTCTCGGCCTGTTGTTCGGACTGGTCATTTTCATCCAGTTAAAGAACCTGCCGGTGCATCGCTCGATGCGCGAGATTTCCGAGCTGATTTACGAAACCTGCAAGACCTATCTGATCACGCAGGGCAAATTCATCATGCTGCTCTGGGTGTTCATCGCCGCGATCATCATCGCTTACTTCGGGATTCTGCGCCCCGTTCCGGACCATCCTGTCCCACTCACGGTTGCGATCATTCTCTTGTTTAGTCTCGTCGGCATCGCGGGCAGCTACGGCGTCGCGTGGTTCGGCATCCGAGTCAACACGTTCGCGAATTCCCGCACCGCATTCGCGAGCCTGGAAGGAAAACCATTTCCGATTTACGAGATTCCGCTGAAAGCCGGCATGAGCATCGGCATGCTTCTGATCAGCGTTGAATTGCTCATCATGCTTTTCATTCTGCTGTTTGTGCCGGGTGATTACGCCGGTCCGTGCTTCATCGGATTTGCGATCGGCGAGTCGTTGGGTGCGGCGGCGTTGAGAATCGCCGGCGGCATCTTTACAAAGATCGCCGACATCGGTTCAGACTTGATGAAAATCGTCTTCAAGATCAAGGAAGACGACGCGCGCAATCCGGGCGTGATTGCTGACTGTACGGGGGACAATGCGGGCGATTCAGTTGGTCCGAGCGCCGACGGTTTTGAAACCTACGGCGTCACGGGCGTCGCCCTGATTACGTTCATCCTCCTGGCGGTCCCGAATCCGACAACACAGGTTCAGTTGCTGGTGTGGATTTTCGTGATGCGCATCATGATGCTCGTCTCCAGCGCGCTGTCGTATTTTGTCAACGGCGCCATCGCGAAAGCCCGTTATGCAAACGCGGG
This sequence comes from Pyrinomonadaceae bacterium, assembly GCA_036006125.1. Taxonomy (GTDB): domain Bacteria; phylum Acidobacteriota; class Blastocatellia; order Pyrinomonadales; family Pyrinomonadaceae; genus UBA11740. The sequence goes on along the minus strand of DASYPX010000203.1, from coordinate 3,182 downwards.
CGAGATGAACTTCGAAGCGCCGCTCACGACGCTGGTTTGGCTGACTTCGATTGTCTCGATTGTCCTGACCTACATCGTGTCCTTTCTCATGGTTCCGACACTCGGTGGTGATCCGACGCTGTGGTGGAAACTGGCGACAATCATTTCGTGCGGCACGCTGGCAGGCGCGGTGATTCCGGAACTCGTCAAAGTCTTCACTTCAACTGGATCGCGTCACGTGCAGGAAGTCGTGAAGTCCTCGCGCGAAGGTGGCGCGTCGCTCAACATCCTCTCAGGTTTCGTCGCGGGAAATTACTCGGCGTACTGGCTGGGCATCAGCATTGTCGGACTGATGTCAATCGCCTACATCGTGAGCACGATGGGACTGGACGCGTTGATGGTCTCTACCGCAACGATCCACGTCGCGCCCGTGTTCGGTTTCGGCCTGGTGGCATTCGGTTTCCTTGGTATGGGGCCGGTGACGATCGCAGTCGATTCCTACGGACCGGTGACCGACAACGCACAGTCGGTTTACGAGCTATCGCTGATCGAACATTTGCCGAATATCACGGAAGAACTTAAGAGCGAGCACAACATGACGGTTGCTTTTGAGCGCGCGAAACATCTTTTGGAAGAAAACGACGGCGCGGGCAATACGTTCAAAGCGACGGCGAAACCGGTGCTTATCGGCACGGCCGTAGTCGGCGCCACCACGATGATCTTTTCGATCATCATGGCGCTCACCGAAGGCCTCACGAGCGGCACGGAAAGTCTTTCGTTGCTGCATGCGCCTTTTTTGCTGGGACTGATTACCGGCGGCGCGATCATTTACTGGTTCACCGGCGCGTCAACCCAGGCCGTCACCACCGGAGCTTATCGCGCGGTTGAGTTCATCAAAGCGAACATTAAACTCGAAGGTGTCGAAAAAGCTTCTGTCACTGACAGTAAGAAGGTCGTGCAGATCTGTACGCAGTACGCACAGAAAGGCATGTTCAATATTTTCCTCGGAGTCTTCTTCGCCACACTCGCGTTTGCGTTCGTCGAGCCATTCTTCTTCATCGGTTATCTGATTTCGATTGCCGTGTTCGGTTTATATCAGGCGATCTTCATGGCAAATGCCGGTGGCGCCTGGGACAACGCCAAGAAAGTCGTCGAAGTCGATTTGAAACAGAAAGGCACGCCGCTGCACGATGCGACGGTCGTCGGGGATACGGTTGGCGATCCTTTCAAAGACACTTCGTCAGTCGCGATGAATCCGGTGATCAAGTTCACCACTCTCTTTGGATTGCTCGCGGTTGAGCTGGCGGTGAGCGTCAGTAGTGAGACGGGCCAGTTCGGCAAGAACGGCCCCGTCATCAGCCGCATTTTGGCAGGGGTTTTCTTCCTCGTCTCGGTGTACTTCGTCTGGCGTTCGTTCCACAAGATGCGAATTGGCGCGGAAAGCTAGACCAGACAGCGCAACTTAAGTAAGATTCAGGGAAAGTGAGAACATCGCGGTAAGTCGTACGCGAGTGGCTCGCACTGTAAGTGTCAGCACTTGTACTGAGCGAAGTGTAAATGCAGAGGCTGTCATGATTCGGTCGATCCTATTTCCGACAGACTTTTCCTCGGTCGCCAACAGCGCGTTTCCGCTGGCCGTGGCCATCGCCGCGCAGTTCGATGCGATCGTGCAGTCAGTCCACATTGCTCATGGCGGTGACCCGCACATCACCGAAACATCGCGTTACGAATTTCCCGGACTGCCCACCGGCGCATCGTCGGTCAAAGTCATTGAAACCATCATTCCGAAAGTGAGCGATGAAGATCCCGCGCAAGTGATTATGCGCACGGCCCAGGAGCGAATTTGCGATTTGATCGTGATGGCATCCCACGGCCGATCGGACGTGGCGCAGTTTTTTCTTGGCCGCAGCGTCGCGGAACAGATCGCGCGCGATTCTAAGATCCCGACACTAATCGCGCGTTTGTACGGACCGCGCCGCACGACACGGCCTATCGATCGATTTGCGAACATTGTCTTCGCGACTGATCTGTCTGAGAAGTCAAAAGAGATTCTGCCGGTCGCCACCTCAATTGCGCGCAAAACAAAAGCGAAGTTAGAAACGCTTTGTGTTTTCGCCGAAGGCGACGAGGAACCAGCAGACGGCGGCAAAGCTACGCTGCAGAGATTTTTTGAAGAAGGAGGCGCACCGGAACTGTTCGGTAAGGTGCGCCGCGTTCATGGTGGTGTAGCGGAAGCCGTTGTCGAACACGCCGGCCGTCACAAGGCTGATCTTATCGCCATCACCACAACCTTATGCTGCGGCGGCGATGAGCGGCTGACCGGCACGGCGGAATTCATTATTCGGAACGCGCCCTGTCCAGTATTATGTGTGAGACCGTGACTACTAGAGGTAAGAGGTCAGAGATTAGAGGTCAGAATTGATGAATGTAGCCGTCGCGAAAAATGAAACTCTTTTACAAGCTGCGCTGACGCCTTTCGACATCGTGCGGCAGGTTGGCTTGGTGATCGGATTTAGCTTGCTGACGGCTTTGTCGGCGCAAATTGTTATTCCTCTTGGGCCAATTCCAATCACCGGACAAACATTTGCGGTGCTGTTGACCGGCGCCCTTCTCGGCTCGCGCTTAGGCGCGATGGCAATGATTGCTTATCTGCTCGAAGGCGCGAGCGGTCTTCCCTTCTTCGCAGGCGGCGCGGCCGGCGTGGCGCACCTCATGGGACAAACGGGCGGTTATCTCATCGCGTTTCCGGCAGCAGCGTTCATCACCGGCGCATTCGCGGAACAAGGATGGGATCGAAAGTATTTGACTGCCGTCGCGGCAATGGCTGCGGGTTCAGTCGTGATCATTCTGTGCGGCTGTCTTTGGTTTTCCTTTCTGACAAGGACTTCACCGTTGGTTGCGTTTCAGTTTACCGTTCTGAAGTTTATTCCTGGCGATATCATCAAGATCACTTTGGCTGCGGCGGTGCTGCCGACGGGATGGAAGCTTCTCGAGCGAAAGCACTGAGCAAGTTCACTTTTACAACAGCAACTCCATAAACAAAGCGCCGGCCACCGGGTTTTTGTAGTACGGCGCAATCTGTTGGAAGCCCAGAGCGCTATAAAGCCTTATCGCACTTCCCATCTGTTCCGAAAGCGTATCGAGACGCATTTTTTGATAGCCGATGGCGCGGCCTTCTTCGATAATTCGCTCCGCTAATTCCC
>DASYPX010000202.1:0-2657 GCA_036006125.1 Pyrinomonadaceae bacterium | reverse complement strand
TTCGCTTCTGCCAAAGGCGAGTTGTAAACGCGCGCGCTGCCGAATTCGCGCTGCAAATTCGCCGTGACCTTAAAAACGCCGCCTTTACCTTTCAGTTTGTCCAGAGATTGCTCGCGTGAGCAGTCGGCCACGTCCTCGCCGAACACGACGATGCGCGGATCGCGTTTCATTTCCGTGTGCAGGCAGCGATTGATGAGATCGACCATTGTGCCGGGATTGCCACTCAGATCAACGTTCTCTTCGGTATCGAAGTCTGACGAAGTCGGGTCGACATCGGGGGAGTAAACGTAGAGCGTTGCCGTCTCAGGCGCAGGTTGCGGACTGGCGAGTGCAGCATCCGCGGCGTCGTTGATCTCGCGATCGATTTCGTCCTTAAGTTGTTGCAGTCCGTCCTGATCGATGATCCTTTCGTCGATCAGACGGGCGCCAAAACGCTTGACTGGATCGCGCTCGGCGTCAGACGCGCGCTCTTCATCGGCGCGATACAACTTCTCGTCGTCCGAAAGCGAGTGCGAGTACGGCCGGATGACTTTCGCGTGCACAAATGAGGGTCCGCGATTGCGTCGGCAATTCTCGACCGCGCGTCGCATCACCGCGAGCGATTCGACGGGGTCAGTGCCGTCGCATTTTTGCCGGTAAAGGTTCGGAAAACCTGAAACTAATTTTGAAATGTCGCCACCGGCCGTTTGCACTTCGACCGGAACGCTGATCGCGTAGCCATTGTCTTCGAGCAGGAACACTACCGGCAGACGCAGGTTGCACGCGGTGTTCAGCGCTTCCCAAAACTCGCCTTCGCTCGAAGTGCCATCGCCGAGCGAAACATAAACCACTTCATCCTGATGAAACTTCTTGACGCGCTTTTTTAGTTCCCTGACCAGCTTGATGCGGTATGTCGCTTCCGCCGCGCCGACCGCTTGTAAAAGCTGTGTGCCCGTCGGGGATGACTGCGAAACAATGTTCAGCTGCTTGTGACCCCAGTGCGAAGGCATCTGCCGGCCGTGCGAGTTTGGATCGGCCTCGGCGCCGACACTCTCCAGAAGCATCTCGAGTGGCGTCATGCCGAGCTGAAGACACAGCGCACGATCCCGATAGTACGGATAGAACCAGTCGTAGCCAGGCTTGAGGCACATTCCCGCGGCGGTGAGAATCGCTTCATGACCAGCGCCGCTGATCTGAAAGAAGATCCGGTTTTGCCCCTTCATCTGAATCTCTTTGTCGTCGAGTTTCCGCGACAGGTACATCGTGCGGAATATTCTCAACATTTCCTCGGCACTGACTTGCGGCTGTTGCTGGGGCTTCGGTCTGCCGCGACGACGCGACGGCTTGGGTGATGGGGCGGCTTTCAAGATCGGAGCAGACGCGGGCGCCGGCTTCGGCTCAGCCCTCGCGACAGACTTTGAGGTAAAAGCGCCTTCGGGGAGGCTCTCGGATTTCTTGACCAACCTTAAAACTTTGGTGTCACTCATCAGCAGTAAATGGTAAATCGTAAATCGTGAATAGAAACCTTTTGTAAAACGTCAACCGTGACTGGGAAAGTACTCCGTCGCTCAGACATCAATTTACGATTTACGATTTACGATTGACTAGTTCATTTGCGCGTCATTGGCTGTTCAACAGTTGCCGATATTCTTCGGCCATGCCCGGATGACCGTGGGACATTGCAGCTTCAACGCCGCGTGCGTATGCATCACGCGCCTTGTCGGATTGATTCGTCCGCTCGTATGCCCGCGCGACCATCCCGTAGGCGTTCCCTTCATCATCAGCCGACGCAAGATATCGTTCCAGCGCGTCAATCAATTTGTGGTCGTCGCCCGCCTTCTCGTATTCCTTCGCCAAACCAAACAGCACAGCGGTATTCGCCGGATCGCCGGCAAGCATTTGCTCGAATACTTCAATTCGTGACGTCATGAACTAGTAAATGGTAAATCGTAAATCGTGAATAGAAAACTTTTGTGAAACTTAAACGGTGACTGGGGCGGGAAGAGTTGCGGCGCTCAGACACCTATTTACGATTTACGATTACGATTCACGATTTACTATTTTCCAATTATCAACTTCGCAATCGTCTGCAATTGCATATTGGAAGTGCCTTCGTAGATCGCGCCGATCTTTGAGTCGCGCCAGTACTTCTCAACTGGATAATCCTTGACGTAACCGTAGCCACCATAAAGCTCAATAGCCTTCGAAGTGATTTGTTCAGCCGCGCGCGACGAAAACAATTTGGCCATCGCCGCTTCCTTGACGAAGTTTTGGCCCGCGTCTTTCATACGCGCGGCGTTGTAGACCATTAAACGCGCGGCTTCCAGTTCGGTCGCCATCTCGGCCAATTGAAACTGTACGCCCTGAAACTCACTGATTGATTTGCCGAACTGTTGGCGCTCTTTCGTATAGTTCAGCGCCGACTCGAGCGCGCCGCGGGCGAGGCCAATCATCTGTGCGCCGATGCCGATGCGGCCTTCATTCAGCGTCTCGATCGAGACTTTGTAGCCTTTGCCGATTTCGCCCAGCACGTTGTCTTTCGCTACGTGGCAGTCTTCCAGGATCAACTCAACCGTCGACGACGCGCGAATACCGAGCTTGTTTTCCTTCTTGCCGACCGAAAAACCTTCCGTGGTTTTCTCGACGATGAAAGCGGTGATGCCACGGTAACCGGCCTC
>DASYPX010000201.1:0-23935 GCA_036006125.1 Pyrinomonadaceae bacterium | reverse complement strand
TTTCAACGCGCCGAGTTTCGCGCTGGCCACGCGCGACAGTTTCTTTTTGGTAATCGAAGCGAAAGATCCAAAGTTCAATCGCGATGAGGCAGTGCGGTTCTTGAAGACATTAGAGCCGATGGAAGTTGTGGATGTGGAACTGTAAGCCAAAGGCAAAAGGCAAAAGTAAAAAGGCAAAAAGAGCGCTGCGTAATCCGGCGCGTGTCTCTCGGTTTGCGCTTATCTTTTTCCTTTTTCCTTTTTCCTTTTTCCTTGGCGCCTGCCGCCGGGACATGCAGGACCAACCGAAGGCGATCACGTATCGCGAGAACACTTTTTTCAAAGACGGTACGGCCTCGCGACCGCTGGTCGATGGCACGGTGCCGCGCGGCTATTTGCGCGAAGATCGCGCATTCTTCTTCGGAAAGAAGTTGAGCGCGAGCGACTTGAACACCGAGCAGCATGCGCAAGGTGAGAATCCACAGCAGACGGGAAACCCGGCAACCCCTTTTGCGGATGACGTCGATTCGATTCCGATGCAGATCACGAAAAACGATCTCGATCGTGGACAGGAGCGCTTCAACATTTACTGTTCTGTCTGTCACGGAATGACTGGCTACGGCGATGGCATCGTCGCGCGACGCGGTTTCAACAAGCCTTCGCCGGCGAGTTATCACCAGGAACGTCTGCAAAACGCACCGGTTGGCCATTTCTTCGACGTGATGACGAACGGCTGGGGCGCCATGCCGAGTTACGCTTCGCAAGTCCCAGTGGAAGATCGCTGGCGCATCGCCGCATACATTCGCGCATTGCAATTGAGTCAGATGAAAGCAGGCGGAAACCCGACCGTTAGGGAGGGTGCATCTCCAAAATGATTCGCGGTTACACGCCTCCGGCAGACATTACTCGCACGCGCAACGTCGCGTTCGCAGTGGGGTTGCTGTTTACGCTCGCGCTCGTCCTTGGCGCCGTGCTCAGTCCCGGACATTTCTTTCACGGCTACCTCGTCGGATTTGTCTTCTGGACTGGAATCACCGTGGGGAGCCTTGCATTGCTGATGCTGCAACATCTGACGGGAGGCGCCTGGGGATTGGTAATCCGGCGCGTACTCGAAGCCTCGACGCGTACGTTCCCGTTGATGCTTTTGCTTTTCATTCCGGTCGCGATTGGACTGAAGTACATTTATCCGTGGACTGATGCGGCGGTGATGAATAGCACGCCGGCGCTGCAGAAGAAGACCGCATTCTTGAATCCGTCGTTTTTCATCCTGCGCGCGTTTGTGTATTTCGCGATTTGGTCGGCGTTGGCGATGGCGCTGAACTGGTGGTCACTGCAACAGGATCGGGCCGCCTCGCGAGAGGTGCGTAAACGCATGCAGATGATCAGCGGCCCCGGCCTGGTGGTGACGATTATCTGTATCACGTTCGCGGCCATCGATTGGGTGATGTCGCTCGATCCGTCATGGTACTCAACGATCTATGGATTGATTTTCGTGGCAGCGTGGGCGCTGAGCGCTCTTGCCTTCACAATTGTGATCATGAACTGGTTGTCAGCGCGCGAGCCGATGGACGCTGTCGTTCAACCGCGTCATTCGCATGACTGGGGAAACCTGACGCTCGCGCTGGTGATGTTGTGGACTTACTTCGCATTTTCGCAATACTTGCTGATATGGTCGGGCAATTTGCCGGAAGAGACGACGTGGTATGTCGCGCGCAAACACGGAGGCTGGGGCGCGATCGCGTTGGCCGTTGTGATTTTCCAGTTCGCGTTTCCGTTCCTGATGTTGCTTTCGCGCGCGACCAAGAAGAACGCGCAAAGACTCGCAATGTTAGCGGCGCTGATTTTGGTGATGCGCATCATCGATGTAATTTGGCTAATTGAACCGACATACAGCCGTGGAGATTTTGTTTTTAACTGGATGGACTATGTCGCACCCATCGCGATCGGCGGATTGTGGCTGGGGACGTTCGCGTGGCAGTTGCAGAAACGGCCGCTGCTGCCGATAAACGATCCGCAACTGGACCAGGTGGTGGCGGTAGTACACGGACATTAGACAAAGGCGAAGCGCGAGGCGCAATCACTTAGCGCTTAGCTCTTTGCTCTTAGCGAAAAAGAAATGGGTCAGGAGAAACAAAAGACGCACGTTACGGAGACGCCGGACACGTCGCACATCAAGAACATCGATGTGACGCATGAGCAGAGCGACGTTCAGATAAGCGGCATCGCGAAATTTATTGTCGGCCTGACGGTTCTGACGATTGGGACGCACATTGCGCTGTGGGGATTGTTCGTACTGTTTCAAAGGACTGCGAGCACGCAGGAACAGGAGACTCATCGCTCGCCAATCGCGATGAGTGGCGAAGAACGTTTGCCGCCCGAGCCGCGGCTGCAAGGCGCTCCCGGGTTTGCGCAGAATCTGGAAAAATCAAAGGTGGAAGAGCATCCGCAACCTACGCCAGTTGGCGGATTCATTACCCCGAGAGATCCAATGTGGGAAATTCGGGCGCTGCGTGAACAGTGGAATCACGTACTGGAGCACGGACCCACTGACGCGAACGGTCAGCCATTCGGGATGCCCATCGAGCAGGCGAAGGAAGAGGCGCTGCGGCAGCTGTCTGTCAAGAAAGAGGCCGGAGGCAGACCGCAGACGGCAGGAAGCAGGAAGCAATGAAGAGACACGGAGACACGGAGACACGGAGACGCGGCGAAAAGAAAAGATCGTCGAGAAACTTGACACGCGAATTTCTCCGCCTCGCCGTGTCTCCGCGTCTCCGCGTCCTGCTATTGCTGCTCACTGCTCACTGCTCACTGCTTACTGCGCAAGGCCAGCCTGGCGTTCCGATGCCGAGCTCGCCTCTGTACGGCGCGCGTACGGAAACAGGTTCGGTGTCGACGGGACTGCCGGCAGTTCTAAAAACTGTCGGAATCGAACAACGACTCAACGAACAGGTGCCGCTCGACGCGGTTTTCAAAGATGAGCACGGCCAGCAAGTGCGGCTCAGCGATGTCGCGAAAGGCAAGCCGGTCGTTTTGGCGCTCGTTTACTACTCGTGCCCGATGCTCTGTAACCAGATTCTCAATGGCGTGCTCGGATCTCTGCGACAGGTTTCATTCAACGCCGGTGAGCAATTCGAAGTCATTGCGATCAGTTTCGATTCGCGAGAAACACCGGAGCTGGCGGCGACAAAGAAACAGACGTACGTGAAAGCTTACAACCGGCCGGGCGCGGACGCGGGGTGGCATTTTTTGACCGGCGATGAAGCGAACATCAAGCGGGTAACGGACGCCGCAGGATTTCATTACAAGTGGGACGAGAAGACGAACCAATTCGCACACGCGAGCGGCATCATGCTGCTGACCCCTGAGGGAAAGCTGGCGCGCTACTTTTACGGCATCGAGTATCCGCCGCGCGATCTGCGACTCGGACTGGTCGAAGCTTCGGAAAACAAGATTGGAAGTCCGGTCGATACGCTGATGCTCTATTGCTATCACTACGATCCGGCGACGGGAAAATACGGCGCGGTCGTAATGAACATCATGAAAGTCGCGGGTGTGATCACGGTTGGTTTGATTGTCGGCATGCTGCTGGTTTTGCGAAAGCGCTGGCCACACGCCAACACGAACGTGTCAGAAGCCCGGCCGTGAGGGCGGGGCGTGTCAGGAACCGGAGCGGTGCGACGGGCCCAAAGACGACAGGAACGAACAATTTAAGATTCAAGATTTCAGATTCAAAAGTCGATTCAAGTAATGCAATCCTGGTTTCCATTTATTCCAGAGAGCGCGTCGACGATTTCCGGCGACGTTGATGCCGTCTACTTTTACGTCTCGGGGGTGACGGTTTTCTTCGTCACACTGATTTCGCTTGTCATTATCTTCTTTGTCATTCGTTATCGTCGCCGGAATGCATTTGAAATCCCACGGCCGATCGAAGGCTCACACAAACTCGAAACGCTCTGGTCGGTAATTCCGCTGGTCATTGCCATGAGCATCTTCGTCTGGGGCGCTAAGGTTTATTTCGCGCAGTACCGGCCACCGCAAAACGCGCTCGAGGTTTATGTCGTCGGCAAACAGTGGATGTGGAAGTTCCAGCATCCCACCGGCCAGCGCGAAATCAACGAGCTGCACGTGCCCGTCGGCCGCAAGGTCAAATTGATCATGACCACGGAAGACGTGATCCACGACGTTTTCATTCCGGCGTTTCGCATCAAGATGGACGTAGTGCCCGGCAAGTACACGAGCGAATGGTTCGAAGCGACCAAGCCCGGCCGTTATCATTTTTTCTGCGCCGAGTATTGCGGCATGAATCACTCGGGCATGCGCGGCTACATTGAAGTGATGGAGCCGAAGGATTTCGACAATTGGTTAAGCGGCAACGCGAACCAGATGTCGCCGGCCGCCGCAGGCCAGACGATGTTTGAGTCGCTCGGCTGCGCGTCATGTCACGGCGCCAATGCCGAGGGCGGTCGCGGGCCCGCGTTGCTCGGCGTGTTCGGCAGTAACGTCGTGCTGAGTAATGGACCGGCGGTGAAGGCGGATGAAGGTTACCTGCGCGAGTCGATCATTAACCCGCAGGCAAAGATCGTCACGGGGTTTGGGCCGATCATGCCATCGTTCCAGGGACAACTAACCGAAGAGCAGTTGCTGGGATTGGTCGCTTACATCAAGTCATTGTCGACGCCGCGGCCGGAGACGCCGACAGCGAAACCGCCGGCGACGGGGACGCCGCAAAGCGCGAATCCAGTACGGCAACAATAACGAATTTGATTTAATTTCATGGAAGAATTCACGATACCAGCGCCACGCACGAATTACTTGAACGCCGAATACGGCCTCAAGTCGTGGCTGCTGACAAAAGATCACAAGCGCATCGCGCTGCTTTACATGGGCGGCATCAGTTTCTTTTTCTTCATTGGCAGCCTGTATGCGATGGCGATCAGGCTCGAGCTGCTGACACCGCAAGGCGACCTCACGCAATCCAGCACTTATAACAAATTGTTCACGCAGCATGGAATCATCATGGTGTTCTTCTTTTTGATTCCATCGATTCCAGCGACGCTCGGCAACTTTCTGGTGCCGATGATGATCGGCGCGAAGGACCTCGCGTTTCCGCGTATCAATTTGCTGAGCTGGTACGTGTACATGCTGGGCGGAATCATTACGATCTACGCGCTGCTCGCGGGTGGCGTGGATACGGGCTGGACTTTCTACACGCCATACAGCACTACGTTTTCAAATTCGTACGTCCTGACAACCGGCGTCGGCATTTTTATTACGGGATTCTCTTCGATCCTCACGGGCCTGAATTTCATCGTCACGATCCACACGATGCGCGCCCCCGGCATGACCTGGTACCGTTTGCCGCTCTTCATTTGGTCGCACTACGCCACCAGCTTGATCATGATTCTCGGCACACCGGTCATCGCGATCACGGTGCTGCTGCTGGCGTTCGAGCGACTCGCGCACATCGGCATATTCGATCCCGCGGCGGGCGGCGACCCGGTTCTGTTCCAGCACTTGTTCTGGTTTTATTCCCATCCGGCCGTTTACATCATGGTGCTGCCAGCGATGGGTGTGGTGAGCGAACTGATCGCGAACTTCTCGCGCAAGAACATCTTTGGCTACAAGTTTGTCGCGTTTTCGAGTCTGGCAATCGCGGTGTTCGGTTTCCTCGTCTGGGGACACCACCTGTTCGTCGCAAGCCAGTCGGTTTACGCCGGCATGATCTTTTCTTTCCTCAGCTTCGCCGTGGCGATCCCGTCGGCGATTAAAGTGTTCAACTGGACGGCGACGCTGTACAAAGGATCGATCTCATATGACACGCCGATGCTTTACGGCTTGGGGTTTATCGGCCTGTTCACGATCGGCGGTATGACGGGTCTGTTTCTCGCATCACTCGCGACCGACGTGCATCTGAGCGACACGTACTTCATCGTGGCGCACTTTCACTACATCATGGTGGGCGGTGCTTTGCTGGCGTACCTCGGCGGTCTGCATTACTGGTGGCCAAAAATTTCCGGGCGCATGTACCCCGAAGGCTGGGGCCGATTCTCAGCGCTGGTCGTGTTCGTCGGATTCAATCTGACCTTTTCGCCGCAATTCGTGCTCGGCTACATGGGCATGCCGCGGCGCTATCACACGTATCCGGTGGACATGGTTTCGTGGCAAGTGCTCCACGTGTTATCGACGGCGGGTGCATCGATCCTGGGAGTCGGCTTGCTGATTCCATTGATTTATCTCGCGTGGTCTTTGCGTTATGGACGAATTGCCGAATCGAATCCGTGGCACCTGCCCGGGCTTGAATGGCAGACGTCTTCGCCGCCACCGACTGAAAACTTTTTAGAAACGCCGATTGTGACCTCGGAACCGTACGAATTCGCGCCGCCGGAGACGAAAGAAGTAGTTGGCAAGTTTGAGAAACAAGCGCCGGCGTGAGGTGTTCGTTGCGAGAACTTGTGCGTAATGCACGCGGAAAGAAAACATTGAAAACTGAAAATCGAAAAGTGCAAATTGAAAATTGGAGAACAAATGGCGGCAGAGTTAAACGTTGGACTCAACCGGGAAACGGACGTACGAGTAATTTGAAATTTGCATTTTTCAATTTCTAATTTTCAATTTCCTTTTATGGCTGAGGGATTAGCAACAACTCACGAACACACCGCGCATCCGGCGCTGCAGCACCATTTCGAGAACATGGAGCAGCAACGCGAGGCGGGTACGCTCGGTATGTGGGTATTTCTCGTCACCGAAATAATGTTCTTCGGCGGCATGTTCCTGGCGTACACGCTGTTTCGCTACAAATATGGCGAAGCTTTCGCCGCAGCCAGTAATCATCTCGACATCAAACTCGGCGCGGTAAACACGATAGTGCTGATTGTCAGCAGCTTCACGATGGCGATGGCTGTTTTCAGCACGCAGGTCGGCAAGCGGCGCAACTCGATCATTTTTCTGATTTTGACCCTGGTGTTGGGTCTGACATTTCTCGGGATCAAGGCTGTCGAATACAAAGCGAAATATGACGACCACTTGATTCCCGGACATCTGATTCCCAGCAATCCGTTCAATCCGGTGGTGGCGCAGCATGGGGACACAGATCCACACAAGTTGCACCTGCCGGAAGGTGCGAGTGTTCACAACGTCGAGATGTTCTACTGGATCTATTTCGCGATGACCGGCATGCACGCGCTGCACATGATTATCGGCGCCGGCATTCTGATCACCATTCTGATTCTGGCGTGGCGCGGCCGATTCAGCCCGGAGTATCACTCACCGGTAGAAATTACCGGCCTGTATTGGCACTTCGTGGACATCGTGTGGATTTTTCTATTTCCGTTGCTCTACCTGCTGGGACGGCATATGGAAGGACACATGTAGCATTGGCGATTGCCGATTGGCGATTGCCAATTTTCAGAAACGATTTAATTAGCGAGCTTGTAACTACTGACAACTGACCACCTGCGTTATGAGCGAACACATAGTTTATCCGCGAGTCTACGTCGGCATATTTCTCATACTTCTGGTCGGCACGGTGCTGACGGTGCTGGCTGCCTTCCGCGATTTTCCCGGACCGCTCAACGCGGTGGTGGCACTGACGATCGCGACGATTAAAGCGACGTTCGTCGTGCTCTATTTCATGCACGTGCGTTATAGCGGCCGTCTGGTGTGGCTGGTGATTGGTTCAGCGCTGTTTTGGCTGGGGATAATGTTTGCGCTGACGATTAGCGACTACTCTTCGCGCGGGTGGCTGCCGATTGCTACGACGTAATGTGTTGCGCGACGATCAACTCTTTCTCTCGCACTTCAATCACACTCTGACAGCGCGTGCATTTCAGTCGCAGGGTCGCGTCTGAAGTTCGGATGGGCGCGCCGCAGTTCGGGCACGGTGCGTTGATCTCGTTTGTCTTGAAGAGGTCGCGCATCATAAAGACCGGGATGATCAAACCGGCAAGGAGGAGCGGGACACCAAAGATAAGGCCGATGCTTGTGCCATTGCTTAAGGTAAGACTGATCACCAAACCTGCGATAAACAGAACCAGCCCTACCGCAATACTGAATGAAAAGCCGTAAGCGCTATCAAAGGTCCTTCCGCTCTTAACCTGTTGCGTTGTCTGTTCCGCCATGATTGCTCCCCGTGATTTGGCAGGACTTTTACTCGACGCGATTCCAGGATGTCAATCGTTTCCCCGTTCGAGTTAGCGGTGGCACCGGCGTCTCGCCCGTGATAGAACGCGCAGGATGCGCGTGCCACCTCACGAAACCGTTGCCGGCTGCGCCGCATTCGCAGGTTCGTAATAGAGAATGCGGTTGCAGTTGTCGCAGGTGATTACCTCGGTGCCGCGCCGCACGTCCGCCATTATTTGCGGCCGCAGTGCCATGAAACAAGCAGTACATGCCCCGTTGCGAGCTTCCGCCACTGCGATACCGTCGCGAATGCGCGCGCTGATGCGATTGAAAAGGGTCGCCATTGGTTTCGGTAAGTCCTTCATCAACCGCTCGCGTTCCGCTCGCGCTTCTTCGAGTTCTTTTTGCTGACGCGTTACTTGCTCATCGAACTGAACAAAGCGGGCGTGCATGTCTTCACGTAATTTCTCGACTTCCGGCGCGCGCTCTCCCAATTCCTTTTCGGCCGATTCGAACGCTTCCATCTGTTCGAGTACCTGCGTCTCAAACGCCGAAATCTGTTTGCGTGCGGCATCAGCTTCCCGAATCGCGGCGGTGTATTCGTCAGGCTTTTTAGCCGCCATCAGATTCCTGTCGGCGCGTTCGGCCTTTTGCTTCTGTTCAAAGATCTCCTTCTCGAGCCGCGCCCGCTCATGAAAGGCCGTGTCCCGCTTCTGTTCGAGGCCACGAATTTCAAAGGCGCGCTGATCGAACTCTCTTTCGATCTCGGCGCGCCTTTCAGGAATGCTCTCGATTTCCGTTTGTAGTGTTCTTATATTGGTATCAGTCTTTTGCAGTGCGATTAATTGCGCTAACTCCGCCTTCACTCTTATCGGCTCCTCGTTAATCCCAGGGTGTGAATGTTGACATTCATTGGCCCAATCATCACACAGAGGACGGCGCAGGCGCAAGGAGCGGCTTTTTTGTGAGTTTAGTTCGAAGAAAAAACCTGATTTCAGGCGGTGTTAAACTACCCGATTTCCATCTCTATTGAGAGGCGACCGCCTTCGCCGCATTGATTCGCCCGCCGGTCGCGACTTTGCCTTTTAGCGACGGCACGGCATCCACTGAATTCAGCAGTCGGGTGCGCAAGTCATCGATGGAAATAGCGGTGTTGGTCGACAAAATTAGCGCCGCGACTCCGGCTACGAACGGCGTCGCCATGGAAGTCCCTTGCCTCTCTTCAAAACCATGATTGAGCCAGGTGCTGACGATTTGCTGACCAGGCGCGGCGATGTCCACACTCGTCGCACCCCAGTTTGAAAATGAGGTCAACTCGTCGTTCCGATCAAGGGCCGCGACGCTGATGACGTTATTGAGACCATAGCTCGCCGGGTAATGCGGCTTCGCATCGTTGTCTGAATGATCGTTTCCCGCGGCCGCAACGAACAGAATTCCTTCTTGGCCGGCTTTGCGAATCACGTCTTCGAGCGCGTGTGAATTAATCGTTGAGCCCCAGCTCGCAGAAATCACCCGCACGTTCACGCCGGCGCGTTTGCGATTGATGACGTAATTAATCGCTTCGATTGCGTCTTTAGTCGTGCCCGCACCGTCCGAATCCATGAACCGAAGCGGCATGATCTTCACTATCCAGTTGACGCCGGCTATTCCGACTTCATTGCCGCCTTCGGCGCCGATGATACCAGCGCAGTGCGTACCGTGGCCGTTGTCATCCATCGGATCCCCATTGTCTTCGACCACATTGAAGCCGTGCACATCGTCAATCGCGCCTTCGGTGAGGTCTTCGTCCTCGTATTGCTTGATGACCTCGGGCCGCGTCCAAATATTGCCGGCCAAATCGGGATGCGTGTAGTCAACGCCGCTGTCGAGCACCGCGACGACGACTTGATCACTGCCTTTGGTCACGGCCCAGGCCTGCATCGCGCTGATGTCGGCGCCGGACTTTCCGCCGTCCTGTCCGTGATTGAAGAGTCCCCACTGTTTGTAAAAGAGTTCGTCGTTCGCGTGTACGTGTTTGCCGGCGCCTTCATGATCGAGTTTGATCTCACTATTAGCTTCGGCGTATTCGACTTCCGAAAGCGCGCGATATTGCGCCACCACCTCATCAGCGCTGCGATTGTCTTCGTCTTCAATTACATCGAGGCCGTCGACAGCTTCGATTCGATCTTCGACTTCGTCATTGAGGCGCGAGGTAATATTCTCGATCGCGTCTCGAGATACGTTTGATCGGAAGCGCACAAGAATTTCAGTCTTTGATGAATCGGATTCGTCGCTGCCGGGATCGGTTTCGGTTTGCCCAGAGCCACGTGATGAGGGGGATGTTTGCAGCGACGGTCGATGCCAATTCCACTTGTGCAGCCGGCCGGCGAATGCGGCGATCAGAATTAAAGCGAGTGCGATGGAAAGGTTAAGCCAAAGATTACGTGACATGATGCTTGTTCCCGCCGCCTACACGCGATAATTGCGGCCCTTGAAGTTTACCAAACGCAACTGCCGCGCGGTGGCGCGATATTCGTAAGTCTCACCGCGGACTTTGAGACGAATGCGCCAGCCGGGCGTGATCATCTGGGCGCTCATCTCATCTTCAAGCGGCGCGCCAAGAGAGGCGTCCGGAAAGTCCGTCTGCTCGACCTGACCTTCGCCGATTTCGCTCTCGTCCACGCCCAACCTTTGCGCGAGATCGCTGCGGGCTTTGATGATGATGGCTGGGTCGATTGATGACATGATTTTCAGTTCGTTACTGCGCTAAACGATTAGGAAAGGCCTTGAGTTCCGGGCGATATATGAGCGAGGCCGGAATCACTTTAGATCGCCGAAACGGTGTTGGAGCAAAGTCGCAACGGCAATCGCTGCCGTTTCCGCTCGCAGAGTGCGGCCGCCCAGGGTGACAATTTTGCCGCCATTCGCGCTCGCCCGTTTGAGTTCACCATCTGTCCAACCTCCTTCCGGTCCCACCAGGGCGGCGATACGCGCGTTCTTTATGTCCATTCTGGCGAGGTCGGCGTGCGGATCTCCATCTCTCGCCGTGTAAGTGAGTTTCATTTGCACATCCGTGATTGACCGAAAGAACTCGTCCAGATTCATGGGCGGATCGACCAGCATCAATTGCGCGCGTCCGCATTGCTTCGCTGATTCGAAAGCGATCCGGGCCCACCGGTCAGCTTTTTTGCGCGCATCGCTGGGTTCGCGAATCCGCACGTCCGCGCGCGCGGTGATGAGCGGCGTAAGTCGCGTGACACCCAATTCCGTCGCCTTCTGCACCACCAGATCGAACTTCTCACCCTTCAGCAACGCCACCGCCAGTGTAAGGTCAAGCGGCGATTCAGGACTGGCCGGTTGCACTTGTTCCAGAACGTTGAGGGCTGCCGAACGCGACGTTAATTCCGCGATCACGCAGCGGTATTCATTGCCTTCGCCATCGAAGACAAATATCTCATCGCCCAAATCGAGACGCAGAACGTCGTGGGCGTGGCGCGCCTCGTCGGCGTCGAGGGCCACAGTCTTGCGATCTGAGGCAAACGCGATTTTTGGTGCGTAAAATCTGCGCAGCGTCATCAGATCACCACAGCGATCCATTCACCGTCTTGTATGACTTCGTTGCCCGAGGCTGCTAACTGCATCAACTGGCGGTTCACCATTTCGAACTGCGAATCGAGAATTCCGGACAAGACCAATCGTCCACAAGTTGCTCCAAGCAGTGTCGGCAACAAATCAATGATGACCGGCGCAGTCAGATTCGCGCAGACGAAATCAGCCGAAGGCGTTTCTTCAGAGACACTGCCCACCCGGAAATCGATGCGATCTTCGACTCCGTTCAAAGCGGCGTTTTCATGAGCGATTCGAACTGCGTCGGCATCGGTATCACACGCAACGATGCGAGCATCCGGCGCAATCTTCGCTGCAGCGATCGCGAGAATTCCCGTGCCGGTGCCGACGTCGAGAAAACTTCCACCGCCAAAATATTTGTCGATGGCTTTCAAACAGAGGCGGGTGGTTTCGTGCGTCCCAGTGCCGAACGCCATTCCGGGATCGATGCGAACAACAATCTTGTCAGCACCCGAAGGTTCTGACGGAAACCACGATGGCGCAATGACAAAGCGGCCCACTTCAACCGGCTGCCAGTGCTTCTTCCATTCCGTCAGCCAGTCCTGGTCGGGTAGTTCGCTGGCCGTCAGTTCTCCCAGCACCCCTTCACTGAAGCCATAAATGTCTAGCGCTTTTCGTACGGTTGCGCCAACAGCAGCAAGCTGCGGCGAAGTTTCGAAGTAGCCGACCACGTGTGCAGTTCCGTTTGCCCCTTCAATTGTCTCTGTCCCGAGCGCCCCTGCTTCCATCAAACCGTACGCGACCGCTTCGCGAGCGTGGTCACTTACGGAGGCGTCGATAACCTGCCATTTGCGGCTCATCGCGCGATCCCCATCTCATCCAGCAAATGTTGCTGGTCCCGCCAGTCCTCTTCAACCTTCACAAACAACTCGAGGTGACACCGGTGCCCGAGCATCTTTTCAATCTCACGACGTGCACGCATGCCGATCTGTTTCAGCCGCTGGGCGCCGCGGCCGATGATGATCTTCTTCTGCGATTCGCGTTCGACAAAGATCGCGCAGTAAATGCGCGTGAAATCATCGCGCACTTCTTCCCAGCGCTCCGTCACCACTGCGGTCACGTAAGGAATCTCTTCGCCAGTCGTTTCGAGAATCTTCTCGCGTACGGTCTCGGCGACCAGTACGCGCATGGGCTGATCCGTGAATTCGTCGGGTGCGAAGATTGGCTCAGCTTCCGGCAGATTGCTGATCATTTCGCCAACTAGCTGTTCAATTTGATCGCCTTTCAATGCGGAAATTGGAACGATCGCTTTCCAGTCGTGTTCGCGCTGGTAGGATTCAATTAACGGCAGCAGCTTCGATTTATCCGCAAGCTTATCAGTCTTATTCAAGAGTAACAGCGACGGTTTATCCGATTGCTTCACCAAGTCAAGCACGAATCGATCGCCGTTGCCGGTCGGCACGGAAGCATCGCGGATCAGGCAGATGACCTCGACCCCCAGCAACGCATCGTGAACCGCAGACATCATGCGCCGGTTCAACTCGTAACCAGGCTTGTGTACTCCCGGCGTATCAACCAGCACAATCTGCCCTTGCGGCTGGTTTACGATGCCGAGAATTTTGAAACGAGTAGTTTGCGGCTTGTTTGAGACGGCGGCGATCTTTTCACCCACCAGACGATTGAGCAGCGTGGATTTTCCCGCGTTCGGGCGACCGATGAGCGCAACGTAGCCGGAACGAAAACTCATTGCGGAGCAACCACTGGATTTCGAAGCGAGCCGAGTTTCTCAACGCGCACTTCGCACACGTCTCCCGGTTTCAAGAGCACCGGCGGATCGCGGAAGAACCCCACACCTTCTGGCGTTCCGCTCGCAATGACGTCACCCGGCTCGAGCGTGATTCCCTGAGAAATATATGAGATCAAATGAGCGATGCTGAAGATCATTTTGCTGGTGTTTGACGCTTGAGTTACTTCGCCGTTATAGAGACCTTCGATCTTCAGGTTCTGAACATCGCGAATTTCATCTCGGGTAGTGATGAACGGGCCCAACGGCGCAAATGTGTCGAGCCCCTTGCCGCGCGTCCACTGGCCGTCTTTACGTTGCAGATCGCGCGCGGTCACGTCGTTCATCATCGTGTACCCGAAAACGTAGTCGAGCGCGTTAGCTTCGGCCACTGCTTTAGCGTCTCGACCTATGACCACGGCGAGTTCGGCTTCCCAATCAATGGTCTCGCTAACGGTAGGCAACACAATTGGCGCATCGTGCGCGCTGAGAGCGTTAGTGAGTTTCGCGAAAATTAGAGGCGCTTTCGGCGGCTCGCCTCCACCTTCAAGTGCGTGGTCGGCGTAGTTTCTGCCAATCGCGAGAATCTTGCTCGGATAGACGGCCGGCAGGTATTCGATTTCATCAGCACGATGCGCCACGACGGCCGACGGCTGACTTCCCGGCTGGAGAGCGAACAGCGAATCCAATTGCCCGATGGCCTCGGCACCGCGACGAATTACTTCCAACGTGCTGTCGACATTGAGCAGCCACTCCGCTACTGAAGCGCCGGCCGATTGATGTGCGCGGGCCAGCTCTGCGACGTCGCAAACAACGTCGCCAAGCAACACGCCGAGTCGTTGCTTGCCGGAATTCCTGGTTTTGAATTGTGCCAGTTTCATTCGCCAGAAACCGTGTAAACGCCATAATTGCCGTCGCTTGCGCTCATGTCAACACACCGGGAGCAAAGACGCCCGGCACTCGGCACAAACATTTGGTTGCGGCCTTTGCGCAAGAGAATTACAATCGCCCGCGACATCGAGGTGTTTAGAGGTCTCCTACGAATTGAAGCGTCCGTCGAAGCAACTGCACCTCACATTCGTGAACCGCCCAGCCCAAGCTGACAATCGCCCCGCCGCTTGCCGTTGCTGGTTTTCGTTGACAAGTATTGTCGAGCTTGGAACTGCGAGATGAAGCAATCGGCTCCAGAATCGAAATCACACGCTGCTGCTCCGGCGATGCAACTTGATGCGGGCGCTCGCGAGCGCGATCAACCACAACTGCGCGAGTACGAAAAGCTGGTCGAAGGACTCGAAGATCTAATCGCCGTAGTCGATCGCGATTACCGGTACGTCATTGCTAATCGGGCACTGTTGAGGTATCGCAATCGCACCTCAGATCAAATAATCGGCCATACAGTTCGAGAAATTATCGGCGCTGAGACTTTCGATAATGTCGTGAAGCAAAGGCTGGATGAATGTTTCGCCGGCAAAACAGTAACGTTCGATTGGAAAATGAATTATCCGGAAATCGGAGAACGCGATGTCACGATCTCGCATTTTCCGATTGAAGGTCCAAACGGAGTCGATCGCATCGCAATCATTCTGCGTGATCGAACCGAAGCGAAACGCGCGCAAGCGGATCTCGCAACGCAAAAGGCTTATCTTGATTCGCTCCACCAGACAGCGCTCGGACTTATTAACCGGCTGAACCTCGATGAATTGCTCCACGACCTGGTTGAACGAGCTTGCGGGTTGGTCGGCGTTGCGAGCGGCTACGTCTATCTAATGGACGAAGAGGCGAACAGATTACGTGTGCAAGTTGCCACCGGCGCCGCGAGAAATTATGTCGGCAACACGATCGAAGCGGGCCAGGGTATGGCCGGCCGTATCTGGGAGAGCAAAGAACCGCTGGTGGTTGACGACTACAGCACGTGGCAATATCGCTTGGCTGTGCCGGGGTATGAACGATTGCGAGCAGTGGCCGCGGTGCCGCTGAAGTCAGGCGATCGCGTGGTGGGGGTCCTGGGTCTCGAGAGCACGGCCGAGGGCCGGAAATTCGGAGACCGCGAGGTCGAGATCCTCGTGAAGTTCGCGCAGTTGGCGTCGATTGCTCTCGAGAATGCTCGATTATATTCGCTCGCCCAAAAAGAGCTGGCGGAAAGAAAACAGGTGGAAGACGCGTTAAGGGAAAGCGACCATCAGATGGCCGAAGCGCAACGACTTGCGCACGTTGGCAGCTGGAGTTGGGACGTCGAATCAGATGACCTGACATGGTCCGACGAACTTTATGCGATTTTTGGCGAAGACCCGAAGAGTTTTACACCGACCTATGGAGCGTATCTCGCGCGCGTGCATCCCGAGGATCGCGACGCCACCGCGCTCGCCGTGATGCAGTGTCTACAGGATGGACAGCCGTTTAGCACACAGCGGCGAATCCTGCGGCCGGATGGTGAAGTCAGGACCATCACTTCGCATGGCCGCCTCATAACTGACGAGAACGGAAAACCGCAACGGATGTTCGGGGCCTGCCAGGACATTACTGAAAGCTTGAGAGCGGAAGAGGCGCGCCTGCTGGCGGAACAGAAATATCACGAGATCTTCCAAAATGCCGGAGAAGGAATCTTTCAATCGACACCTGATGGTCGGTACCTGGTTGCGAACCCAGCCTTGGCGCGGATGCACGGTTTTGACTCGCCGGAAGCACTAATTGCCGAGCGAACTGATATTACCCGTGATGCTTATGTTGACCCGCGACGGCGCGAGGAATTCAAACGAATGCTGGAAGCAGACGGATTTGTCATCGCGTTTGAATTTGAACTCGCGCGGAAAGACGGCGGGAAAATATGGGCCTCGGTGAATGCGCGCGCCGTACGCGACGAGAACGGCGCCACCGAGTACTATGAAGGCACCGTACGCGATATCACCGAACGTAAGCACTCAGAGCAAGCGCTCCTAGAAAGCGAAGAGCGTTATCGCGAGCTGTTTGAAAACTCCCGTGACGCCGTTTACGTGCACGACATGGGCGGCCGTTACATTTCGGTCAACCGCGCCGCGGAAGAACTGTCGGGCTTTTCCCGCACGGAAATTCTGGGAAAACATTATTCCAACTTTATTGTTCCCAACTACCTGAAGACCGCGCGCGAAAACTTCTGTCGCAAATTGGACATTCCGGTCGAGACAACCTACGAAGCAAAGATCATTTGCAAAGATGGCAGTCGCAAATCAGTCGAAGTCAGCAGCCGCATGATTTACCGCCACGGCGAACCTATCGGCGTCCAGGGCACCGTGCGCGACATGACTGAACGCAAAATGGCCCAACGGGCGCTGCAACACTATTCGCGACGATTGGTGCATGCGCAGGAGGCTGAACGTGAAAATATCGCGCGGGAACTGCACGATGAAATTGGTCAGGCACTAACAGCAATTACGATTAATTTGCAATGGATGCAACGCTCAGGCGCGGTGAATGAAATCGGGCAGCCCCGTATCCGTGAAAGTATCGAAGTGATCGATGATGCGCTGCGTCGTGTGCGAGAACTATCGTTAGAGTTGCGACCATCGATGCTGGACGATTTGGGTTTGTCGGCGGCACTCAGTTGGTACACATCGCGGTACGCAGAGCGTACCGGCATAGCGGCCGTCGTTTCTGGTGATCTGCCAAGAACCATCAACATTGGCAGACCGATCGAAACGGCATGCTTCCGCATTGTCCAGGAAGCGTTAACAAATGCGGCGCGTTATTCCCGTGCCAGCCGAATTGATGTAAATATCGAGAAGCAAAACGGCGCGCTTAAAATGACGATCGCCGACGACGGTGTTGGCTTCGTCGTCAAGGACCATTTGAGCGCCGGATTAGCAACCGCGCTGGGACTGCGGGGAATGAAAGAGCGAGCTCTCGCTGTCGGCGGGAAACTGACGATCAATTCAGAAGTCGGCAAGGGAACGAAGATCATGTTACTCGTCCCCACGCCCCGCTCGCGCTAATCACAAGGTTTTCCCCGATTGCTCGCCCGGAACTTGTGGAGTATTTTGCCGCGCACAGGAAGGCTCTTTCCCCATGAATTTCCCGTATTCAATGAGTAGCGCTCAAGCACAGCCAGCCGGCGTTTCTTCAAATCATCCCGACTCTGCCAAATCGGCGACCCCGCAGCACGACGTTCGTGCGGAGCGAATCCGTGTGCTCTTGGTAGACGATCATGCGCTGGTGCGGGCGGGAATTCGTGCCTTAATCGAAATGATCGAATCGGTCGATGTGGTCGGCGAAGCCGGCAATGGCGCTGAGGCTTTGCGAAGTATCGAAAAGCTGAATCCGCACATCGTCTTGCTCGATATCACCATGCCAGACATGAATGGGCTCGAAGTTCTGCAAAGGATTACCTCGCGCTTTGCCGGAGTGCGAGTCATCATTCTCACCATGCACGAGGCTCGTGAATACGCGGTTCAGGCGTTACACTTTGGCGCTGCCGGCTTCATTCCGAAGAGCGCCGCGGCCGCGGAACTGAAGGATGCCATCGAAATGGTTATGCA
Organism: Pyrinomonadaceae bacterium; assembly: GCA_036006125.1. GTDB lineage: Bacteria > Acidobacteriota > Blastocatellia > Pyrinomonadales > Pyrinomonadaceae > UBA11740. The sequence goes on along the minus strand of DASYPX010000201.1, from coordinate 6,001 downwards.
GGGCAAGACGTACGTCTCGGCACAGACTCCGCAGCAAACAGCCGCACGCGTCGTTCTGAATGATGACAAACAGCGCGAGCTACTCGATCGTTTGACGCCTCGTCAACGCGAGATTCTGGTTCGCATTGCTGAGGGTCAAAGCACGAAAGAAATTGCTCGCGCACTGGAGATTAGCGTCAAAACTGTCGAATCCCATCGTTCGCAGCTCACCGAAAGACTGAGCATTCATGATGTCGCCGGTTTGGTTCGGTTCGCGATCAAGGCCGGTCTCATCAACGTCTAACGATAGTAGTCGAGGAATCGTCCTGATTTTGAACGACGATCCAGGCTGATCGTGATGACTCTCAGGTTTTCCCTAAGTGCTCCTCGTGGTTTTACCTGATTGCGCTGCATTTTCCACGAGCGGATACTCTGCCATCTGCGTTGCTCGTCGCGTTCGGACCCTGACAGCACCACGACACCAACGTCCGGGCCAGCAGATCGGATCAAGTTGTCTCCTCTGATCCGGAAGCGCACTTACATTGAACCTGAAGGAGATTCAGGCGTCCGCACACGGTCAGCGTTCGGACTAAGACGGTTTTTTCAAGCTCATACAAGGTCGCGGAGGCCCGCGTGGGGGGCAGCCGTGTAAAGAGGGACGCCGTATCGGGGGCGAGCACGGCATCCCTCTTTTTTTGTGCGCAGTAAATGATTCGCGGAATGCCGAACCAGCGTCAACGACGACGAATTATAAGATTATGGTGCACCCGGCATGATTCGAACATGCGACCTTTGGTTTCGTAGACCAACGCTCTATCCAACTGAGCTACGGGTGCAATGGAAGGATGAAGGCAGTTTAAAGTTTCAGGTTTGAAGTTTCAAGTTGGGTGTTGGGTCTTGCGTGTAGTTGGGATTCAACTGCGACTCGAACATTCAGGCGCGTATTTTTTCTCCTGAAATAAAATCAAATTCTAACTCCGACACTCAACACACTTTCTTTATCGCGCGTAATAGCCGGTCTTTGTCTTCGCTGTCAGATCCCCACGACTAACCTCGACACGAATTGTCCGCCACTTGCCATCTTTCGCCATCTGCGTCGGAGGCTGATAGGCAATGCTGTAGAGAGTTCGCAGACTCGCGGCTACCTGAACATATAACCCTGACAACTGGTCGAGCCGCCGAATTTCAGCCACCCACCCGCCAGTACGATCAGCCAACATTTGCATTCTGGTGCGCGCCGCCGCGTACTGCGCCAGGATCAGTGGATCAGGCAGTGGCAGATGTTTCGGATCTCCTGATGGCAAAGCCAGTGGAAAAATTGTCACGCCCTGACGATCGGCGTCAGTCAAGACCGCGTTCAAAGTGGAATTCGTTTCCGGCTTGATCGCGGTGGGCACTTCGGCATCCGAGACTCTGGCAACCGTTGCGCGATCGCTCTTGCGGACTTCAGTGTCGAGACCGTCGGTCAACACGACAATAGCTTTCCGGCGCTTCCCTTCTCCCGCCAACTTTCGCAATGCCTCTTTCAATCCATCGTACAGCAGCGTTTCGCCTGACCCAGTCGCGAGAGTAATTGCGTATGCGGTCTTGCGACGATCGCTGGTGAAGCCAATTAATTGGTGCACGCCTTTGCCGTTGAAATCGATCACGGCCACGCGATCATCAGGACCAAGCGCATCCAGAAATCTGAGCGCCGCTTGCTGAATCTGTTGCCGAAAATTTACTGTCGATCCGGACATATCCAGCAGCATGACAAGACTGAAAGGCGCCTGCGTCGGTTCGAAGGCAAGGATGGGCCGGCGCACATTGTCTTCGTAGACGACGAAATCGTTCTGCGACAGCGTGGTGACGGCCTGTCCCTGCCGATCGACGACCCCGACATTCAACTGTACGAGCGAAGTCTCGGTGCGTAACACGTCGTCGGGTGTTTGTGCGCGCGACGCACCTGCAAAGCAAAGAAAGCTCAGAACGACCGCAACTCCAATCGAAAATTGGAACATGCGAGAACGTTTAATCAGCCTTGTGGCTTTAATCACGAACACTTAGTTGAATCCTGCCCGAATTGAGTTCGCTGGGGTCTTGCAGTATCCGATCCGGGAATGAAACTTTGCAACTCCTGTCAGAGTCCTGGTCCGGAAAGGATGCTACTCAGCTTGACTGCATGATCCATCCGAAAAGTTTTTGGTCCCAGTTACTATGCCGGAACTTCAAACCGAAGGTACAATGCCTGACGCGAAATATTGTTGCTTCATGCTGCAAATTTTATGAGGGCCCGCTCGTTTGCTTTCGTTGCATTACCCGTTGTGTTGGCCTTCATGTGGCATGTCACTTCGGCGCAGAATGTAAAGCACTCGGCGTCGCATCGATTAGTTGAGGTAACGGGAATCCGCATTGACCGTTCACTCGCAACCCGCTTCGATATTTTCCTAGAAGTTGCCCAAGATCAAGATGAAGCCACGTTGGCGAAAGATGCCCTCGCGCGCGCGGGCGCTCTGCCGCCGAGTTTATCATCCAACTTCAAGTTAACGGGGTCGAAGTGGCCACAGTTTTTCGACCAGAATCAGACGAACGACGTTGTCTGGGAGTCTTACAACCCAAATGGGCAGAACGTTGTTGGCGACGCCATCGTGGCATTGCAAAGCGCGGAGCAGGAATGGACGAATGTCAGCACCACCTCCTTCCAATTGGCCTACAACGGCCCATCCACGCTGGGGGCAGCTTACGATGGCGTCAATGTCATATCATGGCCAAGCGTGTGGAATCAGGTAAGTTCTGCCTTTGCGATAACGCTGACAGCATACGACATCAACACCGGCTTTATTCTTGATGCAGATATCGTTCTTAATCGCAACTTCCAGTTTTTTAGTCAACCTGGTGACGTAGGTCCTAATCGTGTCGATCTTCGGTATGTGGTGCTACATGAGAATGGTCACCTCGCGGGTTTGGATCACTCACCGGACCCGTCCGCCGTCATGTACAATGGTTTCACGGGAGGGATTGTTGGACACGGCCTGGCAACAGACGATATCAATGCAATCTCAACACTCTATCCCGCCAACTCCACGTTCACACCTGTCATCTTGATGGAACAAAGTACTAGCAACGCAGTTGCCCTTGATTCAGTCACCTTCGAGCGCGGACCATTTTCAATTCCGACCCCCAATAATTTCAGCGCCGATCGACACCGAAGAATAATTCTTTTCACATCGAATCTTAAGCTTGCGCAGCAGCAAAACCCAGACCCATCGATCGTTTCAGTCCAAGCGTCAGGTGTTGACTTGACGGTGGAAAATGTTGGCCCGCTGACCGGAGTCGCAGGACTCAACGCTTCATTCATAGTCGTGAGACTACCGGACGCATTGTTGTCGGGCGATAATCAACTGACCGTTACTTTGCGTGGGACACCAAGTAGCCCAACAACGCTGGTCATCCAATGAAATAGACCGGACCCGGATGCAATAACGACATGCCGCCCCAGGCAGCCCCGCTACGACTCCCATCGCTCAACCGAGTCGCAGTCACAACTTGCGCTCGCTACGGCTCGCGGTTCTGTAACGATCCAAATATAATCCGCGTGCTTACGCGAGACTCCCACGATGACTCGCTCAAACTTCTGCGCGAATTGTGGCGTTAGGCTGACACGCAAGAGTTGGCGTGCCTTCGTTGCTGGGGCGCGGTGTGATGATTGCGCATCGCGATTAGGCAGGAGTGCGACAAAGCCGCTCGCGATCGTTGCCGTTATCGCGATCGGGGCATTCGCTTTCGGAAGATATTTGCGTCCAGCACCACCACCGTTAATTATCCATCGCGCGGCAAATTCACCGCTGTCTGACACGCCGGTAAATCTCGAAGCCGTTGCGAAAGGTGCAGCCAACAACCCTAATCGCTCTTCTGCTTTAAGCAATGTGCCGACTCCAGACGAAGCTGCTTACATCTGTGGCGCACGTACCAAGAAAGGCACGCCTTGTCGTCGTCGTGTCCACGCCGCCGGAGAGCGTTGCTATCAACACAAAGGAATGCCCGCGATGGTGTCGCTGGAGAAGCTCACGATCAAACCGGACGTCGCGAAAAAATAAGCCCGCGCGAGGCAAACTCACGCGGGCTTCTCATTAAGCAGTTTGGAACTACCGGATCGTCTTTACCGGTGGTGCCGGCTTTCCGGGCAGTTTCACGGGATTCTTTAAACGATTCATCACTTCAGCGATGCCGCGTTCGAGTTGTGGATCTTTACCGGCAATCTCAGATGCTGGGTCGTTGTCGACATCGATGTCGGGATCGACGCCGTAGCCTTCAATCACCCATTCGCCTTTCGCATTCGCGAGCGCTGAGCCGGGAACGAAGATGTTGCCACCATCAATCAGCGGCCCTCGGTTGTTGATGCCGACCACGCCACCCCACGAACGTTTGCCAATCAGCGGCCCGAGCCCAGCTTCGCGGAACATCCATGGAAAGATGTCACCGTCAGACGCCGAATTCTGATCGAGCAACGCCACCATAGGGCCAATGAAGACGCCATCAGGATACGGGTTCCCAATGTCGTCAGTGCGCCCGTAATTCACGCCGAGCAGTTTGCGTCGCAGACGTTCAATTAACATGCGCGAAACGTTGCCGCCGCCGTTGGCGCGCACATCGACAACCAGACCTTCTTTGTCGATTTGCGGGTAGTACCACTTGATAAACTCGCGAATGCCATTGGCGCCCATGTCAGGAATGTGAATGTAACCGACGCGCCCGTTCGTGGCTTCTTCGACGCGTTTGCGGTTCTTCGTGATCCAATCGAGATAGATCAGGTTGCTTTCGTCAGTGATCGGGCGATACGAAACCGTGCGCGAGCCGTCCATCGTCGGCTTGTTGTTGACGGTCAACGAAACCGGATTGTCCGCTTTATTGCGCAACAGACGATAGATATCATCGTTGCCTTTCAGATCTTCTCCATCGACCGCCAGCACGTAATCGCCGACATTGAGGTTGACGCCGATTTCCTTGAGCGGCGAACGATAGATGTCCTCTTCGTTTTCCCCTTCAAAGATTCTGGTGATGCGATAACGGCCCGAAGCCGGATCGACTTCGAAGCGTGCCCCCGGCAATCCGACGCGGGCGCGTGGGGGAATGTTGAAGTCGCCACCTTCGATGTACGCGTGTTGAATCGTCAACTCGGAAATCATTTCGCTGATCACATAGTTCAGGTCGGAACGATGGCCAACGTACTGAAGCAGCGGCTTGTACTGCTCGCGCAATGCGACCCAGTCATAACCGTGCATGTTCGGCACGTAGAACCAATCGCGATATCGGCGCCAAACTTCGTTGAAGATCTGCGCCCACTCTTCGGCCGGGACGCGATCGACGACGAGGCCCGCAGTCGAGACCGGTTTGCGGCTCTTATCGCCCTGCGGTGTGGCATCGTAAAGCCCGAAGCCCTGCCCGCCGCGGGCGAGAATCTTCGAGCCGTCGCGCGACAGTGCATAACCACCACCGAAGTCGTCGATCAGCGTGGTCTCTTTGCGATCTTTCAGCGAAAAGAGTTTGAGTTGGGCCGGCCGATCGCCTTGCCGGCCGTAGTAGAAGGCAGGCCCGGTTACGTAGATCAAAAAGCCCGGCTTGGCTGAAATCCCGCCATAGTTGTCCGCACCAATCGGCACACGCCCGACTCGACCCGAAATACCGTCAAAATCGATCGTCATCGGTTTCGGCGCCGGCGGTGTTGCCGGTTTGGCCTCAGGCGGCTTCTCGCCTTCGCCCTCTTTCTTTTCCGCGGGCGCGCTTTCATCTTTCGGCTTGGTTACTGCGACCTCGTCGCTTTCAGCGGGGAAGGGATTCTTCACGTCCTTGCGCAGAGCCATCGCGTAGAGATACACATCGCGGTTGGTTGCATAATTGAACTCGATGTTCGAAATCTGCGGCGCGAACTCGCGCTGGCTAGCGAAGTAAAGGTAGCTGCCCGTCGGGTCCCAAACGGGACTGCCGGCATTAAACATGTCGTCGGTGACGCGGTTCAGCTTGTTGTCAGCGGCGTTCCAGATAT
>DASYPX010000200.1:0-1907 GCA_036006125.1 Pyrinomonadaceae bacterium | reverse complement strand
ACCGCCTTCGTATCGGTGAGCTGAAAGATTCTCCGCTGCGCGTAATCGTAAAGAAAGATCTCGGTATTCCCATCGGTGTTCGTCGGACTCTTGGTGGTCGCAGTCTGCGAGGGCTTGAGTGTCGCTGCATCTGCCGTGGATTCAAACACAACGAAACGTCCGTTGGACGACATATCAGTTGCAAACGCATTGCCCGTCGCGCGGGTCACCTGCGCCAAAAATGCATCGGGAGTTGAACTTGAGGTGCTTTGTGCCGAACTGAGCGCTCCGGAAACCAACATGCACGCGGCCGCGGCACACAAAAAGGCGAATATGAGTCTAAACATTAAGACACCAGTAAATAATCAGCTTGCTCACCGGGGATTGAGCCAAAATATAGAAACCGCATGCTTTTTGGCGCGGTTAGAGTCCGCCATTGTAATGGTTAGCCTCAGGCATCGCAAGCAGGCCTTCGAGACGAATTCGACGGCGGTTGGACGCGAAAAGGCAGTCGCCGGTTGCCGTTAACGGAATCCCTGGCCAATCTTCTCAGTGCCGAACGTGCCGATTCCATTGAGCCTGAATGCGAAGACCACGCGGTGCTCGTCACGGAGGCCGACATTGAACGTGTAGTACTGCCCTGTGATAGCGCAGCATCTCCAGGTATACCCTAGCGTCGCTGTCGAACTGATCAGCGAACGATTGCCTGCAAACGGATGCTTCTGAAAATCAAAGAACATGGACATGCCGCCGAACAGTCCGTGCTCGCGATTCCCGGCGAAGATGGAAGGACTCCACTGCGATCCGCGCAACGTGCCGGGTTCCTGACCGAGCGGATTCGCGTATTGTCGCAAGGCGGGCACCAGCTCAACCGCACGCGTGTAATAAAAAGTCGCGAACGCTTCCACCAAATTCGGACGGGTGTACCCCGCGGTCGCGGCCATTGCTCGGAGGCCGCCCCCGCGCGTGTCGATGTCGCCGCGATAATCGGCAAACAAATGTTGCGTCGGACGATAACGAACGTCGACATTCAGCGGCGAGAAACGTCGTGGCACGGCGCCGTAAGTGAACGCAGAGAACGTGTCGATCGGATAAAACTGATTGCGTTGGCCAGGAATTAACGCGCCGCCAAAATAAGGATCGAAAAAGTATTTGCCGCGAATCGTGATCGTTAATGCTTCATACGGCTGCGTCGCAAGCGAGTCGTTGGCGCGCGTCAACCGTGCCGCTTTCGGCCCGACGCTTTCTGTTGATCGCCGGGTGAAGAAACGATTCGTCAAGCCGTATTCGATTTCGTTTGTGTCGGCAATGGCATCCACGTAATCAAATCGAATGATCGAACGGAAATTGTCAATGCCCGCGATGCGGCGATAGATAATGTAGGGTTCGATCACATGGCGGAACCGCACTGAGCCGTCGCTGTGACGAAAATTCCGCGCCAGCGCCGGCGGCCGCAAGTCCAATTCAAACTCTCCGTAACCGCGCACGATGTCGCGCGAAGACACCAACTTCGTAACTGCGTCGATCGAATTCGAGTAGTAAGTCGCGCGCAAACCACCTGTCGCCGTCAACGACCAGCCATTAAAACTCAACGGCATTGAAACGACGGGGTGAAAATCGAAGCGCTGAACGATTGACGGCGTGAAAATCGGATCACGACCGGCTTCCAGCCGAAACAACCCGAGATCGGGCGCTGTCTCTTTGCGGCTCACGCCTTCGACGCCGCTTTCCCAAGACAAATAAACGGGAAGCTTCTTCAACCAGCGCACGATCGACGGACGTCGATCTAAAGTGACGCTCGGCAACTCGCGGATGCGAATCTGGGAATTCTGCAGCGAAGTCGCTTGCGAATTCATGCGAAAGTTGAAGGTATAGGCGTGGTAACTCTTGTTGATGAAGACCTGCGAACGCTCTTCCGGAGAGATCGC
>DASYPX010000199.1:0-6436 GCA_036006125.1 Pyrinomonadaceae bacterium | reverse complement strand
TTGGATCACATCACGCCGCGTTCACGCGGAGGTGAATCGTCGTGGGACAATCTGGTGGCGTGCTGCAAACGCTGCAATCACCGCAAGGGAAATCGCACACCGGAAGAATCCAGCATGCATCTGTTGCGACGGCCGCGCGCGTTTTCACTCCATGTCAACCGGCAAATCATGCGCTACATTGGCCGCGCGGACGAAGTCTGGCGCAAGTATCTGTTTTACGAATCAGACGGCCACAGCGACCTGTGCGTGCGCGAGTAAAGCCCCGAGAGGTGGCAAGGAGAATAGAGTGATGACACTTTTGCTGTTCGTGATTGGAACCGAATGGATCGTCGTGCTGGTGGTAGCCGCGATCCTTCTGCTGTTTGGCGGCAGCAAGTTGCCGCAGTTAGCTAAGGCGCTCGGCCAAAGCAAAAAAGCGTTCCGCGAAGGGCTGGACGAAGGCGAGCGCGAAGCGTCGAGTTCGCGCAAACTTGATTCTGTTGACGACGAAACGTTGTTCGAAGAAGCGCGTCGCCGCGCGCAGCAGTTGAAGTCTGACGGCGCGAAGAAAATCGAGAGCTAGTTCCGGAACGCAACCAGAGATTACGAGGCGCGAATCCCATTCGCGCCTTTTTCATTGCACGCGCCGCTTTCTGCCGATCACCACCGTCGCTTTCATCGTTAACGAAAACTCGCCGCTATGTCGTTCCTCGTCAATGATGTGCGCGAGTTCTTCCTGCACGCGCCCGCGTGCGGTTTCGGGCACCGCGCTGAGCCATCCCGGCAACAGAAAATCCGTGATTAGCGGCGCGTTGAGAAACTCTTCGCCCGATTTGTAATCAAACTCTTCGATCATCGTCCATGATCGCACGTCGTCGAGTCCCTCCTCTTCAGCGAGTTTTTCCACATCCGAAATCGTCGGCAGCTCACTGATCAAATGTTCGACATTGACACCGTGATCTTCCAGGTCCGCATTCAACAAGGCCTCCCAAAAAATCGAAAAGAATTCTCCGAAGCTCGATGCGGTCGGCATCCACCACGCGACCGTGCCACCCGACCCGGTGACTCGTACCAGTTCTGAAACCATCTTCCGCAAGTCGCGTGGCGGAACCATCGAAGCGTTTCCGAGCACGAAGTCGAAGTGCTCATCTGAAAAAGATAACGAAGCAGGCTCTTCGCGTTGGAACTGCGTGGGCTCTTTCGCTGCGGCGGCCTTTGCCCGTGCGATTTCCAGGTTCTCTTCGTTCTCGTCGACGCACACGAACTCCAGCTTTTCGCCGGCGCGTTCGTGCAAAGCCATGGCATGGCCACCAGTGCCAGCCGCGACGTAAAGCGCGCGGCCCTCTTTCGGCAATTCAACATGCGCATCGACAAGCTCTGCGAAGCGCTCACCCCAATCAGGCGCCACGTAGAGATCGTGAAGGAACGCGAGTTCCTTTGGTGACTTGGCCGTCATAGAAAAATTAACCACAGAAGACACAGAGGAAGACAACAACAGCTAAGAGCGAAGGGCCAAGAGCGAAGCAAAGCCTCAGGTCTTCCCACTTTGCTCTTTGCTTTCCTCTGAGTCCTCTGTGGTTTCATCTTGCTGAAAATAGACTTGGCCGCGCAGTTTCTCTGGCAAACAATCCATCTCATCCTTGGCCGCGGCGTCACTGTGGACGTAACGATAATCCTTTCCGTAGCCGAGATGTTTCATCAGCGGTGTCGGCGCGTTGCGGAGATGCAGAGGCACTGGCTCGCGCGAAGTTTCCACCGCGTCGGCATGCGCTGCTGAATAAGAGCGCAGCACCGCGTTTGACTTCGGCGCGCGTGCCAGATAGATCGTCGCCTGAGCAAGCGGAAACAAACCTTCCGGCATTCCGATCAGTTGCACAATGTCTGCCGCTGCCGCCGCCTGCACCATCGCATTTGGATCGGCCAGCCCGATATCTTCCGATGCGAGAATACAAAGACGACGCGCGATAAAGACCGGATCCGCTCCGCCTTCAATCATCCGCGCCAGCCAGTAAAGCGACGCATCCACATTCGAGTTGCGCAGCGATTTGATCAACGCAGATGCCAGGTTGTAATGCTCTTCGCCGCCTTTGTCGTACGCGAACTGTGTTCGGCCCAACGCTTCAATCAGGGTTTCGTTGGTGACCACGCGATTGCCGCTTTCATCGGCTTCAGTTGAGTGCACGGCGGCCTCCAACGCTGCCAAAGAAACGCGTGCATCGCCGCCGGAAAGATGCGCCAACCGCTTTAATATTTCGTCAGCGATCATTGGCTTGAGATCCGCCAGCCCGCGCTCTTCGTCTATAATTGCGCGTCGCAGAATCGTCTCAATATCGGTCTCGCTCAAAGGATTCAAGATCATCACTCGTGAACGCGACAGCAACGCGCTGATTACTTCAAAGGAAGGATTCTCAGTCGTTGCGCCGATGAGGGTCACTGTTCCATCTTCAACGGCCGGCAGCAGCGCGTCCTGCTGCGCTTTATTGAAGCGATGAATTTCGTCGACAAAAAGAATTGTGCGGTGGCCGCGAAGACGATCGAGCCGCGCTTGGGCAATCGCGCCGCGCAACTCCTTGACGCCGGAAAAAACTGCTGAAAGGGCGACGAAATTCGCGTTGCTTCTGTCGGCGAGCAAACGCGCCAGCGTTGTTTTTCCCGTTCCCGGTGGACCCCAAAAGATCATCGATGGCAGCGTACCGCCACTTTCGATCAACCGTCGCAGCACTCGGCCCTCGCCGACCAGGTGTTCCTGACCGACGAATTCCGACAACTCGCGCGGGCGCATCCGATCGGCCAGTGGACCTGCCGTCCCGGAGCCCGCAAACGTGCTATCCGGCTCAGACATTTCGGGGAAAAGTCTCGAAGAACGCGGTTTTGGCATGGCTGAAATCAGCGTAGCACAGAGCTGACGATGAGGCATCTTGACTACGTTCACCGAGGAATTGGCTTTCTCGAATCGATGCAGGATAATGCGCGCGTCAAAGGCTTGGAGGTAAAGCAAATGTCGCAATCACCCATGGACCGGCGTCGATTCGCGCAACTGTTCGGTGCGGGTGCTGCTTTTCTCGCCGCACGACCTCAGCTGGCGTTGGCTTCATCCCGTTCGGTATTGGGCGCCTCCACTGCGCCGCGCACCCAACTCGTGCGTTTGAATTCAAACGAGAATCCGTACGGTCCGTCGCCAATGGCGCTACGCTCTATGACAGAGGCATTCGGTCTGGCGTGGCGATATCCGGATGAGCACGCGGACACGCTGATCGAAATGTTGGCAAAACTCAACGACGTCAATAAGGATCAGATTTTATTGGGTGATGGCTCCGGAGAGATCCTGAAGGTATGCGCCTCGGCATTCACTGGTCCGATGACTAATGACAATAAGCCGGTCGAACTTTCGCGGCCGACGCGCGGACCCGCCTTAACTTTCATTCCCGGGCGCGGAAAAATGATCGTCGCCGAGCCAACTTTCGAGGCAATTCTGAATCATGCACGCATCAATCGCGCTGAAGTGGTGAAGGTGTCGCTCGACGCGGCCTTCGGACACGATCTGCCCAAGATGCTTGCGGCAGCAGTGCAGGGATTGATCTATATCTGTAATCCGAATAATCCCACTGCGAGCATCACGCCAAAGGACGAGCTCCGCAGCTTTCTTGCGACCTGCCCGCCACAAACAATGGTCTTGGTTGACGAAGCCTACTTTCACTACGCAGGCAGCCAGAATTACGAGAGCGTGATTCCGTTGGTGAAGCAATATCCGAATCTGATTGTCGCGCGTACGTTCTCGAAGATTTACGGGATGGCCGGCTTACGATGCGGATATTGCATTGCGCAACCGGAAGTCATTCAGCGCCTGCGTCCGCATCAGACGTGGGACAGTGTCAACATCATGGCGTTGGTGGCGGCCATCGCCAGTCTCAAGGATCGCCGGCACGTTGCGAATGGCCGGCGCATGAATGCTGAAACGAAAGCGTACGTCAGCGAGCGGCTGGCGAAGCTCGGCTACCAGCACATCCCGTCGCAGGCAAACTTCGTGATGATTGATATGAAGCGTCCGGTGCAGCCGTTGATTGCGGCGTTGCGCAAGCAGGGCGTGCAAGTTGGCCGCCTGTTTCCCAGTTTGCCTAATCACATGCGCGTGACGATTGGAAAGCCTGGCGAAATGGAGACATTCCTCACCACACTGTCTGGAGTCCTTTCCTGACGGCGAGATGATTCAGCGCGCAAATTCAATTACGATACACAGATGATATCTGCGCAATCCGCCAGGCGCGCAGTGTGGCGCCCGCTTTGGGAGCTGCCGCGGCGAATCGATCTCATTTGGTCGCTAACTAAACGCGAGTTATCGGCACGGTACAAAGGGTCGGCGTTGGGAATACTCTGGGCGATCCTTACGCCGATTGTGATGATTGCGATCTTCACGATTATTTTCGCGGGCATCTTTAAAGCTAAATTCGGTTCGAGCAATTCTCAATGGGATTTCGCGTTGTATCTTTTTTGCGGCCTTTTGCCGTGGAACGCTTTTCAGGAAGCGCTAACCTTCTCTTCGAACGTCGTGGTCACGCGCGCGAATTTGGTGAAGCGTGTGGTATTCCCTCTCGAGACGCTGCCTCTGGCCCAGACGCTTGCAGCGATTATCAACCAGTTATTTGGGACGCTGGCGTTATTGCTTGGAATTATTCTGATTCGTCACACACTTCATCCGACGCTGATTTATTTACCAGTCCTGCTCATTCCACAGTTCATTGCGACCATCGGCGGTGCGTGGCTGCTGGCATCACTGGGAGTGTTCATTCGGGACATCGTTCAGGGAACGACACTGGTTTTAATGGCTTGGATGTATCTGACGCCAATTATCTATCCTGAAACAATTGTTCCGACTGCTTACCGTCCGATCATCAATTTCAATCCCTTTTCTCCGCTGATTCGAAGCTACCGTCGGATCATTATTGAAGGCGTGGCCCCGGATTGGGCCGGACTGGCGTACTTTCTGGCTTTCGCCATAGCCGCTTTTGTCATCGGCTATTGGTGGTTCGCTCGGACGCGCAAAAACTTCGCAGACGTCGTCTGATTGTCAATTTCTCCCCGTATTTATTGAGGTTTCCGCGCACAACATCGTTGACACTCGTTGTGTTAGCGTGTTAGTTTAGACGATGCCGTCATGCCCTGGACGGCGATTGAGCGCGCACCCCCGACTCTGTCTTCCTCATAGTTCTCGGATCACATTTTATAGTCCTTTCGATCTCAAATGGCTTTTGACAAGGTAAAGACTCTGCGGGCAGCCGAGAAGTATCTCGAGATCGGAAAGATCGCGGCTGCGATTAAGGAATACTGTCAAATCGTATCGGTTGACGCTGATGATTTTACGACGCTCAACATGTTGGGCGACTTGTATACACGCGTTGGTAACACGTCCGAAGCCGTGACGTGTTTCCGTCGTATCGCCGATCATTACCGCGAGCAGGGGTTCGGGTTGAAGGCGATCGCGATGTACAAGAAAATCGATCGCTTACAACCGAATGACATCGATATAGCCACCCACCTCGCCGATCTCTACGCGAGTCAGGGTCTGATCGTCGAAGCGCGCGCGCACTATCTCGCGATCGTTGAGGCGCATAATCGTGCCGGCGCTGCCCAGAGCGCCCTTGAAATACTTCGTAGAATCGCTGATCTCGACCCGCAGAACACGCAGATTCGCACGAAGCTGGCGAACGGTTACCTCAACCTCGGTCTCAGGAAAGAAGGCGCTGGATATTTCACGGAAGCCGGGCAAATCCTGGTGGCACGTGGCGCGTTCGAAGATGCTTTGGATGCGTTTGGCAATGCTTTGAGAGTCAACCCAGGCGATTACGCTACGCTGAACGGACTGTTGACCGCGCACGCCAGTCGTGGGACGGCTGACGAGGCAGCCGAGCTGATCGACGAGGCATTAAAGACTTTTCCCGATGACTGCGAATTGCTCGCGCTGCTCGGTACTGCGTATTTAGAGGCTGAGGATCCTGAGCTAGCCGAGCACGCAACTAATTTGCTGATCGCAAAAGAACCGGGCGCGTATCTTCGCTTCGTAGAAGTTGCGCGATTGTATTTGCGCCATGACAAACTGACGGAAGCCGTCGCAGTAGTTGCGAAGATCAGCGAGCAGATGCTCGTCGAACGCGAACAGGAACAACTACTCGATTTACTCAATGAGTTGCTTGCCGGCGATGCCGACAATGTTCAGGCGTTGCGACTTCTCGTCCGCGCGCATTGGTGGTTGCGCGATATGGAGCAGTTGAAGGGGTCACTTGAACGTTTGGCCGAAGCAGCGCAAGTCGCAGGCCTCGACGCGGACGAGCGATACGCGCTCACACAGCTGACACGTTTGGAACCGTCACATGCACTATATCTTGCACGATTGAACGAACTGGGCGGGCCGGAAGAAGATGCGGCCGGCGAAGACCTGCCACAGTTTGGGCATGCGGAAGAT
>DASYPX010000198.1:0-18577 GCA_036006125.1 Pyrinomonadaceae bacterium | reverse complement strand
GAAGGCGCGGACATTACAGTGGTGCGGCCGCGTGTTGTCGAACTCTTTTCGATCGAATTGTGGCGTGAAGGCGTGCGGCAGTCGGTTGTGCCGATAACCAAACCAGAGATTACGATCGGACGCGGCTCAAAATCCGTGACGGTTGACTTGCCTCTGAAGGGTGACCCGGAGATTAGTCGCGTGCACGCTACGTTAACGTTGGACGATCAAGGCCGCTATTGGCTGACCCCCAAAGGCCGCAATCCCACCCTCGTTTCTGGCCGGGAAGTGCCGCGCGAACAACGCAGCGTGGTCCAGCCGGACGAAAAAATTGCGATTTGCAGTTTTACACTGCGCATTCAGCCGAAGTAGAGCCTCCTGACTTTTATCCTCTTCCCCAAAAGCGATGGCGGGGGAATATGAACAAACGAAAACTAGGGAATAGCCTGGAAGTTTCGGCGATCGGGCTTGGCTGCATGGGGATGACGTTCGCCTACGGCTCGCCGCCTGACAGGCAGGAGATGATTTCGTTGTTGCGTGCGGCGGTGGATCGCCGGGTTACGTTCTTTGACACCGCGGAAGTCTACGGCCCGTTCACGAATGAAGAATTGCTCGGTGAGGCGCTGGCGCCGGTGCGCGATCAGGTCGTAATTGCCACGAAGTTCGGGTTCCAGCTCGATCCGACCGGTGCGAAGTCATGGTCCGGCGTGAACAGCCGGCCCGAGCACATCAAAGAAGTCGCGGACGCATCACTGAGGCGACTTAAAACGGACCGCATCGATCTTTTCTATCAGCACCGGGTCGATCCGAACGTGCCCATCGAAGATGTTGCGGGCACGGTGAAAGATTTAATCCAAGAAGGCAAAGTGATGCACTTCGGTCTCTCTGAGCCTGGCATGCAAACGCTTCGACGAGCGCACGCGGTGCAGCCCGTTACCGCTGTACAGAATGAGTATTCACTTTGGACGAGAACGCCGGAGAAGGAAGTCATACCGACGCTCGAACAACTTGGAATCGGTCTGGTACCTTACAGCCCTCTTGGCCGCGGGTTTCTGACGGGTAAGATCGACGAGACGACGAACTTTGCGAGCACAGACTTTCGCGCAAACTTACCGCGCTTCACACCGGAAGCACGCAAAACGAATCAGGCGTTAGTCGATTTGCTGCGATCCATCGCAGATCGAAAGCAGGCGACGCCGGCGCAGATTGCCCTGGGTTGGATCCTCGCGCAAAAGCCCTGGATCGTTCCGATTCCCGGGACTACCAAGCTGCACCGTTTGGAAGAGAACATCGGCGCCGCAGACATCGAACTTACGCCCGAGGATCTGTGCGAGATTGACGAGGCCTCGTCGAGGATCACAGTCGAAGGGGCGCGCTATCCGGAATCACTCGAGAGCATGACCGGAATCTAAATTACGTTACTGCAGATCGTCGGGCGAATTCCCGCATCACAATGGCAAGTTTACGCTCCGGCGGACGACATGTCTTCGCCAAGCTAGAGTCGATCGCTATGGCCCGAGATTTGCAATCTTCAAGCAATACTCCAGTCTGACATTTCAGATCTTCAGTGTCATCGTTCGAACGCGCAGGAGGAAATGTCAGTGGAACAGCATTATTTACATGTTTGCCCGCCTGGCGCATTTTTATCTAATCATTACTCTGAACTTTCTCCCGGGTCAGAGAGCGAAAGAGCCACCACTGATTAGTTTTGCGCGTGGTTCGTACGTAAATCTCGTCAAACCCGCGCAGCCCGCTGCGAATTTCGCTGACCAGTCGTTCAATCCGGTCAAAGGGCTCAGGGTTGTGAGAACCGTTTCCTTCACAAACGAATACAGTTATTACGCGAGGAGCAGTCTGGTTTTTGACGACACCTACGCTTATATCTCTACGCCAGATGGACTTTATCGAACGACGAAAACCCTGAATCCTGCCAATCCGCTTCAGCCAATAGGATTTCCAACCGGACGCATAGTCAATCTGTATTTTCACAACAATACTCTATACGTGCTCAGAGCTCCCGGCTATATAACCTCTTGCCCGAGTACTGATCACTCATTTCTAAGGTCGAGTGATCATGGGAATTCATTTATCGCACTCGACAATGGGCTTTCATGGCAGTTTGGCGACCACTGTACTTTCCTGCTGCCGACCGTCGCCAGGTTTGTAGATTCGCTTATCTTTCTGAATGCCGGATCAGGAAAAAACCTCCTGGTAACGAAAGACCAGGGCGCGAGCTGGTTTGCCCTGTCAGGAAGTATCGAACCTCAGTTTTGTTCGGAGCCCGCATTTGAATTGATCGACAATCGAATCGTTTTGGGCGGCGAGTGTCCGCTCGATTTCGCTTACATTTTGGGTGGGACGCTGCAGCCGGATTTATTAAGTTGGGCGCCACAGGGTGAACTAAAGCCCGTATCCACACCCGCGCTCGACAACCGGAACATTCAGTTTATTGAACGCCGTGGAGACTCGTCGATGGTATTCGCCGGTTGTGAAGGCTGCCTGCTGAAAAGCACAGACGAAGGTAGAAGCTTCAGGTTCGCCCTCAAGTATCCTTTGCCTGTAGATGATCAAAAATTCCCCTATGTTCAGCACATCCTCTTTCCCGCGAGTCATCCCGATCTGTTCGTCGCGGGCGGATTTGACAAAGGCATTACGCAGGCCGGCTATCTTGCTTACTCAATCGACCACGGCGAAAGCTGGGTGGATTTCTCATCGTTCGCTGGCCCGCCTGAGCTGGCGTCTAGTAATGTGTCATTCGTAAAAGAAGATCCTTCGGGGCGAATTCTCGTTGGTCTGGTTAATGCCGCAGCACATACTTTAACGATTGCGGAAGTTATCGTCGATATGCCAAGTGCCCCAATTTTGATGTCGGAAATTGGATCGGAAGATGGTTTGGTGCTGGATTCGGTGCTTTTGACTCGGGGCCCATTTCCGTCGATGACGAATTATCTTCTAACTCCTAACCAAAGCACACGCATAACGCTGTTCGCTCGCATTGCTGATATGCAACCGGGTGAACTTCCTGTGGTGACGGCGCAGTTTCAGGATTCTCACCGAACCGCCTTTGAGTTGCCCGTAGAATTTGTGGGGAAAGTCCGCGATTTCGAATGGCTAACGCAGGTAGTGGTCAAACTTCCTACCGGATCGGCGGCGGGAGAAGCGCAGCTTTGGATTAACGCTCGAGGCTATTCCAGCAATAAGATCGCGGTTACGATCAAATGAACTTCAAATAGCGGTCGGATTTCCCGATGCGAGGTCGTATTCGCGGGCTGGATCGCATCAGCGAACGTGGATTGCCTTGCGCCGCTAGTTTGCCGCTGCGGTCAGGCTTACGTCGAAATCGCTGAGCAACTCGTTGAGCAGGGGCGTGATGTTTTCGAGGTTGTCGTAATTGCGGTGCAGCAAATTGAGCAGGCGCCGCTCTTTCCTGCCTTCGATTTCCTTCAAGAACGCGCGACAGAAAGCACAGACGACTACGGGATCGAACTGCGTTCCAGTGTTCGCCTTGAAATCGATGAGCACATCCTCGAGCGGAAGCTTCTTACGATACGGTCGGTCGGTCGTCATCGCGTCGAATGAATCGGCGAGGGTCACGATGCGGGCGCCGGGAGGAATCTGATCGCCCTTCAACCCGTCAGGATAACCGCCGCCATCCATGCGTTCGTGATGATACCGGGCCATTAAAGGAATGTCCGCGTACGGGTGAGATATGGGAGAGAGAATTTCGTAACCGGCGGCCGGGTGCTTACTCATCTCGGCCGAGTCCTTTGCACTGAAACGTTCGGGCGAATTGATCACGCTGAGATCGACGATCAGTTTTCCGATGTCGTGCAGATAGCCGGCGATCGTTATGCCTTCGACTTCCTCTTCAGTCCAGCCCATCTCCCGCGCGATCACTTCGCTGTATTTTCCGACGCGCACGGAATGGCCCTGCGTGTAGCGATCCTTTATGTCGATGGCGGCGGCAAATGCGCGCACGGTTTCTTTGTAAATCGTTCGCAGACCATCATAAAGGTGCTGGTTCTCTTCCGCCTTTCGCTTCACTTCCGCAAGCAAGTGATGGCTGTTGATCCCAACAGCGATGTGCCGAGCGAGTGCGCTCAGTGTATCGAGATCTTCTTCGGTGAATTTCTCGCCGCTGGCTTTTTCCCCGAGCAGCACCACTCCGATCAAACGATCGTGAACGACGAGTGGCAGTAGTAGTTGAATTTCAGCGGCGGCAAAGAGTTGCGGATTTTCGTCCATGAACCGGGACGCTTCCGCAGTCGCGCTCGCGAGTGTCAGCGTCGCCCCCAGGATTGTGAGTTCTCGAGCGCGGTCGCGCGCGATTTTGATTTCAATACCACGGGTTTGCTCCAACCCGCGGGCCGAAATAATCCGCAACGTGTCTCGTTGCCGATCATGCTGCGCAATTGCCCCGCGGCGAATCGCGACCGACCCAAGCAGCAGGTGGAAAGATGACCGCAGCATCTCTTCAAAATCTGAAGTGTTCGCGATTTCCTGGCCGAGGTCAGCGAGCGCCGCAAAGGTGTGAAGCAGGCGTTGGTTATTAGTTTCCATTATTAGAGCGCTACGACCCGGGGTGTGATGACGCGAGTGAGGAAAGCGCCTCGGTTTCATCTTTGGCAATCTGTACCAGGCGCGTGAGGCCCAACAACTCGAACAGACTGGCGGTTTGACTGTTTACATCAGAGAAGATCAGCCGTGCTCGAGTTTGCTCAACGACGTCGATCACTCCGATCAGAATTGAAACGCCAATGCTATTTACTAACTCTGTGTCGCGAAAATTGATTACGACGGCGTGGCGACCGGCCTCGAGCTGGCGTTTGCATTCACGCTCGATACGTTCGCCCGTCAACTTGTTGAGGTAATCGCTGGCGTAGATGATCGCGGTGTCGCCGACACACCGCGCCTGCACTGATGTTCCCCCCGTTGCGTCCATCGGTTGCTGCGCCCCGCTTTCGCGCCGCAGAGCATATCACAAACCGCAAATTCGAGAATGTGATTTTGATGAGCGCAAAAACCGGGCTAAGACTTCTGTTGGAGCGAGCCAACGGGTTATGAGGCCGACGAATGCAAGTACTTTGTCATTCGTAATTGCGTCCCATCATCGACGCGTTCAAATTCAACTTCGTTCATCAGTTTGCTGATGACTTTCAACCCGAAACCGCGGCGGCTCTTGTCATTCCCCGTCGCCTCACTTTTCTGCCCAAAAAGGTTTGCGGGTACTACGCCGCGGCTCGCAACGGTGATCGTCAATTTGTCAGCTTCCAGGCGAAACCCCAGATAGGTCTTGCGGTCGGGGCTCAGGCTGTGCTCGGTTGCGTTGATGCATGCCTCGACCAAAGCTAGTTTGATCTGATTGATCGCTTCCGGACCGAATTTCATGCGACGCGCAATCTGTTCGACCGTCTGAGCAGCGATCAATTCCGTATCCAGCCCCATCGGAATCACCATCGAGTACTCTTCGCCGGCTGCTGGCGGCGTAGTCTGGTCTGACTGGAGACGAGCGGTCAGCAATTCAACCTGGCGATGGCTTGAACCGTACCCGTGATGTTGTTTCAGGACCCGCGAGGCCTCCGCAGTGAACCCTTCCGGACTTACCAGCCAAAGCTTTACCTGACCAATCTTCGCTTCGCGCGCTATTTGGCCGAGCCGTGCGCACCACTCCTTCGTCACGTCTTCGCCAACTTCAAGCTTGGAGTCGATCTCGGCCGCAATCCATGCGATCTCGTTTTTGTCAGTGTACTCGCCGGCTTCGAAACCGTGACCGAGCACACAACGGCCGACTTCCGTCTCTACGGTCGTCGCTAAGGTGGAACAGTCCACCGCCGATACAATTTGCGGCAGTTGAATAGTGTTTTCATCAGCGTCCAACGCTTCATTTATTGCTTCACTTGTATCGCCGGCATGCGCGGCCGCAAAGCTCTTGTAGTCAAAAAGGCTGGCGGGAATTTCCTGACAGTTGAAGTGCGACAATACGCTTTGCAGTCCCAGCGCGGTGGCGCGGCGATACTTTTGACGCATGGCCTGTGGCGCGCGCTTCAAACTATTCAGCCGCGTGTTTGCCACCGTCAGCGCGCGCGCTTCGCCCGAAACTTCCATTCGATACTGCGCCGCTAAGTAGTCGAGCCAGACCACTGGTTCAGGGTTAACTTCAATCGTTGCCCCACTCGAATTAGCTAACTCATGAACGTGGAGAGTGTCGATCATTCGTTCTAACTCGGCGCCATCCACACCAAGTCGTTTCTTCCAGGTCCAGACCGAAGCCTTACGTGTCTCGCTTAGGCGGGATTCGGACAAGATCTGAAGTAGTTTTCTGCGAGTTTGCGTTTGCGGGGCAATTTGGCTGAGCAGAGTTGAAAAGTGCCGGTGCATCCGCCCGCCCATCAGTTCGTCGACGTAGAGCAGTTGGCAATTGAAGAAGCTCGTCAACGAGATGCGTTTTCCTCTCGATGATTGCGCCAGCGCGGCAAGAAAGAAGGGGCTGCCGCCCAATTGCTGAACAATCAAGTCTCGCGTCTGTTGATTGGCTTCGATTTGCAGACTCCGCGTAAGCGTATCGAGCAGAGTACCAGCATCGTGATCATTCAGGCTTTGGATGTGCATCGTATCCGCCGCATCCAGGTCGGCTTCCCCGGCATGTATCAGGCCCGGAATTTGGCGACGCAGGCCGGCAATGATCGCCGCTTCGCGGCGGCCCACGAACGCCGCTGCCACTGATCGAAGCAATTTGCTGTCGCTGCTTTCGCCCGACAGCGCGAGACAATCAATTAGCGGCAGAATTTTTCGCTTGCTGGCGCCGGCTAATTTTTGTGGCGCTGCCAGGCAAAAACGCAGAAAGGTCAATTCATCCGCAGCCACGCGCTCGCGCTCGAACGATTCGACCAGCGAAGTCAGCGGTTCATAGTCAGTCGGCAACGCCAAGTCGATCAGATCGTGAAAGGTCAGTGGCGCTCGGCAGAGGGATGGATCGACGCGACGATAAGCGACATATTGTTGTAAGAAGCTTTGAAAGAAACTGACGGCAATACTGGTCAGGTCGCTTCGTTCCTTGCCGAACGCAAAGTAGATGGGAACCGCGTGGGTGCGGCGCAGGAAGAGTTCGTCGTAGGCTTGCCTTAAAAACTCCGAGGCGCCGACATTCGGCGCGGCGAAGAGAAACAGCTTCCGTTCGGGGGCTTCGGACGCGTAATCAGCGAGTCGACGCAGCTCCGCATCGCGGCCAACAAATTCGGCGCGCGCGACTTTGGCAAAGATGCGTTCATGGCTCATCAGCCGTTTAATGCTTCATGTCTTATCGTGCGTTTCCCTGGTATGCGTAAGCACGGTTTTTGCCGTGGCTCTTAGCGTGGTAGAGCGCGCGATCGGCCGCGCGGATGATGGCTTCGACGGAGTCAAGCGACGGCGACAATGACGATAGGCCGATACTCAAAGTCACGGATCCGAGCGGCTGCGACTCACCGTGTGGAAAACGGGTATTCATGATCGTGCGCCGCAGACGATCGGCAATCATTCCCGCTTCATCCAATGTGGTCTGCGGTAAAAGAATAGAAAACTCTTCGCCGCCATACCGCGACGCCACGTCGGCTTTTCGCAAAGTCGAGCGCAGGCACTGCGCCGTAATTTCCAGCGCGCGATCGCCGGCCTGGTGGCCGTTGCGGTCGTTGTAGAACTTGAAGTCATCAATGTCGATCATCATAAAGCTCATCGGCGCGCCGTAGCGGCTTGAACGATTCAGCTCTTCAGACAAACGTGCTTCCAGATATCGACGGTTGTGCAAACCCGTTAAAGGATCGGTGATCGACAGAAACTGGAATTGGTTCGCACGGTGCTGCCAAAGAGCCCGCTCGAGCGCCAGCGCGATTTGCGGCGCAATCAGATCAATTAGTTCCAGGTCTGCCGCGTCATAAGCTGCGCCTCCGCGCTTGTCGGCGACATTCAGCAAGCCAATTTTGCGCGCACCGATGGAAATCGGATAACTGATAAAAGACCGCGTCTTATATTTTCGTTCCGGCAACGATTCGCGACCCAGTGCGTCGATTGTGCTTAACAAAGGTTCACCGGCATTGAGTACTGAACCGGCAATTCCCTCGCCCATCCTGATACTTTCGATTTCGTTTGTGTTGGCAGGTATGCCGCGCGCAGCCTTGATGGTCAGTTCGTTTGACGACTCATCAAACAACCAGAGCGACCCGCGCTCAGCCTGCAGGAGCTCGGCGGATTGGGCCAGGATCGCTTCATAAATCTGCGACGGTTCGGCCGCGTCAATGTGTTCGGCAAAGCGGCGAATAGAATCTGAGAACAGGCTGCGACGGCCGGTCGCAACTTTGACCGTTGGGCCCAGGTCTTTTTCTTTAACCGGGTCAGTTAGGCTGACGGCGGTAACTGTCTCTTTGGTTTCAGCCTTCGGCTGAGGCGCTTCATCCGCACCTTCAACTTTGCGAAACTCTTCCACCGCGCGGTTGACCTTTAACGCGGCATGATCAAGATCGGCTTCGTCGGCAAAAATCACGTTCCGGAACAACTCGTTGGTTTGTAATTCCCGCAGATCGCCTTCGCGAACACGCTCAACGAATTCGCGGTAATCGGCCCCACTCGAAAATGCGCGTCCGCCAATTACTGCGAGTTTGCGACCGCTAATTTCCACCGGCAGGGCGAAACATTGCAGGCCTGCGTGGCATCGGTAATGGACAACTTCGCCTTCGGCTGTCGCGCGATTGTGGGCCGCGCCGCAGAATGGATCGCACAAGCGCAGGTACTCGGGCGAAGACTGAAGCGTCTCACAGATTGAGTTATTGTTTGTGACGGCCAGCGCCGGCGGCTGATGACCTTCGACGAGCAATAACGCGATACCGGCAGAATCAGCAACCGATTCTTGCCGCTCGCGCCACCCTTTGGGGGCACGCTCTGACGTTTCCTGTTCGATTTGCGCCGCGCGCGCGGGGGTTTTTCCCTTCATTTGAGTTAAGGTTCGTCGCAGCTCGGCAGTATAGGTTTGCTCCAAACCCTCGCTCAAGCCCGGCGTTTGTCGCGGCCGCACGCTCGCAAATATCCACTTAATTTCAACTCACGGTAATGTTAAACGACGAATTGACTGAGGTTTTCACGCGGGCAGGTGCGCCGCTTGTTGATTCAAACCCGGCGCGGCCCCGGGAGCCACCCGCTCAATATCGGGTTGATCGGGGCTGATGCGAATGCAGGCAGCAAAGTGGTTCGGGAGGATTTGAACCAGGGCAGGTTCGACCACAGCACAGGCGTCAATCGCGTATGGGCAGCGAGTTCGAAAACGGCAACCGCTCGGCGGATTGATTGGAGAAGGCACATCCCCTTCGAGCATGACTCTAGTTCGCGCTGCTTCGACTTTAGGGTCGGGCACCGGTACCGCAGAAATGAGCGCCTTGGTGTAAGGCATCAACGGACGTGAGTAAATCGCCTTTGCTGGAGCCAGCTCGACAATCTTTCCGAGGTACATTACGGCAACGCGATCCGAAACGTGCTGCACTGCGCGCAGGTCATGCGAGATGAAAAGATATGTCAGGTTTTTCTCGCGGCGAAGACGATCCAGCAGATTCATGATTTGCGACTGGATGGAAACGTCGAGCGCTGAGATTGGCTCATCAGCAACGATGAACGAGGGGTCAACTGACAACGCGCGCGCAATCCCGATGCGCTGCCGCTGCCCGCCAGAAAATTCGTGTGGGTAACGCTTTAAAAAGCGTGGACTCAGTCCGACCTGCTGCATGAGTTCCTGCACCCGGCGCGTGCGCTCTTCGCCGCGCGCCAGGCCAAATGTAGCAAGCGGCTCGCTGATTATCTGGCTCACCGTCATGCGCGGGTTCAGTGACGCGTACGGGTCTTGAAAAATAATCTGAAGATGTTGCCGCTGTGCACGCATGGCAGATGACGAGAGACTCGCGAGGTCCTGTCCGCTAAAGATGACTTGACCGGCCGTCGGGTCGACGAGACGCAGGATCGCGCGACCGAGGGTGGTCTTTCCACACCCAGATTCGCCGACCAGGCCGAGCGTTTCGCCAGCGAAAATCTCAAGCGACACGCCATCGACAGCTTTAACGGTCTGCCGTTTCCCGAATAGCGACTTTCGCACCGGAAAGTGCACCGTCAAATCTTTGATCGAAATCAGTGGCTGCGTGTTTGATTCCATCTTCACGTGGCAGACTCAGCGTAAACCTCGCTCGCGAAATGGCACAGCGAATGATGATTGCTTGTGAGTTGAACAAACGGGGGAAATTCTCGCTTGCAAACTTCCTCCACGCGCTGACAACGTGGTGCAAAGGGACAACCGCTGGGCAAATTAGCCAAGTCAGGCGGTTGCCCCGGGATTTGAAACAGCTTTCCCTGTTCGGATGTTGGATCGGGAACTGACTGCAAGAGTGCTTTCGTGTATGGATTGCCTGGACGTTCGAACAGTTCCGGTGTCGGCGCCTGCTCAAAAACTTTCCCGGCGTACATCACGGTCACATAATCAGTCATCCCGGCAATCACGCCTAGATCGTGTGTAATCAGAATCACACTTGTGCCGATCTCTGTTTTTAGTTTCTCTATCAGATCCAGAATCTGCGCCTGAATGGTTACGTCGAGCGCTGTAGTCGGCTCGTCGGCGATTAAAAGCTGCGGCTTGCACGAAAGAGCCATTGCGATCATCACCCGCTGGCGCATGCCGCCGGAAAATTCGTGTGGATAACTGTCGATACGGTCCGACGCGTCAGGAATTCGCACATGTTCCAGCATCTCGACCGCGTGACGCCGCGCCTCTTCTTTTGTATGGCCGAGATGAAGTTGGGTTACCTCCATCAACTGCTTCGAGACGCGCATGAACGGATTCAACGAGGTCATGGGATCCTGGAAGATCATTGCAATGTGGCAGCCGCGCAGATCGCGCAATTCGCGCGGCGACATCTTCAAAATGTCGCGTCCGTTGAATTCAATCGCCCCGCCCGCGATTTGCCCCGGAGGCTCTGAAATGAGACGCATAATCGAGAGATTCGCGACGGTCTTCCCCGAGCCGGATTCACCCACGATGCCAAGCGTCTGGCCGCGCTTCACCTCAAAGCTGACGCCGTCGACGGCCTTGACGACGCCATCTTCACTTTCAAAGTAGACGCGAAGGTCTTTGACCTTCAGCAAATTTCCGTTAGCGCTTCCTTCCGCCATTGGTCCGATTTTCCTGCCAGCTGCCTTCTGCCTACTGCTTTCTCGTCTGTGGATCGAGCGCATCGCGCAATCCATCCCCGACAAAATTAAGGCTGAACAACATCAGCGCCATCGTCACCCCCGGAAAAATCAACTGCCAGGGATAAATCGCGAGGTTTTGCGCGCCTTCTGCGGCGAGGCTGCCCCATGACACGCGCGGAGGTCGCACGCCCAGGCCGAGAAACGAGAGGAACGCCTCGCTCAACATGACGCTTGGTATCGTTAGGGTGGCGTAGACGATCACCGGCCCCAGCGCGTTCGGCACGAGATGACGGAAGATGATTCTCGATGTGGGGACTCCCGTCGCGCGCGCCGCCAACACAAAGTCCTGGTTCTTCAGAGAAATAATCTGGCCACGAACGATGCGCGCCATCGTCAACCATGAAACCGCGCCGAGTGCAAAGAACAGTTCCGCCAATTGTGCTGTCGGCGTCTTCGCGGGCAGCAAGGCGAGCAAAACAATGATGAGAATCACATAGGGCAGCGAATAAAGGACATCGACTATCCGCATCATCAAATCATCGAGACGCCCACCCACATAGCCGGCAATCGCTCCGTACGAAATGCCAATCACGAGCGATACGAGGGTCGCAATCAGTGCCACCATCAAAGAAATCTGTCCGCCGGAAAGCACGCGCGCCAGAATGTCACGCCCTGCGTTGTCGGTACCCATCGGATGCGCCCACGAGAATTTGCCATCTGCCGCGCGAAAAGGCGCGAATGACTTTAGCAGCGCGGCGTCATTCGGAATCGCATCGTAGGTTAACCCGGTAGCTCGCGTGATAATCGCCGGACCAATGACTGACGCAATCGCGAGCACAAGGACGACGAACATTCCGAAGACGGCAAGCTTGTTTCTCAATAAGCGGCGCCAGGCGTCACGCCAGAGTGAGCTGCCGGCAAACACTTCGCCGGTGACTAACTCCGCGACATCGCGTTCCGCGACCGCGTATTCTGGCCCGACGTGAATCTCAGGCTCGACTAGCGGTCGATTATCTGGTTGCTCAATGTCAGCCATCGCTCACTCGGCGCAATTGATCAGTATCGAATTCTCGGATCAATAAACGCGTACGAAATATCGACGAGCAGATTGAAAACCAAAACTGTGATGGCAATGAACGCCACGATGCCCAGGATCAGCGGCTCATCGCGGTTGAAGCATGCGTTGATAAAATAGTTTCCCAAACCTGGCAGCGCAAAGACCCGCTCGACAACGACCGTGCCCGTAATAAGGAACGCCAGTGCAGGTCCCGAGAACGAAACGACGGGTAATAGTCCGCCGCGCAACGCGTGTCGCATCACGATCTGCCGCTCAGTCAAACCTTTCGCCCGCGCCGTGCGAATGTAATCTGAACGCAACACCTCGAGCATGCCGGAGCGGGTCAGCCGCGCGATGTACGCAATGTAGATTGCGGACAACGTCAGCGCCGGCAGCACGATGCTCTTGCTGGGAAATCCATTCCAAAGCGCGGGGGGAAACCAGTAAAGCGTCAGCGAGAATGCGAGCACAAGCAACGGCCCGAGCACGAAGTTAGGAATCGAAATTCCCAACATCGCCACCGTCATGCTGGCGTAGTCGAGCCACGAGTTCTGCTTCAACGCGGCAAGCGTGCCCATCGTAATGCCGCAGATCAAGGCAATCAGGTATGCGGTCACGCCGAGAGCCGCCGACACCGGTAACGTACGCCATAGAATTTGATTGACGGACTGGCCTTCGTACTTCAGAGAATTGCCGAGATCGAATCGCGCCATGTTCCACAGCACTTTGCGGTACTGCACGTGCCACGGCTTGTTCAGGCCATATTTCTCGCGCAGGTTATTTTCGATTGCAGGCGCAAGCTTTTTCTCTCCCGTGTAGAAGTTGCCGGGGGCCAGCCGCACCAGCACCCACGTTAGCGACACGATGATGAACAGCATGGGGATGATGACGATGATGCGGCGGAGGATGAAACGAAGCATGGCGACTCTGGTCTTCGGTCTTTGGACTTTGATCTTCGGTCTTAGGTCTTTGGACTTTGGTCTGTGTGAATTGAAGCTCCCAAGGCCGGCTCAATTTTGACGCGAATTCAAATTCACAGCCGAAACCGAAGACCAAAGATCAAAGACCAAAGATCAAAGACCTAGTCATTCATATTCGGAACGCCGTAGTCCCACTTTGATGAGTCTCGTTCGAGATAGACATACTTCCACGCGTGCAATGTCGCAGCATTCGGATACATGCCTTTCACGTAGGGTTTCTTCATTTCGCGCGTGGTACCGACGGTCAACGGAATTACAATCTGTTCGTCCAGCAGCATTTTCTCTGCCTGCGCCATTAGCTCGTAACGCTTATGTGGATCGATTGTTCGATTTGCTTCGTCGAGCAGCGCGATATATTTCGGATCGGCCCATCCGGTCGCATTCGCGCCACCCTTCGCGTAAAAGATGCCGAGAAATGTGTACGGATCCATGTAGTCCGCAGAGAAGCCGGTGCGCGAGACCCCTTTGTAATCGAGCGCGCTTTGCGCTTTGAAGTAGGTCTTATTTTCCATGACATGAAGCTGGATCGTCGCGCCAAGGTTTTGCTTCCACTGAGCCTGCACGAATTCTGCGTACGAAACGTTGTTGCCGTCGGTGTTCACGATTAGTTCGATTTCGCTCGCCTCGAACTTCTTGGGGTCGAAATTACCGGAAGCATCTCTGTAACCGGCATCAGCGAGCAGTTTCTTCGCTTGTTGCGGATCGAATCGATCACCTTGGGGCTGCGGATAATCGGGAAAGATTCCCGTCGGCGTCATGGCCGTCAAGGGTTGCACGTGTCGCCAATCCGCCAACACCTTCTTATCGATTGACATGTTCAGCGCTCTGCGCACGCGCAAATCGGTCGTCGGGCCTTTCGTTGTGTTGAAATTGTAGTAATCGATTGCGGCTTCCGGCGCATCCATGAAGTCTTTCTTCGGTCCAATCACGTCAAGCCACGCCGAGGGTACGGTATGGTTGTAGGTCGCATCCAACTCGCCCGCCTTGTACAACGTCATCATTGTGGTGTTGTCCGAAAGCAGAAAGAAGACGATTCTGTCGAGCTTTACTGAGCGTGCGTCCCAGTACATCGGGTTGCGCCCTGCGACGATGCGATCGTAGTGGTTCCAACTCTCCAACTTAAAGGCGCCACTGGTCACGATGTGAGCGGGATCAGTCCACGTATCACCGAACTGTTCGATCGTGTTTTTATGGAGTGCGCGGAAGAACTGGTGCGGCATCATGCTGATAAAGTAAGGCGCCGGTGTCATCAGCATAATTCGCAAGGTGTAATCGTCGACGGCTTCAACGCCGACGTTTTCGGCCTTCACGGGAACGAACTGCTTGCCCGCGACTGCAGCTTTCAGTTTTGGCTCGGCTTCGATTGCCGCATTGCGTTTTTTCTCGGAGCCCGGCAAAACAAGCCGCACTGGGCTGTGCATCTCACGATGAAAGGCAGTGTCAGCATCAGGTGTTTTGTCTTCGGGGATTACCGGGTATTCAGACGCAACTGATTCG
This sequence comes from Pyrinomonadaceae bacterium, assembly GCA_036006125.1. Lineage (GTDB taxonomy): Bacteria > Acidobacteriota > Blastocatellia > Pyrinomonadales > Pyrinomonadaceae > UBA11740. Next base: position 3,868 of record DASYPX010000198.1, on the reverse strand, counting down.
ACCGATTCTTCACTCAAAAAAGTCTGATGAGGCGCTTCGCCAGTGAAATCCTTTTCGAGCAGAAATGATTTTGCGGCTGGATCATAGACAAACACTCCGCCTTCGTTGAAAGCCTGCGCGTACTTGATGGGGTAAGCGAGTGACGCAACTCGCGACGCGGTTTCCGGCTTCAAGCCGCGACGAATCGTGTAGACGAAGTCTTGCGCAGTAATTGGATCGCCGTTCGAGAACCGGCCGTCGTGCCGCAAATGGAAAGTGACTTCCGACCAATCCTTGTTGACTTCCCAGCGCTCCGCCAAAGCTGGAATAGGCGCGGTCGTTTTCGGATCGTATTCCGCGAGGCCCTCAAACAGCGCCATCGATATGCGCGCCTCGTTTTGCAGCGGCGGGATTTGCGGGTCGAGTGTCTCCGGCTCCGAGCCCGATACGTATCGCAGCACGTTTTCACGCGGCGGATCAGTTTTGCCAAAGAAAACAGAGTTGCTAGCCGATGCAGAACATCCGGCGACGACGGCGGTTAGCGTGAGGACCAGAATTCCGAACCCATTACGCGATGAGAGAGTAACCATCGTCGCGGTCAAAGTATCATGGCGGGTGTTGGCGGGCAATACATTTCTGAAGTTGCGCACATCAACGCGCCTCAACGTCGGATTAATGCTGTTCTTGATTAGTTGTGTGAGCAGCGAGCGGCTGTAGTGCTTGCCAAAGTCTCTCGACCTGCCTGCGCGTATCAGCGAATTCTCCGGAAGTGTCAATCAAGTAATCCGCATGCTTTATCTTGTCTTCCTGCGGCATTTGCGACTTGATGCGAAGCTCGGCTTCCTCGTGTGAAAGACTGTTGCGTTTCATTAGACGGTGAATCTGAATTTCCGGCTGACAGTGCACCACGATCAGCTTGTCGAAGCGTTTGTATCCGCCTGACTCGATCATCAATGCGGCGTCGATGACGACAATTGCATCGGGAGTCTCATGGGCCCACTGCCGCATGATTTCGTCCTGTCTGGCGATGATGAACGGATGAAGAATTGAGTTGAGTTTCTCTCGCTTAACTCTGTCCGCGAAGACAACCGCTCCAAGTTTCGCGCGATCGAGTGAACCGTCCACGTTCAGCACAGCGTCGCCGAATTCCTTGATGACGGCGGTGAGTCCGGGTGTTCCCGGTTCGACACACTCGCGGGCGATCTGATCGGCGTCAATCGTGCGCGCTCCGAGTTCGCGGAGCACCTCGAGCACGAATGACTTTCCGACCGCGATTGAGCCCGTGAGTCCAACTTTGAGCATCTGGGGTCACTCAGTCCTCAGTCCTCATCACTCAGTCCTCTTCTCCACTTCGCCGCCTGCAAAGTGTTCTTCATGAGCATCGCCACCGTTAACAATCCCACTCCACCGGGCACGGGCGTGCGATTTCCCGCAACGAGATCGGCTTCAGCGGGGTGTACATCACCCACCAGAGTGTAGCCCTTCTCGTTGATCGCAGCGATTCTCTTGTCAGCTTCGGCGCCAAAAAACTCGCGTGCCTGGTTTGGATCAGTCAATCGGTTGACACCAACATCGATCACCGTTGCTCCGGATTTGATGAAATCTCCGCGGATGAATGCCGCCCGCCCGATTGCGGCTACCAGGATGTCTGCTTGCCGCGTAACTGATGGCAAATCACGCGTCTTTGAATGACAGATCGTCACGGTTGCGTGGCGTTGCAAAAGCAAACCGGCGACAGGGCGCCCCACAATTTGGCTGCGTCCCACCACGCACGCGTTAGCGCCGGCTATTTCGATCCTATTACGGTCCAGAAGTTCGATGATTCCCGCCGGCGTACACGGAACAAACCTGGGTTTCCCCATCGCGAGCAGACCGACGTTTGTAGGATGAAAAGCGTCAACGTCTTTCGCCGGATCGATCGCTTCGATAATTACTGAGTCATTGATCTGTTTCGGAAGAGGAAGCTGGACAAGAATCCCGTCGACGCCATCGTCTCGATTCAATTCGGTGACCACCCGGAACAACTCATCGGTCAGAGTTGAATCGGCAAGGGCAATCTTTCGCGAAGCGATTCCGACTTCTTGGCAGGCGCGCACCTTGTTACGCACGTACACCGCCGATGCCGGATCGTCGCCCACAAGCACCGCCACCAAAGTGGGGGTAACGCCGTGCGCTTCCTTTAAGTCGCGTACTTCAGCGGCGACTTCCCTTTTAATCTCATCCGCGACAACTTTGCCGTCGAGCACCGCGGCGCGTTGCGTTCCGCTCACCATCATCGCGGCCATGCTAACACAACCCCGCGTCTCTTCGTTCGCGCGCTCGCTTGAGGTAAATACGATGCGGCATTAACCTAACGAGTCGTCATCATGAGTCAAAGAACAATTCTTATTTCCGTCTTAATCGCGTCTACGTTTATTGCGGGCTCGTGCAGTTGGGGCGACCAGCCGCCGAAAAACGAGAAGCGCTATCCCATCAAAGGCGTGGTCGTAGCCGTCAATCAACAGGACCGGACGGCCACAATCAAGCACGAAGACATTCCCGGTTACATGCAGGGGATGACGATGGACTTCAAGACCAAGAATGCTGCCGACCTGAAAACGATGAAGCCGGGCGATCAAATTACCGGCACGTTGGTCATCGATGACATTTCTTCATGGATTGAAGTGACGGCGGTGACTGAGGGAGGTGCTGTCCTTACCCCGACAACTGTCGTTCCCGGCGAGCCCAAGCCCGGCGACGAGATTCCGGACTTTACGTTGGTGAACCAGGACGGGAAGCCAATTCACCTCTCACAATACAGAGGCCGTAGCATAGCGCTCACCTTCGTTTATACACGCTGCCCGCAACCCGATCAGTGCACTCTAATGAGCAGCAACTTCGCGGCGGTCGATCTCGAACTGCAAAAGCAGCCTGACGTCTACGCAAAAACCCACCTGTTGACGGTCAGTTTCGATCCTGAGTACGACACGCCGAAAGTGATGCGCAGCTATGGCGCGTCGCATACCGGTCGCTACGCAGACGAAAAGTTCGACCACTGGGAGTTCACCACCGGAACGGCAGATGAAGTGAAACGGATTGCCGAATTCTTTGGCCTGCGTTACTTCAAAGACTCTTCCACGGGTGAAGAACAGGTCATGCATTCACTTCGCACCGCGGTCATCGACCCTGGCGGAAAACTGGTAAAGCTGTATCGCGGCAACGAATGGAAGCCTTCCGAACTCGCTGACGATCTGCGGCATCTCGCGACAACCACGAAGTGAGGCTCGCGCATTGCATTTACCTTCGCAGAACAAAAGCTCGTGTACAGTTTTGTTGCACGCGAGCGATTTTCGCGAAGGAGAGTCGTAGCAGATGGCGACAAAAAAGGGATCGAAAAAATCAGCCAAGGGTCGGGCGAAGAAGTCAACGAAGAGTTCCTCAAAGAAACTCAGCTCGCGTCAGGCTAGTTCCAAGCGCGCAACGGCCTTGAAAAAGACCGTGAAAAAAGCAGCCAAGAAGCCAAAGGCCGCTTTTAAGAAAGTGCAAAAAGTAGCGAAGCGCGTAGCCCAAGGCGCCGCGCTCGGCGCTGTGGCCGGCGCGTTTGAAGGCGCGATCGAGGAAGTTCAGAAAGCTTCGGGCACCACGACGTCTGACTCCGAATAAGACGACGGCGGGCAAGCCACTTAGCCAACGCGCTGTCTGTTGGTCTATTTCCTGGATTTGCGAGGAAGGGCTTTACGACCGCGTTTGCGAGTCACCTTCTTTGTTCGCTTGCGACTGGCGCCGCGCTTGTTTGCATTTGCGATCGAATCCAGAGCTTCTGAAAAATCGAAGCCGAACAACTCTTTGATGTGCGCGTTCACCGTCGGCATCACCAGGCTGTTGCCTACGACCGAAAGTTCATCAACGA
>DASYPX010000197.1:0-3511 GCA_036006125.1 Pyrinomonadaceae bacterium | reverse complement strand
CCATAAACAACGCAGGAATTCGCGTGACCGCGATTCGCGACACGACGCCAATTCCACATAATGGATGTAGACCGCCGAAGCGGCGGAGAGTGTAGGGTATTGCCGATTTGCGGTTGCTGATTGTCGATTGGCAAAACGCGTAATGAATCCGCAATCGGAAATCGACAATTGGCAATAACATTGACCTAAAGGATGAAGGGTTGCGGGAATTTCGAATTCCGGAATTGAAAATTCAAAATTCCAGATTCAGAATTCAAGCAAAGCGACCTGTAAACTTTTCCGTCTAAGTAGTTAATAGACTGGAGGCAGAAACGATTGGCTAGGTATCGAGATGCGGTGTGCCGCTTGTGCCGCCGCGAAGGCGCAAAACTTTTCCTCAAGGGCGACCGTTGCTACAAACCATCTTGTCCGATTGAAAAGCGCGGCACACAACCGCCCGGACAACACGGCAATTCCATGCGGCGCGGCAAAGCGCTGGCGGGTTACGGCCAGCAGCTGCGCGAAAAGCAGAAAGTCAAACGAATTTATTTCATTCTCGAAGGGCAGTTCCGAAACTACTTCGAACGCGCCGCGCGCATGAAAGGCATCACGGGCGAGAACCTGCTGTTTTTGCTCGAACGTCGTTTGGATAATGCGATTTATCGCGCGGGCTTTTCGACTTCGCGGCGACAGGCGCGGCAGCTCGTCAATCACGGGCACGTGCTGGTTAACGACCGCAAGGTAGACATTCCCTCGTATCAAGTGAAGTCGGGCGACGTGCTGACGGTGAAGGACGCGAGTCGCAAGAATGTGCACGTTGAAGGCGCGTGGCAGACCGCGGCCGGCCGTGGACGTCCGTCGTGGATTTCCGCAGGCGGCACGGACATGGCGGCGTCGATCACTGGGCTGCCGACGCGTGACGACATTGATCGCTCGATTAACGAGCAACTAATTGTGGAGCTTTATAGCAAGTAGTTAATACACGCGTGCGACTGCAACGACGGTTCGCGCGCTTCTCCTCAAACATCGATGGTAAGTTATGGATCAAAATAATCTTTGGACAGGTTTTCAGATGCCGCGGCGTTTGGCGGCAGACAGTGACACGCTCACGGAACGTTACGGCCGGTTTTCGGCGCAACCGTTCGAACGTGGGTTTGGCACGACGGTCGGCAATTCGCTGCGACGGGCGTTGCTTTCTTCGATTGAAGGCGCCGCGATTACCGCGGTGAAGATCGAAGGTGTGGAGCACGAGTTCTCCTCGATCAAAGGCACCGTCGAAGACGCGACAGACGTCATCCTCAACCTGAAGCAGGTGCCGTTCATGCTGCACGGCAACGAGCCGAAGACGTTGACGATTTCAAAGACGGGCGCGGGGGAAGTCACCGCCGGCGATATTCAAGCAGACGCCGATGTCGAGATTCTCGACCCAACCGTGCACATCGCGACGCTGAGCAGCGGTGGCTCTCTAAATATTGAAATGCGCCTCAAGCGCGGCCGCGGTTACGTTTCGGCGGATCGAAACTTCGACGAAGATCTTTCGCTCGGCTACATTCCGATTGATTCGGTGCACACGCCCGTCAAAAAAGTGAACTACGCGGTTGACGCGGCACGCCTCGGTCAAAACACCGAATACGACAAGCTGACGATCGAAGTTTGGACGGACGGTTCGATCAAACCAGATGATGCGATCGGCCTCGCCGCAAAGTTAATCAAGGATCACATGGCGATTTTTATTAACTTTGAAGAGGACACCGAAGACTACAGCTATCAACAGGCCGAACGGGCGCCTTTACCGCGCAACGATCAACTTGATCGCTCGGTTGATGAACTCGAGTTGTCAGTCCGTTCTTACAATTGTTTGAAGAATGCCGGTATCAAGACGATTCGGGATCTCGTACAGCGTTCAGAACGCGAGATGCTTGCCACCAAAAACTTCGGCAAGAAGTCTTTGGGCGAAATCCGCGACATCCTACGGGGCATGGGTCTCGATTTCGGAATGCAGTTTGACGAGCAGGGCAATCCGATTCCAGGAACGGGCGACAGCGAAATGGGATTTGAAGGCGGCGACGAAGGTGAAGGCGACGCCGGCGAAGACGAATTTGAAGCGGCGGTACAGTAAAAGGACAGTGGCGCGCGCATCTTGCGCGTGATTACCACGGGCGAGACGCCTGTGCCACAAAGAGAACAAGGTCATGCGTCATCGAAAGGCACATCGAAAACTAGGACGAGACACGGAGCATCGCATCTCTATGTTGCGAAATCTGGCGACGTCCCTCATTAATTCTCGTGACGAGCGAATCGTAACGACCCTGCCCAAAGCAAAGGAACTGCGCCCGTTTGTTGAGCGCGCCATTACACTGTCGCGCCACGCGGCGAGTTTGGAAGGCAACGGCTCCGAAGTGCGCGGTGTTCATTTGCGCCGTCAGGCAGCGGCGTTCTTTCACGCCGGGAATTTTGGTCGCGGCTCTGAAACCGGACGTCGCGGTCAAATTGTCCCGCCGCGCACCGCCGGTGTGGCGGCCGTGAAGCGTTTGTTCGACGAGTTTGGCGAGCGCTTCAAGGATCGTCCCGGCGGCTATACCAGAATTATTAAGCTCGGCCGGCGTGCCGGTGATGGCGCCGAACTCGCAATCATCGAATTGTTGGGCAATCCGCGCGAAACGGCCGCCGAAGAAGCAGCCAAGAAGCGCACCAAAGGTGGCTCAAAAAAGAAGGGCGCTGAATCAAAATCGGAAACCACGGACGAGTCTGACAGCGAAGAGTAAGACCGTTCAGCATGACAAAGCTCCGCCTGGCCTTTTGCGCATCGCGGGGCTTTTGCTTTAATAGGACTTGTTTGCGCACTGACACCCGCTGGTGACCTAGCGGAAGCCAACACACCCTGGAGGTTTTTATGTCGGCCGGAGTCAAACGAGCGATGAACAATCAAGAATCCCAACCACCTGCTGCCGAACAATCGAACGAGCCACGACCGGAACGTGGTCATCGTGATCGAGATCGCGGTCGTCGCCGGCATCGTCCCCTGCCGAAGCATCTTGAGGCCTCGATCAACATGGACGAGCTGCGGGAATTGATTGGGTTGATTACCGACAATGCGCTCACCGATTTTGAACTCGAGCGCGAAGGATTTCATGTAAAGGTTGGCCGAAATCTGTACCCGAATCAGCCACCGATCGCGCCCATGTTGCCGCCTGAACATCATGCGATTCCGGCGACAACGCAAAGCGTGGTACAGAGTGTTCCGCACGCGACTCCGCCACATCCCGGAGCACAAGCTGAAGAAGCCGCTTCTGAAGATCAGGGTCTGCACCGCATCACCTCTCCCATCGTCGGCACGTTCTATCGAGCTCCGTCGCCGAACGCAGAGAGTTTCGTGCGCATCGGCAGTCACGTTGAAGCCGACACCGTTGTCTGCATCATCGAAGCCATGAAGCTGATGAACGAAATTCAGGCTGAGGCCTCGGGCGAAGTCGTGAAGATATATGTCGAGAACGGTCAGGCCGTCGAGTTTGGTCAGCCGCTTTTCGGAATC
>DASYPX010000196.1:0-3133 GCA_036006125.1 Pyrinomonadaceae bacterium | reverse complement strand
ACTCGCCGGAATTGATCGTCGCTGCCTTTGTGGCGTCGACCTCAAAACCGATCGCGGCAAATCCGCCGCGCGCGAATTCCGTCACCAACGGCAACCCGACGTAACCGAGACCGATCACCCCGATGCGCGCGCGCTTCTCTGCAATTGAGCCAATAAATTCGTCTTTGACCATGAGTTTCGAAGAACTGAGCCTGTTTTTGGCAGGAATCGACGAAGTCAAACAAGCGTAATGACACGTGACAAGAGAGTCAAGCACATCACATTTACTTTCATTAACTTCAAACTAATAATGCGGCGGCAATGCCAGCGAAACCTTCATTCGATGTTGCCGTCGTGGGTGCCGGCGTGTTCGGCGCCTGGAGCGCGTATCTGCTTAAGGAGTCCGGCAAGGGCGTCGCGCTCATCGATGCTTACGGCGCCGGCAACAGCCGTTCAAGTTCCGGCGACGAGTCGCGGATCATTCGCATGGGGTACGGCGCAGATGAAATTTACACGCGCTCCGCGTGGCGATCGCTGCATCTTTGGAAGGAATTATTCGCGCGCGCCGGCGAATCTCTGTTTTATCAAACGGGTGTGCTTTGGCTGGAGCATGAAGGCGATCCTTACCCAGGCCAGTCGTTTGAAACCCTGACCAGTGTCGGCATTCCTGTCGAGAAGCTAAGTCTCGGGGAAACGAGCGCTCGTTATCCGCAGATATCAGCCGACCGAATTTGTGGCGCTTACTTCGAACCGGAGAGCGGCGTGCTTGTAGCGCGACGCGCGGTGCAGTCAGTCGTGCGCGAAGCAATCAATTCTGGTGTTGAATATTTCCAGCAGCACGTCGCTGCGCCGCGGTCCGGAAATCGGTTTGACGGGCTGGAGATGTCAGATGGCCAACGAATCTTCGCCGGCGCCTACGTCTTCGCTTGTGGTCCGTGGCTACCCAGGATGTTTCCGGACTTGCTCGCAAATCGAATTCATCCGACCCGACAGGAAGTTTTCTATTTCGGCGCGTCAGCCGGGACCCGCCTCACGCCACCGGCGCTGCCGGTGTGGATTGACTTCCAGGAAGAAGCGTACGGTTTGCCGGATGTTGAAGGCCGAGGCGTGAAGGTCGCCATCGATCGTCACGGCGTACCCTTCGATCCAGACACAGGCGATCGCATCGCGAGCGCCGAAGGATTGGCGGAAGTGCGTCGTTATCTCGCCCGCAGAATTCCTGAACTAAAAGACGCACCGGTGAGCGAATCTCGAGTTTGCCAATACGAGAACACTTCAAACGGCGACTTTCTGATCGATCGTCATCCGGAATTTGAAAATGTCTGGCTCGTCGGCGGCGGCTCAGGTCATGGTTTCAAGCACGGACCGTTCGTGGGTGAATATGTCACCGCACGAATCGAGAGCCTAACGGAAGGAATCGAATCGCGATTTAGTCTTAGTTCGAAATTAAACACGCGCGCCCGAAGCGTGTACTGACGGTGGTTCTTACGCACCCGCGGCAACCGCAGAAGCTTCCGCCAGGCGCTTCACAATCACAAGCGTGATGTCGTCCGCGGCGGGCGTGCCTTGTGAGAACTTGGTGAGCGCAGATTCGATGCGATCGCGAATGCCGGCGGCGGAGGCGTCGAGGTTGCGCGCGACTGCTTCGTACAAGCGCGTCGGGCCGAACTCTTCGCCGCTGGGACTGACGGCTTCCGACACGCCGTCTGAATAAATCACCAGCACATCACCGGGATTCAGTTTCGTCTGGCCTTCGCGGAAGTCAGCTTCGGCCATAATTCCGAGTGGCAATCCTCCCGCCGCAAGCTGTTCCATCGTGCCGCCGGTGCGAACGATCAGCGGCGGGTTGTGACCGGCATTGAGGAAAGCAACATCACCAGTCTTGGGAGTCAGCTCCGCATAAAACAGAGTGACGAAGCGGTTTGCGGGAATGCTCTCCACCAGGTAGCGATTGACGGCGCTGATCGTCTCGACCAGAGATGGATGCGTTTCGAACTGCGCGTGCACCGCGGCATGAAGCGACGACATCAAGAGCGCCGCCGCGGTTCCTTTGCCGGAAACGTCGCCCAGTGCGACTACCAGATTGCCGTTGGCGCGATGGATGAAGTCGTAATAGTCGCCGCCGATTTCGTAACAGGGAAAACTGATTCCCTGAAGCTCGTAGCCTTCCAACTGTGGGGCCGACGTTGGTTGAAAACGTTGCTGAATTTCGCTGGCGACTTCCAACTCGCGCTCTAGACGCTGGCGCTCCAACTGTTCTTCAGCGAGCCGCGCATTCTCAACGCGAATCGCCGCGACTGACGACAGCGTGGTCAGCACTTTTAAATGATCTTCCGTGAATCGGCCATCGGCGATTGGCGAGTCAGCATAGATGATTCCGAAAACGTTTTCACCCACGCCGAGCGGCACGGCCAACACTGACCGCACGCCCTGCAAGACAACCGTGCCGCCCATGAAGCGCGGATCGGCCTGCGCGTCTGAAGTCAGCACGGACTTGCCGTGGTTCACGACTTCCTCAATCACCGAACGGCTGATGCGAATCTCGCCGACGTCACCCTGGCGATCGCGCAGGCGCGCGACGGCTACTTTCAATTCGGGATCATCTTTGCCGCGCATCATGATCATGCAGCGATCCGCAGGTACGGCTTCGAACACGAGCGAGACAATCTGCTCGAGCGTTTCATTCAAGGTCACCGAAGCCAGCAGCGCAACGCCCACTTTGCTGATCAGCGCAAGGAGGTCAGTCTTCTGTTCGAACTTTTCATGCGCGGCGGATTCCTGCGAACGCGAGAGCGCGCCCTCGATCTGCTGGAACAGGCCCGAAGTGGTGCGATCGGCAGATGAGAGCGCAATCGTCGCCTCAGGCATCGATGCGCTCTGATCGGTGATCATCGTGGCACCGCTGCTGAGCGGAAACTGACTATCGTTGAAAACGATTTCAGTTTCGCCGATTTGGATGCGGCCACCACGTGTCAGTTGAATCGACGCATCGACGATCGAGCCGTTGTAGAGGGTGCCATTCGCGGAACCCAAATCCTGGAGAAAGTATTCGTCGCCTTCATGACGCACTTCGGCATGCACGCGCGAGGCAAACGGATCGGGAATGCAGAGGTCGTTGCGCGCGGACCGGCCAATCGTAATGCGCAAACGGTTG
>DASYPX010000195.1:0-5537 GCA_036006125.1 Pyrinomonadaceae bacterium | reverse complement strand
TTCCTCTGTGTCCCCTGTCGTTGATATTCCCTGCGAAGACATTATTCAAGACGTTAACTTCGCCACTGTCCGGCGGTGGAAAGACGAGCATCCCGGCAGCAAAGCCATCGGTTACTTCCCCGTTTACGCCCCGGTCGAACTAATTCACGCGTGCGGCATGCTGCCCGTCGGGCTGCACGGCGCCGGCGATCAGCTCGACATTCAGTACGCGGACGCGCGCTTTGGTTCGTTCATCTGCTCGATCATAAAAACGACGCTCGAGCTGGGATTGACGAAACATCTCGCGCCATTCGACGGACTTCTTTTCTCGTCTATATGCGATTCGGCGCGGAACCTTTGCTTCGTAATGAAGCGCAACTTTCCGGACATTTACACAGACTTTCTGCATCTGCCGCACAATCCGAACTCAGAAGCGAGCACAACATTTCTTATCAGCGAATATGAACGGCTGCTGAAGAATCTCGAGCAACTCGGCGATGTGCGATTTAACGAGCGCGCACTAGGAGATTCGATTGAGTTGTACAACGACAATCGGCGACTGACGCGACAGCTTTACGATGAACGCGCCCGCAATCCGCACTTGATTCGCACGAGCGAGGCGTACGCTCTGGTGCGCGCCGGAAATTTTCTGCCGGTGGAAGAGCACACGGCGCTCCTGCGTCAGACTTTCCACGAGCTGCCAAAACGCGAAGGCAAGCAACGTGATTCCATCCGGATCGTCGTCGAAGGTTCGTTTTGTGAACAGCCGCCACTCGACTTGATCAGGATCATCGAAGAAGCTGGTTGTTACATCGTCGACGACGATTTCGTGCTCGGGCCGCGATGGTTCACCGGTGATGTGCCGGTAAACGGCGATCCGTTGAGGTCGCTCGCCGCCAGCTACCTGAACCGGTCGGTCTATTCGTCAGTGCGGCACGACTGGCGCAATCCACGTCACAAGCAACTGATCGAGAAAGTTCGTAACCGCAAGGCGGACGCGGTGTTGCTTTTGGTCGCGAAGTTCTGCGAGCCCGCCTACTTCGATTACGTGTTGTTTAAGCAGGAATTGGAAAAGGAAGGCATTCCGCATCTGTTGATGGAATTCGAAGAGAAGATGTTCACATTCGAACGCCTGCGGACTGAAATTGAGACGTTCGTCGAATCGCTGTTGTTTGATTAGCTCCGGGGGCATTAGCCCGACCGTCAGAGAGGGCTTACGGTTGGAACTTACGCGGGCAGATGACCCTCCCTTACGGTCGGGCTAGTCCCCCAAGACAGACATACGCTATGACCATGCAAACCGAATATCGCAGCCAGCTTCATCATCGACAGAAAGAGTTGATGGTGAAATGGTATGACATTCTGGATGGAGCTGCGTTGACGGGCGAGCCGCCGACTGTATCGATGATGATCTCCGGAAACTGTGTTGAGTTGTTGGAAGGCTTTGGCGCTGTGCCGATCTATCCTGAGGTCAACGCTCTTCAGCTTGCGATTCGTCATCAATCGCTCGATCCGATTTTGCTGGCCGAAGAACTGGGTTATGCCGCCGATAACTGCGCCTACGTTAAAGCCGACATCGGGGCGTACCTCAAAGGAATCACGCCCGCTGGCGGCAAGCTGCCGAAGCCGACCCTCGTGCTGTGCAACTTCGTCGGCTGCAACACTTACCTGAAGTGGTTCGAGCATGTCGCAGAGTTCACGGGCGCGCCTCTATATACGCTCGACGTGCCATTCCTGCGCACCGACACACCGTCGCGTGACGACATCAATTACGTGGTGCGCCAGTTGGAAGAGTTGGTTGAGCGGCTTGAGGAATTGACCGGCCGCGCATTCGATTACGATCGTTTCAAAGAAGCTGTGGCCTGTTCCGCGCACACCGAAGAACTCTGGTCGCAGATAAAGAACCTCGCACGCAAAGCGCCCTCACCATTCGACGCATACTTCGATGCGATCACTTTGATGGGGCCGCTCTACGTCTATCGCGCCAAGCCTGAAGGCGTTGAGTTCTTTGAAATCGCTCTGCGCGAATTGGAAGAAAAGATCGCAAACGACGGCTCGCCCGACAAAGAGAAGTTTAGGCTGGTCTTCGAAGGTCCGCCGCCTTATCCGCATTTTCGCACGTTCCGCGACATGTTCGCCAAATGGAAAGCGACCGCGGTCGCTTCGACTTATTCGACAGTCGGTGGCCTCTGGGAGTTCGGCGCGCGACACGATCCGGCAAAGCCATTCGAATCCGTCGCGCTGCACATGCTGGAACACAACGTGACTAACAGGAATTACTTGCAGCGATACGATCAGATCAAAAAGTACGTCGAGGACTGGAACGCTGACGGAGTAATCATCCATTTTGTGAAGAGCTGTCGTTTGTTCTCGGCCGGTCAGGGCGACATGCGCGACTACTTCACGAAAGTGCTCGGCGTGCCGACGCTTTACATCGAATCGGACCTGGAAGATCCGCGCTATTTTTCAGAAGCGCAACTGAAGAACCGCATCGACGCATATTTCGAGGCGCTCGATCACCAGAAGCATAGAACAGCAATAGCGGTTTAGCGGCGGGGCCTAAAAACGAGAGAGACGAAATGAGATACGCAGCCGGAGTTGACGTCGGTTCGACGCAAACCAAAGCAGTCGTGATGGAGGAAGACCGAGGGATAGTTGGGCGCGCGCTGACGGACACGGGCGCGAACGTGACGCGCGCCGCAGAGAATGCATTTCACATCGCCTGCCGCGAAGCGCGCATCAATCCGCGCGACGTAGGCTTCGTCGTCGGCACGGGCTACGGCCGCTACAAGATTACTTTTGGCAACGCGCAGATGACGGAGATTAGCTGTCACGCGCGCGGCGCCAGCTACATCTTCCCTGCGACGCGGACAGTGATCGACATGGGCGGCCAGGACGCTAAAGCGATCAGCATCGGCGCAAACGGCGAGGTGCTCGACTTTGTGATGAACGACAAGTGCGCTGCGGGCACGGGCCGATTTCTCGCGAATGCTGCGGACGTGATGGGCATTACACTTGACGAAGTTGGGCCGTTGTCACTCGAAGGCACCAAGCCCGTTAAGCTGACCACCGTCTGCACAGTGTTCGTCGAATCCGACATCCTCTCGTATCTATCTATGGGTAAGAAGCCACCGGACATTCTGCGTGGAGTTCATTTGGCGATTGCGAAGCGAACTATCTCTCTCGCGCGACGCGTTTCGCTCGAACCGCAAATCACTATGACGGGTGGTGTGGCGCGCAACGTCGGCATGGTGAGAGCTCTGGAAGAAATTCTGGACACGAATCTTCAGGTGAGTCCCGATGCGCATTTCATCGGGGCCATCGGCGCGGCGTTGTTTGCTCTGGAGAAGGAAGACGACACTTTTGAATCTGAAGTTTGGGGAACAACGTCCGTGGGGGCTGTAGCACGATCGTGAGGAAGGTATTTATTCCCTCTCCTCTGGGGAAAGGGCTACGGTGAGGGTGCGAAGCTTTCCGTAACTTTGCGGCTTTTGCATCCTGACGTGAAAACAAACGGCAACTCGAGCCGCATAAGCCAACGCCAGAGGGCGCCAGTTCATGAGACCTGAGACTTGAAACTTGAGACTTCTTAATCGATGAGACACGTAGCAGGAATCGACAGCGGCTCAGCTTTCACCAAGGCCGTCATTATTCGCCAGCGCGATTCGAATCGGCCGCCGGCTGTTCTCGGGCGGGCGATGGTTCGCACCGGCGTCAACATGGATACGTCGGCACGCGCCGCTCTGGACGCTGCTGTCAAAGACGCGCGGTTAAAGCCCGACGATGTTTCTTATGTCGCGGCAACCGGCTTTGGCCGTTACGGCATCGGCTTTCGCGATATTCAAATCACCGAAATTACCAGCGGCGCACGCGGCGCTTACTACCTACATCCCAAGCCTTCCCTGCTGCTCGACATCGGCAGCCAATCGACGCGCGCGATTGCGATGAAAGAGGCAGGCAAAGTCCGCTCGTTCAAAACCAACGACAAGTGTGCCGCCGGCTCCGGCAGTTTCATTCAACGTGCCGCCAAGTACTTGCAGATAGAAATCGATGAAGTGGGCGAGCTAGCACTGAACTCAGAGAACCCCCAACCGATTAGCAGCGTCTGCGCGGTGCTGGCGGAAAGCGAGATTATCAATCACGTCAGCGCCGGCGTGAACCTCGAAGACATCATGCGCGGCATTTACGATTCGCTCGCCGATCGCGCGGCGCTGTTGCTCAAGCGCGTTGAAAAGCATCAGCGCATCGGCAGCCAGACTGACCCGCCCGCGGGCAATGGCACGTCTAGCGGCGGGGACACTGGGAGCCGCGCGGACAAGGCTACGGGTAGCGGCGCGGTTGATGCTCAGAAGGAGGTGCTCTTCATCGGGGGCGTCGCGACGCAGAGTGGCATGGTCAAAGCGTTAGAAGATCGCCTCGGAATCAAAGTGACTGTTCCTCTGGATTGTGAATACGTTTGCGCCCTGGGCGCAGCCCTGCTGGGGTTGAAACGGTTGGAGGCGCGCACCTAACCAGTCAGTGCAACGCGCTAACTCGCTTTTCTATCAATTTTGCAGTGGCAGCTGCTTGTTGCAATGTCTCAGTCCCGCCTTCGACTTGGGCACATTGTTGAATAAGAGGCAGATCCTCCCTGGTGCCGACGTATGCAAGCGCACCTAGCGCGTTGAGGATGGTTGCGCGGTCGGGAGCCAGCCACGCTATCGTTTGATTTGCCTGCACTTGATCGCCTTCCTTTGATACCAAAGGCGTCGTCATAGCCGCATCTCCCGTTTGATTCGAAGTCAAAAGGCTGCTCGCTGGCGTAGCGATGATTTTTCCGTCAACCGCGGCGCGAAATTCCTGGAGGTTGCCGGAAGAATCGCGGATGCGGGCGAGCAGCGAGCCGGCGTGGACTTCGCTGCCGACGGGCAGAAGGCTCACGAGTGTGCCGGCGATGGGCGACTTGGCTTCGAAGGGTTGCAGCATGGTGCGCAGCTCGGGCCGGCCGGAGGCGTCTGGGTGTCCATTCGCGTCGGTAAATCGCACGAGTTGTAAAGCGGCGTTGCGACGAACGAGAGGTTCGACGTCGTTGAGTAGCGAGAGCAGCGCGCGATGAAAGTCTTCCGACGTGTTGTCCTGGCCCATGACCCAGGCGACGGTCTTGCGGACTTCAGTGTTTGAGTTCTTGGTTAGTTCGACGATGCGCGGATAGAACTTCTTGACGCTCGCATCGTTCTTTTCCATGCGAGCTTCGATTTGGGCGAGCGCGTGTTGGATGTTGCGCGGATGCTGATCGTCGGCGAGGTACTCGGCGATCTTATTGTCTGAGAGCGCGCGGCCAAACCAGGTGAAATACCACGTCAGAAATGGAACGATGATGAAGAGCGCGGCGACGATGATGAGCCAGATGTTGGATGGGCGGCGGCGTGGTGCAGGAATCACAACTCCAGATTCGTTGCCATTGGGTTGTACGAGATCATTTTGCATCGGTCAGAAGTGTCCGCAGATTACGCAGATTACACAGATTAAAGACAAAGGCGAATCTTTCAAAACCAACATCTCCAAAAGAGCAGTTTCAC
>DASYPX010000194.1:0-6553 GCA_036006125.1 Pyrinomonadaceae bacterium | reverse complement strand
GAGGATCAGTGGCTCTGCTAGGATGGCCCCGCTCTAATTCTATCGAGCGCAGTAACTGAGTCACACGTGGAGGAATGATTCGTTTATGACCTATGTGGTCGCTGAGCCGTGCGTTAATTGTCGTTACACGGATTGTGCAGTGGTCTGCCCCGTCGATGCATTCCATGTCGATGACGACATGCTCGTAATCAACCCCGAAACCTGCATCGATTGTGACGCGTGTGTACCAGAATGCCCGGTGGAAGCAATTTTTCCGGAAGACAAAGTCCCTTCTGAATGGTCGCAATTCACTGCGATGAACGCTGAACGCGCGGTAAGCGGCTTGCCGATTTATCCGAGCAGCGCCGGAAAACTTGACCCCTTGTGTCATTAGAGACCGATCAAGAACGCAAAAAAGGCGCGGCGACCCACCTGGGACCGCCGCCCTTTTTCATTGGGAACGACAGTTGCTCGCCAATACAGTTGATTGCCCCGACTTGTCGCGACAATTACTGCTGACGATCACTCATGAAGAAAGCGACGAAGCGGGTCTTGGGAGGCATAGCATTGGCAGCCGGCGCCGTTGGCGCGATTGGAGCTTTGATGATTCGAAACAATGGTGCGCGTCGAAAGCGCCGCGGAAAACGCGATGCGAACATTTGGGCCCGTCCCGGAATGGAAGTTGTGTTTCGGGCAGAACTGATGCCGGGCCGCAATGGTTCGGAGAGAACTTTTCGCGTGCAGCAGTTACTGCCGAGTGGCCGAGTCGTTCTCGAGAATTTCGCCGGCGAACATGTAGAGAAGGAATTCGAACCGGCAAGGTAGCGGCGAAGGGCAAAGAGCAAAAGGCCAGGAGCGAACAACGCTTTGCTCTTAGCCCTTTGCTCTTTGCGGCTTTACCATTCGTAAACTCGTCCCGCTTCCATCACATTTAATCCCTTAATTCCCAGCGCGCGGATTTCTTTGACGAGCGTCGGTCGATAAGCAGGTTTCAAATGCACAGCGAGAATGTCGATGCCGTTGTGACTGAGTTTGGTCAGCTCCTCAGCCATCGTTTGCGGCGTCAGGTGTTTAGATGCTTTTGCCAACTCGTGCATCGAATTAGGAAAGGAAGCTTCGATGAAAAGCGCATTGAGGTTCCGCGTCTTATTGATCAGAGACCACAGTTCGTCCGTTGCCGCTGTATCTGAGCTAAATGCCACAGTCGATCTACCATCCGTTACGACCAGTCCAACGGTCGGCACGATGTGGTTAACGTTAACGGCGGTTGCTCGCAAGTGAGCGACCCGAAATTCTTCGCCGACTCTGAACGGCACGTATTCCATCACGGGTCCATGCTGATTTCGCAATTCGGCGAATCTTGGATACACGTTGTCATTAAAGACGTCGCGCTCAAGCAGGGCCACCACTTCCTCAGTTGCGTGTATTCGAATTGGTTCCGTTAACTCACCAAACAGATCATCAACAAAGATCGGCAGGCTCGCGATGTGATCCATGTGCGGATGCGTAACGATTATGTCGCGGACTGAGCGGCGTTGAGCGTCGGATAGTGCCAGGCCAATACTGCCGGCGTCGACGGTCACTTTGTCGTCAATTAGAAAACAAGTGAGGCGCTGAGCCAGTGTTGCCCGGCCGGCGTCATCAAACGAACTCGGTAGCAATTGGATCTTCAAGGGATAGTTTAGCGGGTCACACTAAACGTAATTCGCGGCAAGTATAAGACAAGAATTGCGGCCACGCGAACGTTTTTCGCACGGCAAACCTTAACGCGCGCCCTGTTGACGTTGCGCAATCTGTTGCCGAAGTTGCTGTAAATTCGAACGATAAGTCGCCTCGCGAGTCTGCGCCGTCTGGGGATCGCGGCCGATCCCGCGCGCTACGCGGCTGCGATGAAAGGCGAGTTCACTCGCCATCTGATTGCAGCGCATCCGCAAACGCCAGCCCGAAAAACCTAATGACCAAAGGGCGTCCCACGACATGCCCATGCGGCCGCGAATAGTACAGAGTTTTTCGTATTCATGCTGGTCGAAAAAGCCTGCGGCGTAATCGGGATAAAGGAATTCCTGGACGATCCGGCCTTCACGACGGAGCGAAAAGTGAATCACCATCAGAATCACGACGAACGCGGGTCCCATCACCATAAAGTACGCGATGAAAAACCCAAACCCGTGCCCCCACGCCGCCGATCCATTCCAGGTCGCGTGCATCAGAATCGCCAACATGAATCCGAGGATTGGCATTCCGAACTTCACGAAGCCACCACGCGATTGTCTTGACCACCCCAGGCCGATGCCGGTCATGCTCGTGAAAAGTGGATGCGAGAATGGCGCTGCCATGCCGCGGAGAATGAAAACGGCTGTCAGCATTTCGGGACCTTTCTGAATGGCGCGCCCGTAGTAAAGAATGTTCTCGGTCATGGCGAAGCCAATCCCCGCCATCCCAGCGTAAACAATCCCATCGACAATTCCGTCGAACTCGTCTTTCTTCCAGAAGAAGAAGATGACCAGAATCAAAGCCTTGGCCGATTCTTCAACGATCGGAGCAGAGATTACCGCGCCGACGTGAGAAGCCACTTCGTCGCTGTGCGTCGCGATCATCGCAATGATCTCGACGCCAGTGTTAAAAATCAGAGCAATAAAGATCGCCACCAGTGCTCCCCAAAAGAAAGTAGTGGCGAGCATCCATAGCGGCTCGGATTCATAGCGATCAATCCATAACAGCAAGATCACATAAATGGGCACTGGAATGATCGCGCACACCATTCCAATCATCAGTTCGACGAGACCGGTTTCTGCGCCAATCAGCAGCAACACGATCAAGCCGAGAAGCAGTGCGAACATTGCCGCGACTACCGCTGCGATGATCTTTATTATGCTACCGCGCGGTTGTGGCGGCGGGATTCGCGTGGGCATGTAGTCCGTCACCGGTGACACGAAATCTCCTTGTTCAGGGTTGCGATCAGTCATACGCACTGGCGGCGGAGTATAACCAGAATTCACTGATGACGGCTATCAGCCTCCCAGGCACGCTGTAAACCCCGATTGCGACAAAATGTAACGATCGATCAAAAATACTTCAGTTTCCCGCACGTCGATAGGTTTGCGATGAATGTGGCGATAGTGATTAAGCAGCGTGGTGTCATTACTTAAAGGGCCGATGCAATTGAGGTTGCAAAGCTGGCGCGTGCAGTCTATGCTACGCCATTCTACGGTAGATTCCGACACGGCTTGGCCCCCGAGTCGCAACCGAGCAACTCGCACGGGCTCGAAGTATTCGAAACACACGTAACTTAGGTCGCCGTGAAGAGAACTTGGCGACGTTCGTTCTTTGATTTAGTTAACTTGCTCGTGTTAGTAGAGCAGCAAATCCAGCGCCAATTCACCGAGCGAAACGATGTCGACGCTCTGTGGCGGCGTCGAGGTTTCACCGGGATCTGTTGAGGCAACCACATTGGAGCATGGCGGAGTCTGGGTCTCACCAGGGGCGCATGGTGGCGTTTGAGTTTCACCGGCGAGAGCCGACCCGGTAATTACTAGCGCCAGCATAACGGTCGCGAAAAGGGTTCTGATATTCTTCATGTTTTCTCCTTCAAAGTTGTTCAAATCTTTCAGTTCTAAATCACGAGGTTGCCAATTGTATTCGAATTGGGTCAAGAGGCACACTTATTATCAAAACGATAGAAAGGCAAGCCTCACATGAACTTACAGTCTCAACTCAAAACCACCGCAAAAGCCGATAAACAAGCCCCCGTTTCTACCAGGGCCGAACTCGCTTGTCAGATAGCGAAGGAGCTTGAAAAGGGCGGCGAGTATCAAGCAGCCATCGAAACGCTTTCGGACTTCTGGGATGGCGTGACCGATACCGTCAAGCTCGATGGCCTAGACGAGCGCACACAGGCGGATTTGCTGGTGCGCGCGGGATCCCTTGCGGGTTGGCAGGGAAGTGCTGATTCGAGCATTGGGAGCCAGGAGCGGGCAAAAAATCTGATTACCCGCGGCATTGCCCTTTACGAGAAACTGCATGCGGACTCGGGCCTCGCTGAAGCGAGGGCGGATCTGGCCGTTTGTTACTGGCGCGAAGGCGCACTCGACGAAGCGAGAGTCATGCTTTCCGACGCGCTAAGGTTGGTGAACGCCGATGATGTGGATCTCCGCGCCGCAATTCTGGTGCGTGCGGGTATCGTGGAGGTTGATTCGCGGCGCTTGAGCGAAGCAATTCGCATCTACAACGAGGCGGCGTCACTAATCGAGAAAAGTAGCGACCATAATCTGCACGGGACATTTCACAATAGCTTCGGGCTGGCGCTTCGTCGCATGGCTGACGTTGACAATCTCGAAGCGTACGTCGATCGCGCACTTGTCGAATATGCAGCCGCAAGTTTTCATTTCGAACAGGCTGGCAACACTCGCTATCTCGCGCGCGTGGAAAACAACCTTGGCTTCTTGTTTCACACTATCGGTCGTTACGACGATGCCCACACGCATCTGGATCGCGCTCGAACGCTTTTTACCCAACTGCGAGACACGGGAACGGTCGCGCAAGTAGATGAAACGCGCGCGCGGACTTTTCTCGCGCAGGGCCGTTCGACTGATGCCGAGCGCTTAATCCGTTCTGCGGTACGCGTGCTCGAGCGGAGCGACGAACAGGCGGTGCTGGCCGAGGCGTTGACTACGTATGGAATTGTCAAAGCCAGACTCGGCAAGTTTGTGCGTGCGCGTCAGCTTCTGGATCGCGCAATTCAAATCGCGGAAATGTGCGGTGATCCTGAAGGTTCCGGGCGCGCTAAGCTAAGCATCATCGAGGAACTAACCGCACAAACGTCGCCGGAAGAGCTTGCCGAGACATATCACTCGGCGACAGACCTGTTGAAGCGCTCGCAGGATCCTTCTACCACGACGCGTTTAATCAGGTGCGCATTGATTGTTATTGATGCGCTTCAAAGTGTTAAAGCGGAGACTGAGCCCGTCCTTTCAGAGGCTTGGGAAAACTTCTCCGTGAAGAAACAGGTCCGAGCTTTCGAGAAGGCGCTGATTGAGCGGGCGTTGCGCGACTCAGGCGGCGCGGTAACAAAAGCTGCGCACTTGCTTGGCTTCAAGCATCACCAAAGCCTTATTTCGCTGATCAATAGTCGGCATCGAGATCTACTGAGTCAGCGATCGGCCGTGCGTCCACGGCGCAGCCACCTGTTTTCGAAATCACGCAAGACAAAGCGGAAGACAACCCCGACCAACCGATTGCCGAGTTCGCAGATTAGCATTCTGTATGTCGAGGACGAGAAGCCCGCCGCTGATCAAGTCGGCGATTTGCTTAAGGCGGAGAGCTGGAGAGTCGAGTGGTGCACGGACTCGGATACGGCGCTCAGGATGCTGACTGGCGATGAGCATTACGACGTGCTGCTAATCGGAAACACAGTCAGTGGGCTGAGTGCGTTTGAACTGGCTGAGCGAGCACGAAAGATCACGCATCGCCGCCGCACGCCAATTATCATGATGTCGGCAAACGATTTCGAAAAATACGCTTGGCGCGCTGGAATGGATGCGTTTCTAAAGCAGCCGCAACAGGTGAGCGAGCTCACGAATACCGTTAATCGGCTTTTGCGCGAAGGCTCGAGGAACCGTTAGTCAACGCGCGCAGGTAAGCGCACGTCCGCCGTCGATCGAATACGTCGCGCCGGTTATCCATGACGCTTTCTCGGAAGCAAGGAACAAAACCAGATCCGCAATCTCTCCCGGTTTTCCAACGCGCCCCAGAGGATGCGTTGTGCGGGAGTGTTCCAGAAAGTTTGCGTAAGCTTCTTCGTCCATCCCGCCGCGTTTGTGAATCTCCGTCACCACTACACCCGGGTTAACCGCGTTAACTCTTACCCCTTTCGCGGCCAGTTCCAGAGCAGCACAACGCGTTAGTTGGTCGAGCCCTGCTTTGGAAACACAATACGCCAGGACGCCGGGGAACGAGCGCAGTCCGGTGACGCTCGAAATGTTAACGATATTTCCCTTCGTCTCGATCAAGCGAGGCGCGCACAACTGCATAAATTGGAACGGTGCGCGAAGATTGACGTTCATCATCGCGTCCCAGGCGGCTAGATCGGTGTTCTCAATGGTGCCGCTCGAAATATGGCCCGCCGCGTTCACCAGTACATCAAGGCGCCCGAAGGTTCTGATCACTGCCTCAACCACGGTCCCCACGTCATCACTGTCGGTAACGTCCGCGGGGATTCGCAACACTTTTCCGTCTGCGGCATACAAATCGTTCAATGCAACTTCATTGCGGCCGATTGCCGCCACGTGCGCCCCGTTGCTACGAAACGCGCGCGCGACGGCGTGTCCAATTCCGGAAGTGGCTCCGGTAACTATCACAGATTTACCTGCAAAGCCGTTATCCATCAACAAGCCTCCGGGGGATGTGTGCTGCCGATCAATTCATCGGCGTGGAACAGTGCGAAGTATGTTTACTATAACGACGGCGTGATTACCATTACTCCACGAATCTGGTTGCCAAATCGGCCGTTTTTTACTAGTTAGCTGTCTTGTCTCTTGTTATTATTTGGGCCAGTGGAGCCGCTTCACCACAAAGG
>DASYPX010000193.1:0-12482 GCA_036006125.1 Pyrinomonadaceae bacterium | reverse complement strand
AATTCCCGCGGCCGTTTGCGCAGTGACAGAAACGCTCGCAGTAGCAGCAGGTGTGGGCGCAGTCGTCGCGGCCGGCTTTTGCGGCGCCAGATGAATGATTAGCGTAACAATGCCAGTGATCAGCGCCGCGGCGATCGTACTGATTGCAACCCACGCTTCTTTGCTAAATCCCTGGCAGCTTCCGCCGCCGTCTGCGTTCGAGGAGTTCTCTTTTTCAGACATAGTCAGGTTGTCTCTTCATCGATTCGTGGTGAATTGCGCACCAAACATAAGGGCAGCGACAAGCGCTGCCCTGAGTGCAAATCGAATCTGGTGTTGTGAAAACCTATTGCAAGACTCAGCCTTCGGCAGCCTTCGCCTGTTTGTTTGGCTGTGGGACGACCCGGAGGTAAGGCTTGATCGTCTTCCAGCCATCCGGGAATTTCTCCTTCGCCGCTTCATCGTTAAGCGCCGGCACAATGATCACGTCCTCGCCGTCTTTCCAGTTCACCGGCGTCGCCACGCTGTATTTAGCCGTCAACTGGATGGAGTCGATCACGCGCAGCACCTCGTCGAAGTTCCGGCCTGTCGACATTGGATACACGATCATCAGCTTGATCTTCTTGTCCGGTCCAATGACGAACACATTGCGCACTGTCATGTTGTCCGCTGCGGTTCGTCCTTCGGATGTTCCGCCCGTTGCGGCCGGCAGCATGTCGTACAACTTTGAAACCGCCAGGTCGGTGTCGCCAATCATCGGATAATTCGGCGCGTGGCCGGTCGCGTCTGCTATGTCATTTGACCAGCGCGAGTGATTCTCAACCGGGTCAACGCTGAGTCCGATGACCTTCACGTTCCGCTTGTCGAACTCAGGCTTGATGCTGGCCATGTAGCCGAGCTCGGTCGTGCAGACCGGCGTGAAATCTTTTGGGTGTGAGAAGAGCACTCCCCAACTGTCGCCCAGCCACTGATGAAAATCGATTTGACCTTCGGTGGTTGTCGCCGAAAAGTTCGGCGCGGTATCTCCTAAACGTAATGCCATACTGATAATCCTCCCTGAAAAGAAACTTAGACCAACTAAAGCGAGGTGAACTCTGATTATTCCGGAAAACCGTGTGAGGGTTTTTAGTCCCAAAACGCGGGCAAGTCAAGGCGGTGGACTAACTCGGTTCGACCGCGACAATCGCGATTTTGTTCTTGTTTGCGAGTGTGCACATTTCATCACGCTCAAACATGAGCGTCTTACCGGCCGTGAGACACAGACAGGTAGCGCCCGCATCAATCATGGTTTGGATCGTCGAGAGGCCGACCACGGGAACATCGAAGCGCATGTCCTGGTCGGGCTTCGCTATTTTCACCACCGTGAGACGCCCGCGCGCGATTTCGCCCGCGCGACGAATTACGGCATCAGTGCCTTCCATCGCTTCGATCGCTACACAAGCGCGATCGCGAACCACAATGGTTTGGCCGAGATCGAGACGACCAATTTCATGCGCGACCTCCAACCCGTATTCAATGTCGCCGCGTTCGCGCTCGTCGGGCGCTCGTTTCGTCAGCGTGCCGGCCTCCGGCAAGTAGTCATTCAGGAAATGCGTAGAGTCGATCAGCTCGATGCCTTCGCTCGCCAATTCGTCAGCGACCGCGCCGATCAAAGCGTCAGTATTCTTGCGGGGCAGCCGCAGCAGCATCTTCACCATCCGCAGATCGGGAATTGAGCTGCTGAAGATCTGCACGTGTTTGACCTGGCCCGCCATGATTGCTTTTTCCACGCCTTCATTTTTGAAAAAGCGCAGCATCCTTCCCAGCTGTCCCACGCCAACCCAGGTGACATTGTCAGCAACCTGCTCGATTCGTGGATCGGTTTCTTCGCGGATCGCGGCCACGGCAACGTCAACGCCGGCTTTTCGCGCACCTTCGATAACAAGGAACGGAAAGCTGCCGTTACCCGCGATCAGACCTAGTTTCTTCGGGTGTTGGGGATAGGGTGTTGGGTGTTGGCTAACCGACATTACAAGAGCGAGTCTTCTCAGATTCCTTTGGCCTTCAGCGATCGGATTAGTGTTTGAGATGGATAATGCCCGCGGATGAATTCAGAGGGTTATTTATGGATCCTAAACTCGTGCCCTGCTGACAGAGTTCAAACACGCTACACCCCACACCCTTTACCTAACACCCTTTACTTAACGACGCCGCGATTTGAGGACTCGATGAAGGCGACGAGTTCATCGACTTCAGGAACGCCGACGATTTCCGCGCGGACACGTTCAATCGCCTGGGTCGTATTCAACTTTGCGGACAACAGCAAATGGAACGCGTGATGAAGCGCGTCGATCGTCTCACGAGAGTAACCGCGCCGGCGCGCGCCCACTTTGTTCAATCCGTAGCACTTCGCGTGATTGCCAACCGTCAGCGCGAACGGTAACGCATCCTTAACCACGACGGAATAGCCCCCCACATAAGCTTCGCGACCAATGCGACAAAATTGATGGACGCCTGAGTAGGCGCCGATATTTGCCCGATCGTGCACGGTTACGTGACCGGCGAGCGTGGCGGCGTTTGCCATGATGACGTGGTCGCCGAGCAGGCAATCATGAGCCACGTGTGCTTGCGCCATTAGAAAACAGTCATCGCCTAACTTGGTTACTCCACCGCCGCCTTTGGTGCCCCGATGAATGGTGACAAATTCCCGAATCCGATTGCGACGGCCAATTATTGTCTGGGTTTCTTCGCCGGCAAATTTCAGATCCTGGGGCGGCAGACCGATCGAGACAAACGGGTAAATGTGCGAATCATCGCCGATTGTGGTGTGCCCGTCGATGACACAGTGCGACTCGATGTGAACGCGATCACCCAACTCAACGTGGTCGCCGACAGTCACGTACGGGCCGATTAGACAATCGCGGCCAATGCGCGCACGCGGATTGACTATTGCAGACGGATGAATCTCAGGGGACTGCGACATTTGCGTAGATGGAGAACTCATGTGGAAGTTTTATTGCCGATTGGCAATCACACTGGTCAGCTCTGCGTCGGCACAGACCTCGCCATCGACCTTGGCCTCGCCGCGCATGCGTTGAATACGTGAGCCGGTGCGCAGCGCGGTCACTTCCAGCACCAGCGTATCGCCGGGCACAACCGGACGTCGAAATCGCGCTTCTTTGATTCCGGTAAACAGCACGAGCTTCCGCTCCCGATCTTCGATTTCGCGCAAAGCCAGAATCGCTCCGCACTGCGCCATTGCTTCGATCACCAAAACGCCCGGCATTACCGGGGCGCCCGGAAAGTGGCCTTGAAAGTACGATTCGTTGATGCTTACCTGCTTAATGCCCACGACGCGTTCGCGCGGCACCAATTCAATTATTCGGTCTACAAGCAGAAACGGATAGCGGTGCGGAAGAAGTTTCTTGATCGCTTCAGAATCCAGGAGAGTTTCCATACGTGTTGGATGGTTCAGACTTGAGGCACCGAACTAAGGTCGCGGTGTCGCGGCTGTTGTGGTCGCGGGATTCTTGCTGTTGTATTCAGCGATAAAGGCTTTCGTCACGTCGACACCGTCAGCCGTATAGACGAGCGGCACTTGACTGCCGTCGAGAATCATCATGATGCCGTGCGCCTTACCAAAGGCATCGAGCGCTTTGCCGACATCCTCCTGCAGCGGACCCAGCAATTCGCCGCGACGCCTTGCATAATTTGCTTTCGCGTCTTCGCCCTTGCGATCGTAAGCCTTTTTCTGATCGTCGAACTGATCGACTTTCGCCTGAATCTGCTGAGGTGTCGCGGCTGGGGTGCCCTGCTGCAGCTTGTTGATTTCGTCCTGCATGGTCCGCAATCGCGCCGCGGTTTGCGACAGGTCATCCTGTATCGGTTTGAATTCAGCATTCAGCTTATTGAGCACGGCAGCGAACCGGGCAATACCATTTGTGGGATCCTGAAATGCCTCGGAATAAATGACCGCAATTTTTCCTGCGGGAACAGGCGCCTGTGCCCCGGTTCCTTGCGCGCGCACAAGCCCCGAGCACATCAAAACCAACAATAGCAGGAAACCTTTTTTCATCTCTCTCAAGCAGTTACTAAGTCGAAATGCGGAGACGGGCACGGTTGCCGATCTCCGCATTCCAAACGAAATGCACGCGATGCGCATCGGTTTACTGTGGCGTAGTCAGGGACGCGGTCGCCGGATTCTTGCTGTTATAGTCCGCGATGAAGGGTTTGGTGATGTCGATGGCATCACTCAATGCAAAAACTCCCTGAACTTTCGACACATCGAGAATTAAGTTAATCCCGCGCGCCTTGGCGAAAGTCTCGAGCGCTTTCCCAATATCGTCGTAAAGCGGAGGAAGCACTTCCTGCATTCGCTTATTGAACGCGGCTTCAGCGTCTTCAGCTTTGCGCTGGGCATCCTTCTTCATTTGGTCGATCTTGTCTTGCTGCGTTTGCGTAACTTTCGGATCCTGCACCGGAGCAGCTTTCTGTAGATCGGCCGTGGCTTTGTCGATTTGCTGTTGCAAGCCCTGAAGCTCAGCGCGACGCGGTTGGAATTCCGAATCTACGCGCTTGAGCGCATTTACGAATTTGGTGATGCCCTCTTTTGGATCCGCGAATGCGGAACTATCAATCACCGCGACTTTGCTATCGGGCACGTTCACCGAGGTGGACGACGCCGTCGGCGCTGGGTTGGCCGTTGGACGGGCAGGGGTGGTTCCTGCGCCTTGGCCGGTACGCGGTTGCGCAAATGCTGAAACCGCCATTACCGCCACGAAAAAAGCGACCGCGGCTGTCGCACGAAATATCTTCATAAACTTCTCGTAATACTCCTTAAGATCTCAAAGGCGATTGAACTGACTCTTTAGTTGTCCCGCTCGCCGGTTTGGTTCGCCTGCGCGATTCACCCGCACAGATCAGATTAACTAGAAGGTTCGGCCCACGCTAAACCTAAAGGTGGTTTTTTGCTCGTTGAAAATGAACGGAAACCCGTCAATGAACTGGTCTTTCCGCGCCCGAGGATTATAAGCATAAATCAGGCGAAAAGGCACGTTGAGAATCGGCACCTGGAAGCGAACTTCCGCCCCAAGGCTGCTGTGAAAATCACCGATGCCGGCAAACTTGCTTTCGCCCAGGCGCGCCACAGTGTTGGTTTGCACCTCACCGCGAACGAACACTGGCTGGAAACCAAACGGCATTTGCGTCGTTGGATCAAAGATTCCAGTCTGAGCAGCGTCCAATTCAGCCTGCGACACCAAGCGATTGTCGCGAGCCACGAGACTCAGGACCGGTGAAATCGCAAACTGTGGATGTACGCAGAATACAGCGGAACTCAGCGTGACCGGCGCGACTCCGCCAGCCACACGCGGACAACTCATAAGCCCAACGGTCTGCAGGAATGGTTGATCGGCGAGGAACTCACTCGAGTAACTCTGATCGCCTTTCGTTCTTAGGTTGAAAGAAGAGCCGATGTCGACAAAAAAGGCCGCCTGCACCGCTCTGCCAACCACGGGAATGCGGTATTCAAAATTACCGAGTAATTGTGTATCACCGCCGATGCGTGTCCACACGCGACTCAGCTTCACGACGTTGTCGCCCGTGGACCCGGTGAAGAGTCCAACGTTCGCGAGTGGAGCCGGCAAACCGGTGTCGGCGGTGGCCCCCGTGGCGAATCCCTGCGTTGATAGAAAAACATTGCGCGACGTGAGGTAAAAGTCGAGCGGCGCAAACGGGCTGATACCGCGTGGCGGATACCCGCGAATCGAAAACTCGTCTCCGAGGAAATATCTTTCATAGATCGGAACGCCGTCGACGAAGGCGAGTGAGTTTGCGTTTCTGACTTTGTCGGATACACCAAACAAAGATCCGACCGTGCCTGCCTGAATGCGGAAGCCAAACACATGAGGATGATCCGTCCTCTTGTTCCGCATTGGATAGAACTGGGTGAATTCGACCGAGGGCTGATAAGTACGGACGTCGCCGAGCAGACCAGCGAGGGCGAGCCCAATCGACAATGAACGGCCAGACGTCGGATCAATGCCGCCTTTGTAATCGCGCGCGTCATAAACAAACGTACCGGTGACACGGCTGGTGATGATGTTCGGCTGGCGATAGACGACCGGAATGAATTGGTTGGCGTTACCCGAGGCGTTTACCGGTGGGTCTTCAGTGCTGGAAGTGCTAAACAGATACGAAAGTCCCACGCGCGAAAACTGGGTAAACGGACGTTTCCGATAAAACTCGGACAACGGCGCGCTCGCAAAGAGCGACCCCCCGAATGATTTACGAGTAAAGAGATTCTCAGCGCTGGTATTGAAGAAATCGAGCGAGTTACCGAATAGTCCCTGCTGCGCGTTGATGTTCTGTGACAACGCGGTGCCTTCACCAAAGAATTTTTGCGAGTAAGCAAAGATCTGGAATCCGGCAGTAATCGGGCGGTTCTTAACGTATGGCTCAGTGAATGAAAAGCTGAAGCTCCGTTGGCGATTGCCGGCTGCCAGGTCGATCGAGAGCACCTCGCCCCGACCAAACAGGTTATTTGTCGAGTAGTGCAAACCAAAGAACGATCCACCGATGCCGGACACGCCGCCGTTGAACGAGATTTCCTGACGTCCTTTTTCCGAAACTTTGACCGTGACGTCGACCAGTGCTTCCTCTTCGTTCGTGCGGAAGTCGGCATCCTTGTCCTTGTCAATCGGGTTGAAATACCCGAGTTGATTGAGACGCACTACCGAATACTCAAACAAGCTTTGGTTATAGATGTCGCCTTCATTAATCAGCACTTCGCGCCGCAATACGTTGTCACGCGTGAAAGTGTTGCCGGTGAACTCCAGTCGACGCAGGGTGAACTGTTTACCCTCATCGATGGTGATCAGAAAATCGGCGATGCCTTCGTCTGCATTCTGCGGATTGTCTTTGAAGGTTGGCTGAATCTCGGCAGTGTACTGGATGAATCCCTGCGCGCCGTATGCCTTCTTCAGGTTTTCGTAAAGCGCTTTGCTGATCGCCTCGCCGTTGGCAATATCACCTTTGTTGAGGCCAATGAAGCCTTTGATAAGTTGCTCGGAGAAGATTGAGTTGCCTTCAATCTTCAGATCGCCGACCCGATAGAGTCTGCCCTCGTTGATCGGGATCGTGATACGTAGGGTTTCGTCTGTCGAAGAGAGAAAAGGCAGTGGCAGAATCGGGAAACCGGTGTGATGCCGGCCGAGGCCCTCGATCCGGGGCTCGCCATGACGCGCCTGCAGGTAGCCCTTCGACCGCATATAGTTATCAACCAGATGTAAATCGTAGTCGAGCTTCTCGCGATGCAGAATGTCCTGCTCGCGAATGCGAGAGAACAGGCCTGCCTCTTTCACGTACTTCATCTGGCTGCGCAGAGTGCCGCTTTTGAAAACCTTGCTTTCAAAGTGGATCTCACCGACGCGCACGCGGTCGCCTTCGTCCACATTGAATGTGATCGCGCTCGAGGTTGCGGAAACCTTTTCGACGCTGGCATTAACAACAGCATTGGGATGGCCCTTGGCGGCAAGTAATTCCTTGATGACGCGCTCCGCGGTTTTCAACTTTACGGGATCGAGAATCGCTTCTTTTGAAACCCCGACGCGGCGCTCGCGAAAAGTCTTTAAGACATCGGATTCGGCAACGCTGTGCAACCCTTCGAACTGAATATCTCTAATAATCGGGAGCTCTACGACATAAAAAGTAACGATTACGCCGCCGCGAGGCCCATCCTCGATCGTTACGCGCGTCTGGACTTTGTCGAAGAAACCGAGCGCGAGAATCGTCTGTAAGTCGCGCTCGACTTGTGCTGCATTGAAGGCATCTCCGCCACGCGTCTGGACGTAATACAGAATGTCGTCCTTGCGCAGCCTCCGATTACCGATTATGTCTACGCTTTCAACGAGGCGTTGCGGCTGAGGCTGTTGCTGGGCGTACGCAGAGTCTGCGAAAGCCAGAGTGGAGATGGCGATGATTGCGCTTAGAACGGCAAGCCAAACGACGCGATATGAATGCATAAGTGCCGGTGTCACAAGCCCGCGCAAGGCATGGGCGACTGTGCTAGCTCTCGTGAAGGCGTGGAATAGTCACGCTTCAGAACACTAAACTAATTTCAGCGTTTACTTCGGGAAAACCGTAACACAAACCGCGGCGTCACGCAGCCTGGGGAGCACTTGGATTCACCGCCGCCTTCGCTCGTTGCCAGTTTCCAATTGCACAAAGCGGCGCATTATAACGGGAAAATAAATCGAAAGTCCAAAGTGGGACACACTTTGGACTCGTAGAAACGGTTATAAATTTCGTACTTTACTGCGTCAGTACTTTACTGCGTCAGAAGCAAGTCGCTCGATTGCTCTCGTCCTTCTTCGTCGATCATGATCGAGCGGAAGCTGAGTTCGCCGCCGTCAACATACATTTCCACGAGCGAAGCATCGCCGAGCTGTCCCTGGATGAGCGCCTCGGAAAGCGGATCTTCAACATATTTTTGCAACGCCCGGCGTAAGGGTCGTGCCCCGTACGAACGATCCGCGCAAGTCTTATCCAGAATCCAGCGCTTCGCATCGTTCGCCAACCGCACGATAAAGCCGTGATTCGTCATCGTGTTGTTGATTTGATCGATTTGAAGCTGCAGTACGTTGAGTAGCTCTTCGTCGCCTAGTTCATCAAAAACGATGATCTCGTCCAAACGATTTATAAACTCGGGATTGAATGTTTGGCGCACCGCGCTCATCACCATCTCTTCCATCTTGGCGCGCGAAAGCTCGAGCGTACCCTGAAAACCGAGCGAAGCTTTCTTTTGAATAAACCGCGCGCCGATATTCGAAGTCATGATGATAATTGTGTTCTTGAAATCGACGGTGTTGCCAAGCGCGTCGGTCAGAATTCCGTCTTCGAACACTTGCAGCAAAATGTTGAAGATGTCGGTATGAGCCTTTTCGATTTCATCAAACAGCAGCACCGCGTACGGCGAACGCTTCACGCGCTCGGTCAATTGCCCACCTTCTTCGTGACCCACGTAACCCGGAGGCGAACCAATCAGCTTCGAGACCGAGTGCTTTTCCATGAACTCTGACATGTCGAAGCGAATCATGGCGCGCTCGCTGCCGAACAAAAACTGCGCAAGCGAGCGAGCGACTTCTGTCTTTCCGACGCCGGTGGGACCAAGGAAAATAAACGACCCGACGGGCCGATGCGGATTCTTCAGACCGGCGCGCGAACGACGAATGGCACGAGCAAGCGCGGATATCGCCGGCCGCTGGGAAATGACCCGTTTGTGCAACTCGGCTTCAATTCGCAGTAGCTTCTTCGATTCTTCTTCCTTGAGCGAAGTAATTGGGATTCCCGTCCAACGCGCAATGACTTCCTCAATATCGCCACGCGTAACCTCGCCGACAACAATTGGATCTTCTTCTTCGATCGGCGCCTGGGCACGACCGTAGGTCGCACGCTCCCATTCCGTCAACGACACATTCAATTCGTCGAGGTTTCCCTGCTCTGCGCGGACACGTAGTTTCACGCGCGCGCCCGCTTCATCGATTACGTCAATCGCTTTGTCGGGTAAGAAACGATCTGGAATGTAACGGCTTGACTGTCGGACAGCTGCTTCCAGAGCATCTTCGGCGTAATGCACCTGATGAAAACTTTCGTAGCGTTCACGCACACCACCAAGAATCGCCACCGCCTCATCTTCGGAAGGAGGTACAACTTTCACCGCCTGGAAACGCCGCTCAAGTGACCGATCACGCTCGATCGACTTGCGGAATTCCGCGGGTGTCGTAGCACCGATGCATTGAATTTCGCCGCGAGAAAGCGCGGGCTTCAAAATATTCGCGGCGTCCAGGGACCCTTCAGCCGATCCCGCGCCGACCAACGTATGCAGCTCATCTATGAAAACGATGTACTGCGGATTGTCGATCAGCTCGCGCATGATTTGCTTCAGACGCTCTTCGAACTGGCCGCGGTACTTTGTGCCGGCAACGATCAGACTAATGTCGAGCGAAAGGATGCGTTTGTTTTCGAGGAACGAAGGGACCTCGCCGCGCACAATCCGCTGGGCCAGCCCTTCGACGAGGGCCGTCTTGCCAACGCCCGGCTCCCCGATCAGCACCGGATTGTTTTTGGTGCGGCGACAGAGAATCTGCACGACGCGCTCGATTTCTCCTTCGCGCCCGATTAAAGGATCGAGACGATCATTCGAAGCGTCCTCCGTCAAGTCGCGTGAAAACTCGAGCAGATGCGGAATGTCTTTGCGATGACGCGCGTCCGCGCCGCTTTGTCGGGCGATTTCGTCACGCACCGCGTTCAGTCGCAAGCCGCGTTCAAACAAAATCTGCGCGGCCATCGAACGCTCTTCGCGCAACAGACCGAGCAGCAAATGTTCGGTGCCGATGTGTCGATGCTGCAAACGATCCGACTCTTCGTGCGAATAATGCAGGACACGCTTTGTTTCCGGAGCCAGCGGCAGTTCGACGGAAGTGGGAATTCTTTCGCGAAGCAGCGTGCGCCCTTCGATTTCGCGGCGAATCGCCTCGATCGTGATTTGCGCGCGTGGAAAAAAGCGGCCGGTAAGCGTCTTGTCTTCGCGCATCAGCCCGAGCAGCAGGTGTTCCGGCTCAATTGCGGGCGCGCCGAATTGTGAAGCTTCGTATCGAGCGAAAAAAATTACCCTGCGCGCTTTTTCTGTGTAGCGTTCGAACATTTGTTTAAATTTTTATGATTGCCGCCGCGTGCCGCACTTCAAAACCACCACGCGCGGGCATTATAACCTAAGCAACAAGCCCCTAGAAGTGCCATGTTTTTCGGATTGCAATTCAGACTCGCGGCCTACTGGCATAATCAACCAACCTTCCGCCCGTTGATATGACCCTCACGTCCATCGGGACAAAGCACTTCCGGAACACAAAACAAGTTAGCAGTCCGCCTCATTCTCTTCTGTTAATTTGACTCTGTCATCGTTCAGCGTGACTGACGGACCCTGCTTGCAGAGACGCTCGTACGACGACCTAATCCATCCCCTTTCAACAACTTAATCAATTCGGGCCGAATGGCACATCCCTCGCACAACGATTCGATGCCCGTGGAGTCTCTCCGCCGGCGATTTTGAAAGGTCTCGCGACGATGATGAAGATGAAAAGAACCCCCGCGACCCCCGTACTCACGTGGCTGACGCTGGCAGCACTAGTGGCCCCCAGCGGCGCCGCCATCAGTTTTGGCCGCACAGCCCACGCGCAAAGCTCCGGCACTTCATTAACTGCGACGGAAAACAGTCAATCCGTCCTTTCAAAGTATGCGGTCGATCTCACGCAGCTCGCCGCGCAAGGAAAACTTGAAGCTCTCCCGGGCTTTGACGCAGAGGTCAATCGCGTCATCGCTACGCTCGCGCGTTCAAACACGAAGGTTCCAGTAGTCCTCAGCGAATCGGATGTGAATCGCGCCGCCGTCGCGCGGGCAGTTGCCATGCGAATTGTGGCAGGTGACGTACCTGACACATTGCGCGGAAAGCGAGCACTGAGCTTGAGTCTTGACTCGCTCGCAAAAGGCGCAAAGACCAGCGAGCAATTCGAGCAACGCCTCCAGAGCGTATTTGCCGAGGTGGCCGAGGCTCGTAACGGAATCATCTTGTTCGTCGACCAACTTGATCAGTACGCCGGTGCGCGCGCCACGGCGACTGTTAGCGCGACGGTCAAGTCGGCCATCAGCGTAAACGGTGTGCAAATGATCGCTGGCGCCAGCCCGGAAGCTTTCAACTCGTACATCGCCACCGACGAGTCGGTTGCGAAACTGTTTGAATCGATTTCACTCGATGGCGTGAACTCGACCGTAACCGCTTCGGAGATTGCCAAGGACAAACGAAAGAGTCCGATCGATGAAGAATTCGAAGGAGAAAAGATCTCGCCCGACATGCGCGACTTTATTCGCAGCGCCGGTTCGAATGGCCGAGTCTCGGCGATTCTTCAAGTCAGCGACGTCAACAGTCCCGAAGTGCGCACGTTGCTGGCCCGTAACGGCGTGCTGATCGGCGACACGATGGCAACGTTCGGGGCGATGAAGGTTGACTTGCCGGCTCAGGTCGTCGAAACGCTGATGCAAAACGAGTCAATGAATTTCATTTCACCTGACGTGAAAATCGAGTCGTTTGGGCACGTCACCGCAACCACCGGCGCTGATCAGATTCGCAACGCACCGGGGTTGATATCCAGCTTGCTCGGAACGTCAGCGATTGACGGAACCGGGATAACGATTGCGATCATCGATTCCGGCATGGATCTGAGCCATGTTGCGTTTCAGCCCAGCGGCCGCCTGAAGTTCAAAAAGGACTTTACTCCGGAGAATAAACCAGACAAAGACTTTTACGGGCACGGCAGCCACGTCGCCGCCCTGGCGATCGGAAACTACACAAATGGTACCGGCACGAGTTTTCAGGGTATCGCGCCAAACGCCAACTTCATTAACTTGCGCGTGCTTGATGCGAATGGTGTCGGATCAACTTCCACGTTGCTGGCTGCTCTTAACTGGATTCT
>DASYPX010000192.1:0-3645 GCA_036006125.1 Pyrinomonadaceae bacterium | reverse complement strand
ATTCTGCGGAATGATCTCAGCGAATTGGAAAGCGCGCGTCTGCATTCACGCAGCCGGAACTACGCGAAGTTTCTCAGATTGCTTGCTGCGTTTGAGAGAGCTGAAGCGCTTGAGACGCGCGTGCTGGTGGACTAAAGACGTGAGTAATGAGTGATGAGTAATGAGGACTGAGTAATAAGGACTGAGTACTAAGCGATGAGGCAGTATTGCGCATCACTCATCACTCATCACTCCTTACTCATCACTCATCACTGAAAACGCGTTTAGGCGTTCTTTTCGTCAACCTGTCTTAGGCTATCCAAAATCAGATTCGTATTGCTCGCGGCCTCGATGGTAATCGGGAATGATTCGATCGATTTTTCAAAATCGAAAGTGCCTCCGGTAATCTCAACCAGTTGGCGAAACGCGTCATAGGCGACAAGTCTTCCACATTCGGCGCCGACAATTTGTCCATCATTGAACAGGACCGTGCCGGTTTGCGTGTTGTTTTTGAGCGCGAGCGTGCCAGTTTGCTTCGAATTTTCGATTGCCTGAATCGCATCGAAGACACTGATAACGGAAAGGTCGCCGGAAAAAGCGATTCCGTCTTTGCGAGTTGCCGGTTTGGTTTTAGGAGCGCTCGCATCCGACGCCAATTCCGGATGACGCGCGCGCCGAATTGCCTCCAACCCAGAGGCAATGGAAATGCGGCTGTCGAGTTGCTTTGCTTCGAGCAAACGATCGTGCGCGGCGTCGAAGTTATCTCGTTCGATGTAAAGACTGGCAAGCGCAAGGCAATGCCGCGCAGCTTCTTCCGGATGTTTGTGCGACGCGGCCACTTCACGCATCTTCTCGCGCAAAGTGATCGAACGGGGGCTGCGCTCGAGCGCAGTCTTCAGTCGTTTCAGCGCGCGATCAGGCGCGCCATATTTCAAAAACAGATCTGCATCCAGCAGGGCCGTCTCAACTTCGCCAACCGGTTCTTTGTCGTGGCCGCTCATGCCCTCGCCGTGATGTTATCACAGCAAGTTCGGCCGGTATTGCGAGAGTTGGTACCCAAAGAGGCGTGGAAGTGCGGAAAAGTTGCTCTTTCCTGAAGCGTTCAAAGCCCGGCGAAGGAGTACCTCGACGAATCGCCTGTAAGCGACGGTATTCCTGCAAACGATGCGAATTGCCAGTGGCGGTTCGTTCAGTTAAACTCGCTTTGCATCAGTCCCCATAAGTAAATAGCCCCAAACGCTGACTCATCGCCAGCCCTCAGTTGCGTCTTGCGCGCTTGTGGAACGCAATTCTTTTTCAACAGCGGTGACAATCAAGTATGTCCGACACCAAATCGCCCATCAAGGGTCATAACCAGCGATGTCCGAGCGGGATTCCCGGTCTGGACGACATTCTCGCCGGAGGTCTGCCGTGTAATTGTTTCTATTTGATTCAGGGAGATCCGGGTTCCGGCAAAACAACTCTGGCGTTGCAATTCCTGCTTGAAGGCGTGCGCCGCGGCGAGTCTGTTTTCTATATCACCTTATCGGAAACCTGGGCCGAGTTGCTCCAGGTGGCTGATTCGCACGGCTGGTCACTTGATCAGATTCCTTTGTTGGAATTGTCGGCAATCGAAACTCTGCTTAAGCCAGAGGCGCAGACGACGGTCTTTCACCCCTCGGAGGTCGAACTCAACAAAATCACCAAGCTGTTGCTGGATGAAACTGAAAAACTCAAGCCTGCCCGCGTCGTGTTTGATTCACTTTCGGAGTTTCGCCTCGTCGCAGAGACACCACTGCGGTATCGCCGTCAACTTCTGAATCTGAAACAGGCCTTCGCCAAACATGGCTCTACCGTTCTCTTGCTCGATGACAAAATGGACAAGGGAGGTGTGGGCGTCGATCCGCATGTACTAAGTTTGACGCACGGCGTGATCGAGATGGAACAACTCTCGCCGGATTATGGAAAATCGCGCCGTCGCTTGCGCGTATCGAAAATGCGCGGCGTCAAATTCCGCGAAGGCTACCACGACTACACAATTCTTACCGGCGGACTGGAGATTTTCCCGCGCCTCGTGGCAGCCGAACATCATTTGGATTTCGCGCGGGAGGCAGTTTCCAGCGGTGTCGAGGGCCTCGATCGCTTGTTGGGCGGAGGTCTTGACCGCGGCACGACCACGCTCTTGATTGGACCAGCCGGCAGCGGCAAGTCCAGCGTGGCCCTTCAATACGCGGTGCAAATGGCGCGCAACGGTGAGCCCGGGATGCTCTTCGCCTTTGATGAAACGCTGGGCATCATGACGGCGCGCGCCGAGGCTTTGGGACTGCCGCTAAGAAAGCAGATTCAAAGCGGGATTGTTAAAGCGAGACAAGTAGATCCGGCGGAGATCTCGCCCGGTGAATTTGCGTATCTGGTGCGCCAGAGCGTTGAAGGCGGCGCGAAGTTCGTCGTCATCGACAGTCTTAACGGCTATCTCAATGCGATGCCGGGAGAAAAATATCTCAATAATCAACTGCACGAGCTGGCAGGCTATCTGAATCAACAAGGTGTCGTTACGATCCTGATTATGGCGCAGCACGGAATGGTGACCGCGCTCGAGGCGCCGGTCGACTTGAGCTATTTGTGTGACACAGTCATTAACACGCGTTACTTCGAAACGGCGGGCGAGGTGAAGCAGTTGATGGCGGTGATCAAGAAGCGCAGCGGTAACCATGAGAAAGCTATCCGAGAGTTCAGCCTCGATGGCGGCACGGGTCTGCGCATCGGCGAGCCGTTAAAGCACTTTGCGGGCATCCTGACGGGCGCGCCGCGATTTGAAGGAAGCCAGGACGAGATCCTAAAAGCTTTGGAATGAAGGTCGCGAACAAATCCGAATCAACCGGGACCTCGCCCGGGGCGCGCGCCGGCGACGCCGGCCCCACCGAACACAGCGACGAACGTGTCATGGTCATCGCTCCGCTGGGGGCAGACGCCAGCTCTATCGCCACCTTACTAAACGAACGAGGCTTTCAATGTTGCGTGTGTGAGCAGCCTGAACAAGTAATAGATGAAATCGCGAATGCCGGCGCACTGCTGATGACCGAAGAGGCGCTCGCCTTTCAGTCTACCTCGACTCTGATCACTGTCCTTCAGAATCAGCCGCCTTGGTCCGAACTTCCCGTCG
The DNA here is from genome assembly GCA_036006125.1 of Pyrinomonadaceae bacterium. Lineage (GTDB taxonomy): Bacteria > Acidobacteriota > Blastocatellia > Pyrinomonadales > Pyrinomonadaceae > UBA11740. The sequence continues at coordinate 524 of DASYPX010000192.1, read as the reverse complement.
TGATTCTTACCAACAGTTCGTCTCAAAAAAGAGATCTGTTGGATGCTACGGCCAAAACCGCGGGCAATGTCACGTTGCTGGAACGTCCGATTAGGACGGAGACTTTGGTGCGCACGATTCAAGTGGCCCTGGGCTCGCGCCGACGACAATACCAGGTGCGCGATCTTCTCGCTGAACAGGAACGGAATCGAAAGCGCCTCGAAGAGAGCGAGGGAGAACTACTTACTTTGCTCTCGCGCGAGCAGGGACTGAGGCAGGCAGCCGACGAAGCCAATCGCTTGAAGGATGAATTCCTGGCGACTCTCTCACATGAGCTGCGCAATCCGCTGAATGTGATTCTCGGTTACTCGGAATTGCTGATGCGCAGCGAAGAGGTCGCGCAGTCGCCTCAACTACTGCGGTTGAGCGAGGCTTTACGACGCAATGCCCTGGCCCAGTCATACTTAATTCGCGACCTGCTGGAGCTGTCACGCTTGCGCAGCGGCAAGATGACACTCAACCGCGAGACCGTTTCCATCGTTACC
>DASYPX010000191.1:0-9041 GCA_036006125.1 Pyrinomonadaceae bacterium | reverse complement strand
GTTGAAGCCGACACCGTTGTCTGCATCATCGAAGCCATGAAGCTGATGAACGAAATTCAGGCTGAGGCCTCGGGCGAAGTCGTGAAGATATATGTCGAGAACGGTCAGGCCGTCGAGTTTGGTCAGCCGCTTTTCGGAATCCGCCAAAGCTAGTGAGCAGTGAGCCGTAAGTCCTGCTTTTGACTGCTCACTGGTCACCGCTCACCGCTTACTGATTATGAGCAACGGACAACGTCGCTTTCGAAAGATTCTCGTCGCCAACCGCGGCGAGATTGCCTGTCGCATCATCTGGACGTGTAAAGAGATGGGCATTGGCACGGTTGCCGTGCACAGCGACGTCGATCGCGACTCGTTGCACGTCCGGTTCGCAGATGAATCCGTGTGCATTGGCCCCGCGCCCTCCGCGCAAAGCTACCTGAACATTCCAGCTATCATCAGCGCGGCGGAACTTTTTAACGTTGACGCCATCCATCCCGGCTATGGCTTCCTCGCTGAGTCAGCTTACTTCGCCGAGATTTGCGAAGCCTGCAACATCAAATTCATTGGGCCGCGGCCGAGTATCATTCAGTTGATGGGTGAAAAGGTCGCGGCGCGCAACGCGATGAAAGCCGCGGGTGTCCCTATTCTTCCCGGCAGCGAGAACGCGATTGAGTCACCGGAGGAAGCTGCGAAGCTTGCTAACGAGATTGGCTATCCAGTGATTGTCAAAGCCTCCGGTGGTGGTGGTGGCCGCGGCATGCGCATCGTCTATTCCGAAAAGGAACTCGCGCATGCGTTGGAAACGGCATCGACGGAGGCGGCGGCCGCGTTCAAGAACGGCGATGTCTACATTGAGCGATACATCGAAAGGCCTCGGCACATCGAAATCCAGGTACTCGCCGACGAACACGGCAACTGCGCATATCTCGGCGAGCGTGAGTGCTCGATTCAGCGCCGCCATCAAAAATTGCTCGAGGAAGCACCGGCGCCGATGATGACGCCCGAACTGAGAAGTCAGATGGGCGAGACTGCCGTCGCTGCCTGCAAGTCGATTGGTTATTCCAGCGCCGGCACTTTTGAGTTTCTGCTCGACGAAGATGGGCGTTTCTATTTCATGGAGATGAACACGCGCATTCAGGTTGAGCACCCGGTAACCGAGATGATTACGCTTACTGACATTGTGCGTAACCAGATTCGGATCGCTGAAGGAGATCCGCTTGGTTTCTCGCAAGAGGACGTGCTGATGGTTGGTCACGCGATTGAATGCCGCATCAACGCCGAGAACCCTGAGACCTTTACTCCATCGCCAGGCAAAATCACTGCATTCAATCTTCCGGGCGGACCCGGCGTTCGCGTCGATACTTACGTTTATCCCGAATACCGAGTGCCGCCGTTTTATGATTCGCTGATTGCCAAAGTCATCGTGCACGCGCGGACGCGCGAACTGGCAATCGCGCGTATGCGGCGTGCGCTTGAAGCGATGGTGGTGGAAGGCATCAAAACGACTATTCCGCTGCACCTGAGAATCATGAATGACCCGAATTTTCAGTCGGGAAACATCTCCACTCGCTTTTTGGATGACTTTTTGGTCACGAATGGTAATCGTGGCAATTCCAAGGCTTCTGCGGCTTTGACTGAGGCTGCGGCGTGACTTTATAATAATCGACTTTTCAGTGGCGCATATAGCTGTCTGAGAGGGTGAGGAAAGAAAATGTCGATCGCAATTATCAGAACTGGCGGCAAGCAATTTACTGTCGAACCGGGTTCCACAGTGCGCGTGCCGTCACTGAAAGATGAAGTCGGCACCTCTGTCGATCTTGAAGTGCTGGCCGTTGGTGAGGGCAAAGAAACGAAAGTTGGCTCGCCTCTGGTTGAGGGGGCAAATGTGACAGCGACCATCGTGGATCATGGTCGCGCGCCAAAGATTGTTGTATTCAAAAAGAAGCGGCGTAAGCAGTACAAACGGACGAAGGGTCACCGGCAGGGATACACGACTCTTAAGATAGATTCGATTGGTTAGGAGGATTGCCGATTGCCAATTGCCGATTGAACAAGAGCCAATCGAAAATCGGCAATCGAAAATCGGAAATGGTTTTATGGCTCATAAGAAGGGCGTAGGTTCATCCAGAAACGGGCGCGATTCAAATTCGCAGCGGCTCGGCCTGAAGAAGTTCGGCGGCGAGCGCGTGCTCGGCGGAAACATCCTCGCGCGCCAGCGCGGCACGAAATGGAAGCCGGGCCAGAACGTCGGCCGTGGCAAAGACGACACTTTGTTTGCATTGATTGACGGCATCGTGAAGTTTGAGGACAAGGGGCGCTCTGGAAAATTCATCAGCGTGTACCCAGCGCAGTAGTCGGGATTTAAGCGAAGAATTGTTCAATCGAACCAATTGAATGCGCCGCTCGCCGACCCTCAGGTACGCCGGGCGCGCATTTTGTTTTTTGAATCTGGAATTTGGAATTTGGAATCTGAGATCTGAGATTGGAAGATCTGAATCCCCCGCCCCCTAACGCAGGCGATTCTGACATGTTTATCGATCGGGCAAAAATTCGGGTGCAAGGCGGGAATGGCGGCAACGGCGTAACGGCTTTTCGTCGCGAGAAGTTCGTGCCTCGCGGTGGGCCATCCGGCGGTGATGGTGGCCGCGGTGGCGATGTGTGGATCCAGGCTGATGGGTCGCTGAACACTCTGTTGCACTTGAAGTACAACCCGCTGCACATCGCTGGTCGCGGCATGCATGGTGAGGGCAGCAACCGATCCGGCAAAGAGGGTGATGACGCCATCGTTCGCGTCCCGGTGGGCACTCAGATTTTCGATCCTCGTACGAATGAGTTGTTGTGCGACCTGGAAACGGATGCGGCACGTTGGCTTGCGGCGCGCGGCGGTCGAGGCGGATTTGGCAATGCGCACTTTGCGACGTCAACTAATCGCGCTCCTCGATATCACCAGGAAGGAAGCGCGGGCGAAGAGTTTGAATTTCAGCTTGAACTGAAATTGCTCGCGGACGTGGGTCTTGTCGGGTTTCCGAATGCGGGAAAGTCCACGTTTATTTCGACCGTTTCCGCCGCGCATCCGAAAATTGCGGATTATCCGTTCACGACGCTTGAACCGCACCTGGGCGTGATCGACTTAGGCGACTTTCGCACGTTTGTGATCGCCGACATACCCGGATTGATTGAAGGCGCGCACGAAGGCCACGGACTTGGCGATAGGTTTTTGCGCCACATCGAACGAACGAAGTTGTTGCTGCATCTCGTGGACGTTTCATCGGCGTCAGGTCGCGATGCGGTGAGCGACTACGAAGTGATTAATCACGAGTTGGCCGCATACGATCCGCGTTTGGCAGAAAGGATCCAGTTTGTAGTCGCGACCAAGATCGACGCGCTTGATGAACCCAAGCGGCTTGAAAGATTGCGCGAGCGGGCCGAGCAGGACGGACGTCCCTTCTTCGCGATTTCGGCAGTCGCGAACAAAGGGGTCCGCGAGTTGTTGCACGCTATCGGGCGTGAGCTCGATGAATTGCGCACGAACGAGAGCGCACAAGCGACGACGCGTGTGGGCGAATCATTGTTGGTTGGCAGCGGAGCGACAAGGTTTTAGGTCGGTTCTGAATTCGTACGGCGGGCGCAAGCTTTTGCTTCAGTGATGCGACCAAGACGCGCAGCTATTTACGGCGGCACGTTTGATCCGGTGCACAACGGCCACTTGAAAGTGGCGCGCGGCATGCAGCAGTTGTTTGGACTCGATGAAGTGATTTTGATTCCGGCTTGCGTGCCGCCGCACAAACGCGGCGCCGGCATCACTTCAGTGTTTCATCGATTTGCGATGCTCGCGCTCGCGACGCAGCACGACGAGCAGGTGACGATTTCGACAGTTGAGTTGGATCATCCCGACCGGCCTTACGCAGTTGAAACAGTTGCGCGCATGCAGCAGGTGCTCGGCAGCGACTGCCGTTTGTTCTTTGTCATGGGAGCTGACTCGTGGGCTGAGATTACGACGTGGCGCGAATGGCAACGGCTTCTGGCGATGTGCGAACACATCGTCGTGACGCGTCCCGGACACGAATTGCCTGTGGATCAAGTTCGCGGAGGTGTCGCTGACGTTCGCGGGAAGGATGCAGCGGCGATTCAAGCTGTCGTTGACCAGTCGCAGAGTCCGCAAGTGTTCGTGACGGACGCCATCTTTGAAGATGTTTCCGCGACTGCAATCCGCGCGGCCGCGAAGAATGGGAAATTGACGGAGTTAAGGAAAATGGTGCCCCCAGAAGTGGCGAATTACATTGAGAAGTACGAGCTTTACAGGAACTAATGAGTCAAAATCTGAAAGAAAAAGTTTTGAGTTCGGAAGTGCAAGCGGCAGGCGTAGGCCGTCGCAGCGCAGCCTCAACGCCTGCCAACCCGGCTGATTTCGACGAGCGCATTCGCACGGCTTTGCATGCCGCTGCGGACAAGAAGGCGATCGATCTGACGGTGTTGGATCTGCGCGGCGTCGCGACTTTCACTGATTTCTTCATCATCTCGACCGGTGCGAACAAACGACAGATGCAGGCGGTTAGCGACGAAGTCGTCGATCAACTCAAACGGCACGGTTCGCCGGCAGCGCGCGTCGAAGGTTACCAGGCAGCGGAATGGATTCTCATCGACTACGGCGATTTCATCGTGCACGTCTTCGATGAAAAGGCGCGCCGTTTTTACGACCTCGAATATCTGTGGCGTGAAGCGAAGCGGCTAGACGTTTCGCCCGAAGTTTTGGACTCTCAAATTTCAAGTTCTCGATCTGAAGACGCGAGTTCTTTGAAAGAGGATTAGTGCTCGAGCTGGTGGCGTTATCAGAGGCGATGCGCGAAGCGGCCGCGATGGCCGAACGCGTTGCCGCCACTGACACTAACGTTTTGATCACGGGCGAGTCCGGTGCCGGCAAAGAGGCACTCGCGAGGTTCATCCATTCGCGGTCGCGCCGAGCCGCACAGGCATTGGTGAAGATCGACTGCGCGACTTTACCGGCTGATTTGCTCGAAGCTGAACTGTTCGGTTACGAGCGGGGCGCGTTCACGGGCGCGACTGAAGCGAAGCCGGGTCGATTGGAAGCAGCGCATCGCGCGACGCTCGTGCTCGATGAGATTGCGCATCTTACGCTCGATGCGCAAGCAAAGTTATTGCGCGTGATCGAACAGCGCGAGTTCGAACGGCTGGGCGGGCGAAAAACGATTTCAGTTGACGCCCGGCTGATTGCGTTAACGAACGCGGACCTTAAAAACGCGGTTGAAAGGCGCGCTTTTCGCGACGATCTGTTTTACCGGCTGAACGTCGTCCACATTCACGTGCCGCCGCTGCGCGAGCGTCAGAAAGACTTGGACGGTTTGGCGCGACAGTTCGCGACGACCTATTCAACTAAGCACGGTACGCGCGCGAAACGAATATCGGCCGAAGCAATGCGATATTTGAAAAATTACGATTTCCCCGGCAACGTTCGCGAGCTGGCAAACATCATTGAGCGCGCAGCGATCGTCGCCAACGGCTCAAGTATCGATGTCCTCGATCTACCGGAGGGTTTACGCGTTGCTGCTGAAGGGCGATCGCGAGAGGATGTGCGGCCGACACTCGCAGAAATTGAAGCGAACTACATTCGGGAAGTGTTGGCTTCGACAAAAGGGAACAAGGCTGAGGCCGCGCGCATCCTGGGTATCAGTCGAAAGAATTTGTATGAGCGGTTGGAAAGAGAGGACATCAGAAATCAGACGTCAGATGTCAGCAAAAAGTGATACCGACGTCTGACTTCTGATGTCTGACGTCTCGTATGCGGATTCGCTTCATCTGGCCCGGCAAGACGAAAGACGCGCGGTTGCGGTCGCTGATCGATGATTACGCAAAACGACTGTCGCGTTTTACTCGTTGCGAAGTGGTTGAGGTCAAAGAAGGGCGAACGCGCGACGCTGCCGTTAATAAAGAGTCGGCGCGGATTCTAGAAGCGATTGGAGATTCAACCGTTGCTGTCTTGCTGGATCTGAATGGTCGTGACTGGAGTTCAGAAGAATTGGCCACTCAGGTGCTGCGTTGGGAAAACGATTCGGTGAAGGAAATCGCGGTCGTGATTGGTGGACCGGACGGGCTTTCACCGGAAGTGCAATCTCGAGCAGATGTTCGTTGGCGATTGACGCGTCTGACTCTGACACATGAAATGGCGCGTGTGCTTGCCCTTGAGCAATTGTACCGGGCGTATGCGATCAATCGAGGGTTGCCGTATCAGAAATGAAAATTGTTAGTTAGGAGTCGAAAGTACTAATGGATAAACGAAAAGCGAAAACGTATCAAGACAAGTTATTACAACGGCGCGAGTCGCTGTTGGGACAGGTGCAGGCAGCCGAAGCGTACAGCCGCGAACGCGATGCGGAAGCCACGCAGGATCCGGCGGACATGGCGGCGAACGCTTATACAAAAGAATTATTGATGTCGATGTCCACGAATGATCGGCAACTGTTGCAATCGATCGATACGGCTTTGGAACGAATCGGCGACGGTGATTACGGCAAATGCGCCAGCTGCGGACAGCCGATTCAAGAGAAGCGTTTGGAAGCGGTCCCGTGGGCGCGCCATTGCATTCGCTGTCAGGATTTGATCGAGCGCGGGCAAGCCTCAGACGATGAGGACTAGTTCTGCGCACCGATCAGTACAACTTGTGACATAATCTGCGGCCACTCTGACAGGGTGGCCGCTTTGCTTTTGCGAAACGATGCTCGGTTCCGGTGTAGTTTCAATTGATAGAATTTACGATTCAGTGCTCGCACTGGTCTATCCGCAGGGATGTGCGGTGTGCGGCGCCTCAGTCGAATCACGACACGACGGCGTCGCCTGTGCAAACTGCTGGGCCGGCGCAGAATTCTTTGCTGACGGCGATGCGTTGTGCTGGAAGTGCGGCGCGATTACGGAAGCGACGGTGCGGGAAGACCGGCGCAAGATGATTCGTTGCGGCGGCTGCGACGCAGATAACTTCACAGCAGCCCGCGCGTGTGGACTGTACGAAGGCGTTTTGCGCGCCTCGGTTTTGGGGCTAAAACGCGAGCCACACGTTGGACGCCGATTGCGGGAAACCATGATTCGGGCGCAACGACGTGCGCCAATTGCGGACTCGGATCTGATCATTCCCGTCCCTTTGCACGCGAAACGTGAAACCGAACGCGGTCACAATCAAGCCGCCGTGTTGGCTCGCGAACTCGCGCGTGCAACAGGCCTGGAACTCGATGAGCTTGTGCTCATCCGTCGTACACACACGGAAAGGCATCGCGCCGGAATGGATGCACGTGCTCGGCGCGACAGCGTTGCCGGCGCATTCGAGGTGCTGCTACCGAAACATATTTGCGATCGACGCGTACTGCTAATCGATGATGTGTTCACTACAGGTGCGACCGTTTCCGAGTGCGCGGCGGTTTTGAAATCGGCCGGCGCCGCCGACATTTTCGTATTGACGATCGCGCGAGCTTAAACGTTTTTACCAACTTTAACGGGAGTTACTTTTTGCACTAATGGAACTTCGATCTCTTTACCATCCAATTGAGCCATACGACACGGGGCGTTTGCGGGTCTCTGACATTCACGAGATTTACTACGAACAATGTGGCAATCCGAAAGGTAAGCCGGTCGTATTTCTGCACGGTGGACCGGGCGGCGGCCTCACTCCCGAATACCGGCAATTCCACGACGCGTCGGCGTACCGGGTCGTGCTCTTCGACCAGCGTGGTTCAGGCAAGAGCACGCCGCACGCCGGTCTTGAAGAGAACACGACTTGGGACCTGGTCGCCGACATTGAAAAGTTGCGCGAACATCTGGGCATCGAAAGGTGGCAAGTCTTCGGCGGATCGTGGGGCAGCACACTGTCGCTAACTTATGCCGAGACGCATCCGGACCGCGCAACTGAATTGGTGCTGCGCGGAATTTTTCTTTGCCGGCCGGGCGAGATTCAGTGGTTCTATCAGGAAGGGACGAATTGGACGTTTCCGGACGTGTGGGAACAGTATGTAAACGTTATTCCCGAAAACGAACGTCATGACATGGTCTCTGCTTACTACAAGCGTCTGACCGGCGACGATGAAGAAGAGAAACTTGCAGCCGCCCGCGCGTGGAGTATTTGGGAGGGCAGCACTTCTAAACTGTTCTTTGATCCGGAATCGATCGAAAGATTCGCCGACCCTGAGTTCGCGCTCGCCTTTGCGCGCATCGAGTGTCACTACTTTATGCACAATTGCTTTTTCCCAACCGACAATTACCTAATCGAAAACATCGGCAAGGTGCGTCACATTCCCGGCGTGATCGTCCAGGGACGTTACGACGTCGTCTGTCCGTTGAAAAGCGCATGGGATCTCCATCGCGCCTGGCCCGAGGCCGACCTCCACATCACCCCTGACGCTGGCCATTCAGTTCTCGAACCTGGAAACGCCAGCGCGTTGATTGAGGCGACGGACAAGTTTAGATAGGAGCGCCGACATCCTGTCGGCGGTTCGCGAGCACCCTGCTCACCTCCTTCTTCAATACACCGGCAAGGATGCTGCTGGATCGCAGGCAAGGATGCCTGCGCCTCGCCGCCTGCTGACACCGTTTTTTGACACTTTCTGCGACGCTCGCGTAATATCGCCCTTACCATGAATGCGCGCGTCCTCGTTTTGAATGCTTCGTTTGAGCCGATTAACGTGTGCACTGAGCGGCGCGCGGTGGTCATGATCTTTAAAGGTGTGGCCCGGATGGAAGAGCACAACGGCCACATGTTGCACTCGCAAAAAATCGAGATGCACGCGCCCGCGGTGATTCGTCTGACTGAATACCGCCACATTCCATTTGAGCGCCGGTCGCTCTCGCGCAAGAACATTCTGCTGCGCGATCATTCGTGTTGTCAGTATTGTGGAAAGCAGTTTCCGCCCGCCGAGCTCACATTGGATCACATCACGCCGCGTTCACGCGGAGGTGAATCGTCGTGGGACAATCTGGTGGCGTGCTGCAAACGCTGCAATCACCGCAAGGGAAATCGCACACCGGAAGAATCCAGCATGCATCTGTTGCGACGGCCGCGCGCG
>DASYPX010000190.1:0-4794 GCA_036006125.1 Pyrinomonadaceae bacterium | reverse complement strand
ATGCGCGACGGGCACATTGTCGCGAGTTAGCGCTCTCTCCTGGATACAATTCGCTGCAGTGGCTCTCGGTGCCCGCCGATTTCTTTAGGGTCGCATGCGTGGAACTATGTTTGCTCTCGACATCGGCGGCTGGTTCGGATAGATTTCGCGCAGGTTAGTGCATGGGCTTCTTGTCGAATACAGCCAAAAAGATTGCCTTTTGGAACTATTCACGCACGTCTTGGCAGTGGGATGTACTGTGCGTGTTGATCTTGGTTTTCATATTTATGACGCCAAAATCGTGGTTTGAGAACACTGAATTCCGGCGCCAAAAGACGGTCCTTATTTCGGCTGAAGTCATTGGCAATCAGGCAGATAGGAGTGCAATCGAGGAGCGTGCAAAAGAGGTTGCAGGCCGGGCCGACAGCCAGGTCACCGCGATTCGTGAACGCCGCGATGGCACAGGCAAGCTCGTGGGATATGAGGTTGACATACGCTGACCAATCCCTATAATTTTCAGGATTCATTTGGCCGAGTGGCCCGCAAGAGAATGCGAACACTTCGGCGTTAACCAGGGCCCGTATGGGCTCTTAGTTTTAGTGAGGAAAGTTATTATGAGGAAGTTCATTCCATTTTGTTTGTCGCTTGCCCTGTTGGTTTCGACTTTGGGTTTCCTGCCTGCCGGTGGAGCTAAGGCACAGACCGCTGGTCTGGTCAGTTCAATCCTGAGCCGGATGGAAAAGAACAAGCGGAGCCTGAAATCGCTTCGTGCGAACATCAGCATGACGAAGTACAACTCTCAGTTGCGCGACAGTGATTCGTATCAGGGCGTGGTGATGTACATTCCCGGAGCAGGTGGCAACGCCAGCTCGTCCGTCCGACTTGAGTGGACGCGTCCGAAGCATGAAGTCCTGGCAGTCTTGAATGGGAACTACACGCTCTGCCAGACGCGTTTGAAGCAGTGCTATCAGGGCAAGACTGGACGTATCAAGAACGAAAGAGACAGCGATGTGCTTGCGTTGATGAATATGTCGGCAGCGCAGCTCCGTACAAGATTCGGTGAGTTCCAGGATGTGCACGACGAGACACTTGGCGGCGGCGTTTGGACACAACACTTCAAGGTCACACCAAAAGGCACCGCCAGTTATAAGTACATCGAAGTGTGGGTCGATGGCGACGGCATGCCCGTGCAGACGAAGATGGTTGAGAAGAACGACGACTCAACCACTGTCCGTCTGACTAACGTTGAACGGAACGCTTCGATTTCGAGCGACCAGTTCAAACTGAACCCCGATTCGAGCTTCAAGATCATCAAGGGTTAATTCGGGTTTAAAGAAACTCAGTTGAGAAGGGCTTTGGGAAACCGAAGCCCTTCGCGTTTGTGGCCGATTGTTAATCGGCGAACCCGCAAATTAACAACTTGCGATACAAAGCCAGTAGTCATATTCTTCGACAACTGAGTCGAGTTTCTGGTCCCGTTGCTAGCCGTTCGGGTTCTGACGCGATTGTAAGCTTCTGAAACGCAGGATGCGCAAGAGCACATTTCTCAAGCTAAAAGTTCGCGAAGCAGCGTTTATTTCGAAGGCGTTGCTCTCCACAAATCACGTGGTGCTGGCGCACATTATTCCGATGCGCCGGTGCAATCTCGCGTGCGGTTATTGCAACGAATACGATCAGACATCGAAGCCGGTGCCGCTCGAGGTGATGAAGCGACGCCTCGACAAGCTCGGCGAGCTCGGCACGGCAGTCATCACGGTTTCCGGTGGCGAGCCCATGATGCATCCGCAATTGGACGACATCATCCGCCACATTCGGTCTACCGGCGCGATCGCGGGGTTAATTTCGAACGGCTATTACTTCACGCCGGATCGCATCAAGCGTTTGAACGCGGCTGGACTCGAATATCTGCAAATCAGCATCGACAACGTTGTGCCTGATGAAGTCTCGCGTAAGAGCCTGCGCGTGCTGGATAAGAAACTTCGCTACCTCTCGGAGCACGCAGACTTTCACATCAACATCAATTCAGTTATCGGCGGCGGCATCAAAAATCCGGAGGATGCTCTGACGGTCGCGAAGCGTGCGGTCGAACTTGGATTCTCAACTACTGTGGGCGTGATTCACGATGAAGACGGCACGCTGAAGCCACTGACGCAGAAAGAAAAAGACATCTTTCATCAGGTAAAGAAGCTCGGCAACAAAGATCACGCGCGGCTCAATTGGTTTCAGGACAGCATCGCGGAGGGCAAGCCTTACGAATGGCGTTGCCGTTCAGGCTCGCGTTATCTGTACATCTGCGAAGACGGGAAGGTTCACTGGTGTTCGCAGCAGCGCGGCTATCCCGGTATCCCGCTCGAGGATTACACGATGGAAGACTTCGCGCGCGAGTACAAAACCGAAAAGTGGTGTGCGCCCACTTGCACGATTCAGTGTGTGCATCAGGTCGGCATCCTCGACAACTGGCGCGACCCCCAGAAGTCGGAAGCCGAAGTGCGGAAAGAGATGCAAAAGAAAAAAGAATCTGAACGAATGGTGCAGATTCTGCGCCCGCAATAGCCAGCGTCTCTCTATTTTTTCGTTTTCGCTTGATCCGAAACCGTGGAAACGTGAATCGAGTCTTCCAACTCACCGCCAATCTGATACAGCGAGACTGAACTCGACAAGCCAAGGCCTGACAACCGGCCCGCCATAATCACAATCATCTCGCGCTGTGCGACCAGCCCGGCATCGAGCAAGGTTTTTTCCCCGATCTTTAACAACTCTTCCGCGCTTTTTAACGGCGGTGTGAGTACCGGGTCGACACCCCAAATCAAACTCAGTTCATTAATAGCAGCGCGCGATGAGGTCATCGCGACGATCAGTTGACGCGGCCGCAGTGCCGAAAGCCTGCGCGCCATCAATCCCGATTCAGTGAATACAGCAATCGTGCGCGTGGCCATTTCATCCGCAGCAAAGGCCGCGGCTTCGCACAGTGCGCGACTGACGCGTCCAGTTTGGCGTCCGGCAATCTTCGACATGATGCTGGGCCGGTCCCGCTCGCGCGTCTCGGCTGTTTCAATGATCCGCGCCATCGTCGCCACCGCAGCAACCGGATACTGACCGGTTGCCGTTTCGCCGGAAAGCATCACGCAATCCGATCCGTCCCAGACTGCATTGGCGACATCAGTAGCTTCCGCGCGCGTCGGTCGCGGGTGGTCAACCATCGATTGCAGCATTTGCGTCGCGGTAATCACCAGCTTCCCGGCGTCGTTCGCCAGTTCAATGATTCGCTTCTGGTAAACGGGCACCAGTTCGACGCTCGTCTCAACGCCGAGGTCGCCGCGCGCCACCATTACTCCATCAGCAGCCGCGATAATCTCTTCGAGATGATCAATCGCTTCTGCCTTTTCGATTTTGGCAACCAGCGGCGCTTGGCTGCCAGCCTGCTGAATCAACTGCTTCGCTTCTTCGCAATCCTTACCGCTACGCACAAACGAAAGCGCAAAATAATCGACACCCTGACCGGCCGCCCACTTCAGATCTTCCCGATCTTTTGTCGTCAATGAAGGGATTTGTAGCTTTACACCGGGAAGATTGATTCCCTTTCGTTCACCGAGCTGGCCACCATTGATCACACGCGTGACAATGTCCGTGTCGGTTACCCTTTCGACCCGTAACTCGATCGCACCGTCGTCGAGCAAAATGCGCGCGCCGGCATGCACATCGCGCGGCATCCCGTCGTAGTTGGTGGCGACTTGCATATTGTCGCCGTCGACCTGACGGGTGGTGATGATGAATTGTTGGTTGGTCTGGAGGGTAACGGGTTGCTGGTTCTTCAGCGTCCGCGTGCGAATTTTCGGACCTGAGAGATCGACGAGCACTGCCAGGGGCCGGTTCATCGTTTCCGCCGCCGCGCGCGCAGCGGAGATGTCCGCCGCTTTCTCATCGTAGGTTCCGTGCGACATGTTGATCCGTACGCCATTCACGCCCGCCGCCAACATGGCTTCAATCACGCGCGGCTCTCGCGTCGATGGACCAAGCGTGGCAAGAATCTTTGCTCTTCTCACAGTTCCTTCCCTGATTTGCGAAAACCCGCGAATTGGTAACTGATGTCGCAATATACCCCGATGGGCGCAGCGAGCACCAATTGTGCCCAAGAATAGTGTCCTAAATTTGGATTCTCTCTGAGCCGTACGCGAAAGCCTCCGTGCTCCTCTACGGTTATTCCTTGTGTTTTCATCATTAGCCCCAGAGAAAAATCGAAGGCTGCGCAGAGGATCGCAAAGAATCTGAAACCAGGGAATACCCGCAAATAGGTTATTGCCGCGATGCCATCCGGGGTCTAGAATACGAAGAGTCGACGCGCCCCGTCGCCTTTCTCACCAGCTGATACAGGCGTTGCCCCGGTCCCGACAGAAAGGTTCTATAACCATGCCAGAGCTGATCCGCTCAGTAGTGTCCCGGGTTCGCACCTATCTGAAAGATCGCCGCCAATCGCCGCGGCTTAGCGTACAGCTCGGGTTGTCGATCTCAGTTTTGCGTAAGGCAAATTCAAACGGCTCGAGCCAGGTAAGTCGCACGATGAAAGGTCACACGCGTGACATCAGCGCCAGGGGTCTGGCGATGCTTCTGCCCCAGGTTCACCTCGGCGGATATCATCTTGTGGCCGAAGGTCGCGAGCTGCACGTAAGGCTGGAATTGCCGAACGGACCGATGGCGATGACTGTGTTACCGCGACGATATGAAATGCTCGACGATCCGGAATTGGGGTGTAACTACCTTATCGGTGCCAGGATCGTTGAGCTGTCTGATCAGGAGGCCAAGCGGCTGGCGAGTTTC
>DASYPX010000189.1:0-3889 GCA_036006125.1 Pyrinomonadaceae bacterium | reverse complement strand
AAATGCAAAACGGACGAAGCCGCGCGGAGGCGTTTCGTTGATTACATCCACGGACAAGTGAAAGAGCTTGTTTCGAATTATGGGAAGCTCGACGTCCTTTGGTACGACGTAGCGTGGCCGCTCGACGCGAAGGGCTGGGAGTCGGTTGAAATGAACACGATGGTGCGAAAGATTCTGCCCGACATCATCATCAACAATCGCTCGAAGATTCCTGAGGACTTCGACACGCCTGAACAGCGGATCGAGGCTTCGCAAAATCGTCCCTGGGAATCGTGTATGACGCTGAACGACAGCTGGGGTTATCACGCGGCGGACTTCAACTGGAAGAGTCCGACTACGGTGATTCGCAATCTGATCACCTGCGCGCGGGACGGGGGCAACTATCTTTTGAACATCGGACCTAAGCCGGATGGAACGATTCCGGAAGAGTCGGTGCGTATCCTTTCACAGGTCGGCGATTGGATGGCAAAAAACGGCGCAACTATTTATCAGTCTGATCCCTGTCAGCCACGCCGCGGCAACTATCTCAGCTTTACGCGGAAGGGCAACACGCTTTACGCGCATGTTCATTATTGGCCTGGCGAAACTGTGGTGATTGGAAATCTCTTGAACAAGGTTCAGTCAGCGAAGTTCTTTGCGACGGGCGAGCCGGTGAAGTTCCAACAGGACGACTATCGCATCAAGCTCACTGGCTTGCCGAGGAAGGCGCCCGATTTCATCACGACGTTTGCACTGGAGCTTGATGGCGAACCGAAACAGGATCATGAAGGCAAGCGCGCGGTGAAGCCGCGTGAGCCGGCCTACAAATCAGTTTGATCTTTGAAAAACTTGATCATCGACAGCCATCAGCATTTTTGGCAGGTTGGCCAGTTCGACTATCCCTGGATGACGCCACAGGTCGAACTGCTCTGTCGCGACTATCTGCCGCCAATGCTCGCGCCAATCCTAAATCGCAGTGGCGTCGATAAGACGATTCTGGTTCAGGCGAGCAACAGCGTCGAAGAGACCCGATGGCTTCTGGAACTCGCGGCTGAGAACTCATTCATCGGCGGAGTCGTTGGCTGGGTTGACTTGCAGAGTGACGACGTCGCGCGACAACTGGATGAGTTCACGGCTCACCCGAAGTTCAAAGGCGTGCGCCATCTGGTGGAAAGCGAAGCAGCGGATGATTGGTTGACGCGGGCGAGTGTGATTCGCGGAATGCGGGAGTTGGGATCGAGAGGCCTGGTTTACGATCTTCTCGTGCATACGCGGCATTTGAAGCATGCTGAAAAGGTCGTCACACAGTGTCCGGATTTGCGTTTTGTGATCGATCACATGGCCAAACCGCCAATCGCCAGCGGAAAAATCGACGAATGGGCGCGCGCGTTAAAGCAACTGGCTGGGCATCCGAATGTTTCATGCAAACTGTCGGGGTTGGTTACTGAAGCGAATTGGACGAATTGGGACGATGAAGACTTGAAACCCTATGTCGAAACGGCGCTGGAATATTTCGGACCTAAGCGAATGATGTTTGGCAGCGATTGGCCGGTTTGTTTGTTGGCGGCGACTTACGAGCAAGTGCTGGACGCATTTGAGATGCTGCTGGCCGGCCTTGACGAGAAAGATACACGCCGAGTCTTTTCAGAGAGCGCGATCGAGTTTTATCGAATTGATAATGTAAAGATTTGGAATGCGGCGGTTTGACGCCGCTTTAGGAGCGCCCGCATCTTGCGGGCGGGTCGCGGCCATCCTGGCCGCATCTGGCTAATTAATCGGCAGGCAGGATGCCTGCGTACCGCACGCAAAGATGCGTGCGCTCCAAGATGCCTGAAACTTATTTCATCACCGGCGCGCAGGGCTGCATCGGCTCGTGGGTTGTGAAGGCATTAGCCGATCGCGGCGACGTGCCGGTCGTGTTTGATCGCAGTGAGGACTCGCGACGATTGGCAGCAATCATGCAGCCGGCAGAAATCGATCGCGTTCAATTCGTTTCCGGGGATGTCACGGATGTAGCTGCCGTTCGTTCCGCGCTCAAAGCCTCGGGTGCGCGCCGCATCATTCATCTTGCCGGTTTGCAGGTCCCGACGTGCAAAGCCGATCCCGTGGCCGGCGCGTTTGTAAATGTGATCGGCACTCTCAACATTTTCGAAGCGGCCAAATCAATCGGCGCG
Source organism: Pyrinomonadaceae bacterium (assembly GCA_036006125.1). Taxonomy (GTDB): domain Bacteria; phylum Acidobacteriota; class Blastocatellia; order Pyrinomonadales; family Pyrinomonadaceae; genus UBA11740. Next base: position 1,736 of record DASYPX010000189.1, on the reverse strand, counting down.
GAAAGAATTGTTTACGCGAGCTCGGCGGCAGTTTTTGGAACTGGTGACGCCGACAATCCGGTCGACGAAACGTTCGCAAGTGAGCCATCAACGCATTACGGAGTCTTCAAGCGAACGAACGAAGGAAATGCGCGAGTTTATTTTCTGGATCATGGAGTGAACAGTGCCGGCCTCAGGCCGCTCACGGTTTACGGGGTTAATCGCGACTCCGGCTTGACCAGCGATCCAACTAAAGCGATGAAGGCTGCGGTGCTCGGCATTCCGTTTCAAATTCGGTTCAGCGGCGCGACCGACTTTCAATACGTCGAAGACACCGCCGCGGCATTCATAGCTTGTGCGGATCGAGCGCCGGAAGGTGCGCACGTCTTCAACCTTCACGGCGAAACAGTTGAGGTGAAGAGAATCGCTGAAGTCATCAATAACAACGCAGCTCGCGAGCTCGCCGGCTTCGGAGGACCGGAAATACCGATCGCGCCCGCCTTGGATGACCGGCGCATTAAGCAGGTCATAAGCGACTTGCCTTCAACTCCACTCGAAGTTGGAGTGCGCGAAACCATGCGACGCTTTGCCGAATTGCGTGACAGCGCCCGCCTCGACACAAGTGACCTTGACGCAGAACTTTCAACGAGCCAGGGGAAAATAGTTTGAGCACCTCATTGGATATTTCGAAAAGCGCAATCTCTACGGAGTCGTTCACCACGATGCGTGCCAGCGTCCTCTCTAGCGTCCGGCATCTTGAAGTGCGTGATGTGCCTTTTCCGCGGGTGGCTCCTCACGAGGTCCTGGTACGAGTCGGTGCCGTTGGTCTTTGTGGCACCGACGCGCACATTTTCGCGGGCGACGCGAATTACAACACGGATGAATATGGACAACCCATCCCTCTTGAAGTTCAGCCCCAAACCCTGGGACACGAGATCAGCGGGTACGTCGAAGAGGCCGGCAGCGAAGTTCATGACTTGAAATCCGGCGATCGAGTCGTGGTGGACCAGGGTCTCAATTGCGTGAGTCTGCAGCGCAACCCACGCTGCGAATACTGTCGCACCGGCGATTCGCATCAATGCGAGTTTTACGCGGAACACGGCATCACCGGACTGCCCGGCGGACTGGCCGAGTTCATCGTGGTGCCGGCAGTGAACGCGATTCCTATTCGCAGCGAACTAAATATGACTGAAGCCGCATTGGCGGAACCGTTGGGATGCATCATTCACTCAACTGATGCAGCGACTCGCGCGAATGCTCGTTATCATTTGAACGGCACGGCGCCGCGGGTTCGTTCGGTGCTTATTTGCGGAGCGGGGCCGGCTGGTTTGATGTTCGCGCAGTACGTGCGCCGCGTACTCGGCTACGATGGATTGCTTTTGGTGAGCGAGCCCAATGAAGAGAAGCGCGCCCTGGCCTTGGGTCTCGGCGCTGACCACGCAATCGATCCCGGAGAACGCGACGCAGTCGAAGCGGTCCAGGATCACACCGGTGGAAAAGGTGTCGACTTTTTGATCGAAGCATCGGGAGCCGGCCAGGTTCTCGCTTTCATACCGGGCCTTATCAAAAAACAGGCAACCGTGCTGCTATATGGACATGGCCACGCCGGGGTCGACTTGAGTGTGCTGAACAATCTGATGTTTCGCGAGCCTATCTTGATCACACCGGTCGGAGCGTCAGGCAGTTTCGATCAAGATGGCCGTCCCTCAGTCTATCGGCGCTCGCTGAATCTAATCGAGCAGCGGCAAATTGAAGTG
>DASYPX010000188.1:0-5972 GCA_036006125.1 Pyrinomonadaceae bacterium | reverse complement strand
GTACAAGACTTCTGTGATTTGTGGTTACTTTTCCGTGAGAAGCGGTTAGTTCTTCAGCAGCACGTCGAGATTCCGACGATATCGCCGGCTTGAGCGCAGTTGCTGACCGCGCGTTAGGATGACTTCGAATTCACCCTTTGTGAGAGGATGCAGCGACTTGATCTGATCGATGCGAGCAATAATTGAGCGTCGCAACCGTACGAACTTTGCCGGGTCAAGTTTGCTCTCAATGCCGTCCATGGTGTCGCGCAAGAGGTGCTGCGCGCTTCGGGTGTGCACTTCGACGTAGTTGCCCTGGGCGTTGATCCATTCAATTTCCGATACATTGAGGAAAGAGATTCTGCCGTTCTGTTTTAGCGGAATACGCTGCAAGTATTCCCGTTGAGATTTTAATTCGTTCAGCAGCGCCAGGGTCCTGACATCGTGGCCAGCGGTGCGTGCATTCATTAACTGCGAGCGGACTCGCTCCAAAGTTTTTTGAAACCGGCGCGGGTCAATTGGCTTAAGCAGGTAATCAAGAGCGTTGACTTCGAAAGCGCGAATCGCATGTTCGTCAAAGGCGGTGACAAAGACAATCGCCGCGGGCAGGTGCTTATCTAGCCTTTCGATTACACCGAAACCATCAAGGAGCGGCATCTGCACGTCGAGAAAGACCAGGTCGGGTTTCTTTTCTCGAATGGCTGCGAGCGCTTCCTGGCCGTTACTGGCCTCGCCTATCACAGTGACATCCGGCGCGTGTTTTAGCTGATTGCGAATGCCGCGACGTGCCAATAACTCGTCGTCAACTATGAGCGCGCGGATTTCAGTCATGTGTAAATTCCCTTAATCCGAAAAGGAATTGTTAGTGAGACCTGCACTCCGCCGGCATTTACCTCGCGAAGCTCCAACGTTTGATTCTTGCCGTAAAGTTTTTCCAATCTGGATCGAGTATTTGCGAGACCGATGCCGTTTGTCGTCTTAGTCGCAGCACTAACACCATCGCCATTGTCACTGACTTGCAGGCGCAGCTTGCCGTTGTCTCGTGCTGAACTGACGATTACCAATGTTTCGGCAGCGCGCGGGGCGACGGCGTGGCGGATCGCGTTTTCCACCAACGGCTGCAGGATTAAGTTCGGCACGCGCGCCTCGAGCGTATCCGGGGCCGCCTCAATCCTGACTTTCAAACGATCCTGAAAACGAATCCGTTCTATTTCGAGATACAGTCGCAGGAAATCCAGCTCCTGTTGCAGCGTCACTTCCTGGTTTTGATTTTGGTTCAGCGTCAGCCGCAGCAATTCACTCAGTCGCAGCAGCATTTCGTTTGCGAGCGTGACGTCTTCCTGCATCAGGACAGAGACGCTATTGAGCGTGTTGAAGAGAAAATGCGGGTGCATTTGCATGCGCAAAGCGTCGAGTTGCGCACGCGTCAATTGGGTTTCGAGTTTGGCCGCTTCGATTTCAAGCTGCGCTGCCCGGCGTTCACGCTCGCGATAGCGGCGGTGATAATCAAAGGCCTCGTAAAACCCGACCAGCATCAGGTAGATTAAAAGGTTTATGTGAAATCCAGTGAGCACGAGTCCGCGGAATTGTTGCCACGGCGCAAAAGGTCTGGCCGGATCCGCCAGCAGCAACCTATCGGCGAAGACATACGCCGCGAGTTGCAACGTTGCGATGAATAACGCGAAGAGTACGTGCAGGGTTACAGATCTCGCCGGGCGTTCATGCGCAATGGGAAAACGCTTCGCGAACAAAAAAACGAGCGGCGTTAGGCCGGCCCAAAGATACGCGCATAACAGCCATCCCGAAATTGCTCGTGAGTAGGGAAGCGGCCGGCTCGAATGGGCGTAGTTCAGATACGCTTGTGTCGCGCAGATGAACGCGAACAGCGTCCAGCCGGCGATGACCAGAACTACTTTTCGCCAATTGGACGCAATCATCTCCATGCGTCGCCGAGGATAATGGATTAACGTTGCGGAGGGAAGTTTTACGTTAAATCGAAAAACGGCTGACGCAATATCAGCCGCTTCTTCATTCTTGTGGTGAGCCGAGCAGGACTCGAACCTGCGACCCACTGGTTAAAAGCCAGTTGCTCTACCAACTGAGCTATCGGCCCACGAATGAAACTGAGTTTAAGGTTTCAAGTTTCGAGTTTCAAGTTAACGACTCGTACTTTGTGCTTAGTGCTTTGTACTTTGATGTCTTGGCGACGCGTTCCAGTGCGTTTGCGCAAACGTTTACGCAGAGGACTAAGGACAAAGCACAAAGATCAAAGCACGTCTTTTCAGCGCAGCCACTCCGCCAACGCCGACTCACGCACCACAATCGTTTGCGATCGTTCAGGACCGGTCGAGATCAGTCCAATCTGGGCTCCAATCTGATTTGAAAGAAAGTTGACGTACTCACGCGCGGCGCGAGGCAGATCGCTCAAGTCCGTCATTCCGACCGTCGCGGTCTGCCAACCCGGCAGCGTCTCGTAGATCGGCTTCACGCGTCGCAGTTCATGCGAGACGGAAGGAAGCGACTCGCACTTCTTTCCATTCAGTTCGTAACCCACGCAGACTTTGATTTCTTCCAGCGCATCAAGCACATCGAGTTTCGTCAGCGCCACTGAGCTAAAGCCGTTAATCTCCGCCGCGTAGCGCGTAGCAAAGGCGTCGAACCAACCGCAACGACGCGGCCGTCCCGTCGAAGCGCCGTACTCCCGGCCGCGTTCACGAATCAGTTGGCCGAGTTCAGCTTCGCCCTCAAGCATCTCAGTCGGAAATGGACCTTCGCCGACGCGGGTCGTGTACGTGCGCACGATGCCGAGCACGCCTGTAATGTGCTTCGGCGCGAGACCAGTGCCGACGCACGCGCCACCCACGGTCGTGCTCGAGGAAGTCACAAACGGATAGGTGCCATGATCGACATCAAGCAGTGTCGCCTGCGCTCCTTCCAGCAAAATTGTGCGACGTGCCGCCGCGGCTTGATTGAGAAAATGGCTCGTGTCAGCGACAAACGGGGCGAGACGCTCGACGAGCAAGGACGTCTCGACAATGATCTGGTCAGCATCCAGTGGCTCGCCGCCGTACGCTTCAATTATGCGATTCGCATCTTCAAGATTTCGTTCGATGCGCGAACGTAAAACTTCCGGCACCAGCGCATCCGCAACGCGCAGGCCGCGCCGTCCGGCTTTGTCTTCATACGCCGGGCCGATACCGCGAAGAGTGGTGCCGACTTTCTCGTTCCCCAACCGTTCCTCGCTCGTGTGATCGAGTGCACGATGGTAGGGAAGGATCAAGTGCGCGCGCGAACTGACTTTCACGCGTTCCGGAGTGACGTGAATGCCCTGGGCTGAGAGTCGATCGGCTTCTTCGAAGAACGCTTTAGGATCGATCACCATGCCGTTGCCCAGCACGCAGGTCTTGCCTTCGTGCACGATGCCTGACGGCAAAAGGTGTAGCACGAAAGAATCCTCGCCGACTTGCACTGAATGGCCGGCGTTGTGTCCGCCCTGGTAGCGGACAACAATGTCGAACCGTTCGGCAAGAAGATCGACGATCTTCCCTTTGCCTTCATCACCCCACTGGGCGCCGATGACTGCGATAACCATCGTTAGTTAGAAGTACTGAGTACTGAGGACTGAGAAAAACAGATGTCAGACGTCAGAACGAACCTATCTAAGTCCCCAGTCCTCATTACTCAGTCCTTTGTGTTCCGGACACAAAACAGGCGCGGCTTGCTGCATCAACAAACTAAGCCGCGCCCGAAACCTTCTTAAAACTTATGCTGCGGTGGCGGTGCTGATGTGCTTGTCCAGCATGCGCGAAATTGCGCCTTCGGAAGTTGCTCCGACAACGCGCTCTTCTTCGCGACCGTTCTTAAACAGAATCAGGGTCGGAATGCCCTTGATGCCATAGCGCTGCGAAACTGAGGGATTGTCATCCACATTCAATTTCACGACGCTGGCCGTGGCGGCGTACTTGTCCGCGACGGCTTCGACGGTTGGCGCGAGCATGCGGCACGGCGCGCACCACGCCGCCCAAAAATCGACCAGCACCGGCCGGTCACTGTTCAAAACATCATTCTCAAAACTGGCATCACTAACTTCTCTTACGTTCTCGCTCATTACTTAGGCTCCTTAAAACTGTCTCTTTTCGTCGGAATCGACACTCGCGTTGCCGCATCATTTGAGCATCGATTCGTAAAGCTGAATGTATTTCTTGGCTGCGGCGGACCAGGAATTGTCTGCGACCATTCCGTTACGCTGAATCTTCAACCACGCTTCCGGCTTGTTATAAAAGTAAAGCCCTTCGCGGATTTTTTCAAGCATAGCCGCGGCCCCGTACGGACCGAATTTGAACCCGTTTCCCGCACTGGTATTTTCATTAAAATTCTGCACCGTATCGTCGAGCCCGCCGGTCGCGCGCACGATCGGAACCGTGCCATAACGCATGCTGTACATTTGATTTAGACCGCAAGGTTCGTACAGCGAAGGCATCAGAAACATGTCAGCGCCTGCTTCAATCTGGTGCGCGAGCGGTTCACCTGCATAACCTTTGTAAACACCGACACGCTGCGGCGCCGCCTCGTGCCAGCTCTGCAGAAAGTCTTCGTACTCACGCGCGCCCGCCCCGAGTGCGATAAAGAACGCGCCGGTATCGAGAATGCCTCCGGCCGCCTGGCGAATCAAATCATAACCCTTCTGAGAAACCAGCCTCGAAATGATCGCAATGATCGGTCGATCAGGTTCTTCAGAAAGACTAAAGCGGCGCAGCAGATCGATCTTACATTCGCGTTTCCCGGAAATGTCTTCGGCGGAAAAATTCTTCGCGATGTGCGGATCAATTTCCGGATTCCAGACGTCATAATCGACGCCGTTGGTGATGCCGGCCAGCCGATCGCTCCGCGCGCGCATCAGCCATTCGAGGCCATAGCCCTGTTCCGAAGTCTGGATTTCCCGCGCGTAAGTCGGACTTACCGTTGAGAGCGCGTCAGCGGCAACGATACCGGCTTTCAAAGCCGAAGCCGCGCTGCCCAGCATGAAAGCGTCGCGGTAAGCCGCGAAGTCCATCCACCAAAGATTGTCCGGATCGAATTGGCCTTGGTACGCAAGATTATGAATGGAAAAGAGAACGCGCGCGTCTTTGAAAAATGGTTCATTCCGGCGGCGGGCGCGAAGTTCCACCGAAGCGAATCCGCATGGCCAATCATTCAGGTGAACTATGTCGGGTTTGTCGCCAATCCGCTGAAGTAGAGCGATGGCGGCGCGACAAAAGAAGGCGAACCGTTCGAAGTCATCCGTGTCGCCATAGATATTCTTCCGCGAAAAATAATGCGAAGCTTCGATGAAGTAAGTCGGCGCGCCGAGCGCATCGCTGATTCGCACCGGCACTTGTGCCTTGCGGCCACGCCAATTTACTTCGAGATCTTCAACGTACGTTCCGGTGAGCAGATCTCGATCAACCTGATCGTAGAGCGGCAGGATCAGCAGGGAATCGACTGACTCTTTGTGAAGCGCCTTGGTTAACGAGCCGGAAACATCAGCGAGGCCGCCCGTCTTGGCGAAGGGAAGCGCTTCGGATGAAAGGATGGCAACACGCATTTAGGTGTCAGGTAAGAGGTGCCAGGTGACAGGATTTTGTCTAACCCATCACCTGTCACCCGACACCCGTCACCGTTTTTACTGTTGCATTGATGCGAGGAACTCGGCGTTGCTCTTTGTCTTCTCAAGTCGCTCGAGCACTACTTCCATCTGCTCGGTAGGCGACAGCGGATTCAGCACACGGCGCATTACCCAGATGCGGCTGAGGTCGTCCTTCGGAATCAGCAACTCTTCCTTGCGGGTGCCGGAACGTTGCAGGTCGATGGCTGGGAACAGGCGCTTGTCGCTCAGGCGTCGATCCAGGTGGATTTCGCAATTGCCCGTGCCCTTGAACTCTTCGAAGATTACGTCGTCCATGCGGGAACCAGTATCGATAAGCGCGGTAGCGATGATCGTCAGTGAGCCACCC
>DASYPX010000187.1:0-3612 GCA_036006125.1 Pyrinomonadaceae bacterium | reverse complement strand
ATGTGATCAGCGCGTCACCATTGCCAAGTTCAAAAGTCGTCCGCGCTTCGCGCGCCGAAGCCGGCGTCGAGAAAACGTTCTTCCAAATCGCCTGCAAAGTCTGCAGCGCACGCGCGCGATCGGCTTCGCCGGAAGCTGCTTGGGACTTTTTGAGCTCTGATCCGTAGATCGCCAGGATGGACCATTGCGCGCCGCCGGAGCTGATCGGATCCGGGTGAATCAGCTTCACGCCGGGCTTCGCGAGGTCGGCGAAATCATGGATGCCTTTCGGATTTCCGCGTCGCACGATGATGACAAATGGCGTTTTGTTCACGATTCCCTTCTGTGGCAGCGTGTGCCAGTCGGCGGTGACAAAACCCTTCTCTTTCAGTCGTTGTGGATCGCGATCGATCGAGAAGATGCCAACCTGCGCTTTCACGCCTTGCAGAATCTGATTCGTAATGGTTTCGGACCCGGCGAACGACGAAGTGAAATGGACATCGGTGCCGTGCTCGCTCTTCCACTTCGCGGAGAAGGCTGGATAGACGGCCTTTTCCAGCGGCTCTTTCATCACTGAAAATCCATACACGGTGATGTTGACCCCTCCGCCGGATTCCGTCGGACTCTGTGGCAGACAGGCACTGAACGCCAAAAGCGCCAGTAAGAACATCGCCAGAACGGCAGTGAGACAACGAGTCCGTGACATCAAACCTCTCCGTCGTGTAAACAACGCAGGCACTTGCCGCGTCAAACACAACGTGCGCGCGCAGCAAGCATTCGGAACAAGGAAACGGGGGTTACTTGATTTTGCTTGGAGTGAACTTTAGGATGACTGACTCGATTGTGCAAGAACTTTTCGGGCGTTAGAAAACCGTGACAGATTTGTTTGGAAAATGGATGCGGGCGCGTGAAATAGCGCACACAAAACGCGACAACAACCGCGTTGTGCGGCCATTTGCGTGGGGACTAGAGCACATCGTCGATCATGTCAACGGCGACGATCCGCGCGAGGTTTTATCGCGACATTCGGTTCAGGCAATGGCGGAGAGTGACGAGTTCTACGAGCTGCCGGCGATCTTGGATTACAAACTCGATGAAGTTCACCCTCCCCCACCTTCGGGTTTCGCCGGTGTGCTCACGTGGACCAGTGCCGTTCACACGCCTTCGCCCGAAAACAACGTCGCGCGAGCCAGGCTTTTTCGGCCGCAGCGCGAACGAAAGAACAAACCGCGCGCCGCCGTGCTTGTCCTGCCACAATGGAACGCGCAGCCCGACAGCCACGTGGAAGCTTGCCGCATTTTCAACGGACTCGGGATGACCGCGCTGCGTCTGACGCTGCCGTATCACGAAGAGCGGCGGCCGGCGGAGCTTGAGCGCGCCGAACCTCTCGTGAGTTCAAACATCGGCCGCACCATTCAATCGATGCGTCAAGCGGTTCTCGACGCGCGCGCCGCAGTGAGGTGGCTCAAACAACAAGGGTTCGAGCGCGTCGGTGTGCTGGGCACGAGTATCGGTTCGTGCACCGCGTTCCTGACGTTTGCCCACGAACCTGACCTCAATGTCGGTGTGTTCAATCACGTGTCGGGTTACTTCGCCGACGTCGTTTGGCAAGGTATCTCGACTCACCACGTGCGGCAAGGAATCGAACCAGTGTTGACGCTTGCGGAGTTGCGCGAGTTCTGGCGACCAATTAGTCCCTTTCCCTTCATTCCACGCTTGTTGACAATGAAGCCACGACCGATGCGGTTCATTGCCGCGAAATACGACCTGACGTTTCCCGTCGATCTGTCACGCGCGGTTATTGATGAAGTGCGACGGCTCGGAATCGATCTCGACGTGGTCTGGCTACCGTGTGGTCACTACACAACCGCGGAACTTCCGTGGAAAGCGATCGACGCGTGGAAGATCGCCACGTTCATGCGCAAGCATCTGTAACTGCCGCGAAGCGGTTATCGCAACGCAGCCCAGGGTTGACGCGCAGCGGCAACCCTGGGGATCGGTCAACGGTTTTATTCGGCAACCCGGTCAGGGTTGCGAGCCGGAATTTTGATTACAGTCCCAGGGTAGCTGCTGCGCAGCAACCCTGGGCTTTGTTATGAAACCGCCTTGCGGTTTTGGCAATGGTCACAACTGATCACATTTCTGCGCTCAACCGACTCGTAGATACGAAACGCCGCTTGGGTGAGCGCGATGCGAAAATCCTTTCGGCAATCCGCGCCATCCGGCTCGGCACACTGACTGCGGCCGACGATTTGATTAGGCTCCACGAGGCACTGCTTTTGATTCGTGCCTACCCGCCCGACCAGCGCGTTCTGCGCCAAGCTGAAATAATCCTAAAGCAGTTTGAACGGCGCGTTGCTCGACTCAATGATGCAGAAGTCGATCTCTCGCCGCTCGACGCTCCCGAAGTTTCCGGAATCGCGGGCACAAACGTCACGAGCAACTTCAGTTATGTGTTGGTGCGCTGGCTTGTGTCGAAATTTCCCAACCAGGTAACAATTGATTGGGATTGGTTCGACAGCGAAGATCAGTTCGGCGCGACGATGCGCCGATTTCTGCCGTTGCTCGAAGAAGATGCGATGGTCGAGGCACACGTCCCGTATCGAGAATGGTTGGACTCGGCGCGGGGCCGCACTAATGAAGTGATTTGGCTCATCGAAAGATTCGAGTCACTGCCGCTCAGTGATCGCCAAAAAGCTGAACTCTACGATGCGCTGAAGCTTCATGTGACCTGGCAGTTTGGCTGGCGGTCCTCGCGCACAGGCATGAGGCTGCCGGCGCGCAAAACTTTCTTCCACGATGAGCCGCTGATCAAGCGACGCGACGTCTCGCTGGTAAATGAACTCAACTCGCCGGCGATTCCCGTAAAAAAATTATCCCGCGCGGAAGGTGAGAAGGCGCTCGATCTCGCGCGCGAAACTTCCGCGGTCCGATATCGCGAGCTGCACGGGTTCACTTATGGCGATTCTCCACGAGTGGTGAAGGCGGATTTGGGTCGCGGAACCGAAGCTTTCGTCGCTGGTGTTCCACCTGAGCATCGCCTGCCGTTGCGCGCTTATCATGCGGCAATCATCTTCAAGAACAGTGTGCCGGTGGCCTACTTTGAAGGACTTTCGCTGTTCGAACGGATGGAAAGCGGATTCAACCTGTATTACACGTTTCGCGAGGGCGAAACGGCGTGGCTCTATGCACGCATCCTGCGCCTGATGCGGCAACTGCTGGGAGTCACCGTCTTTTCCATCGATCCGTATCAAGTTGGACATGAGAATGAAGAAGGCATCGAGTCGGGCGCCTTCTGGTTTTACCGTAAGCTCGGTTTTCGTCCGGTCAAGCCCGAGTTATTGAAATTAACCTTGGCGGAAGAGAAAAAGATGGCAACTGATCCCGGCCATCGGACGAGCGCACGAACTCTGCGTAAGCTGGCATCAGGCCACATGCTTTTCGAAATGCCCGGAAAGGAATCGCGCGAATGGGATCGGTTTGAAGTGCGGAACATCGGTCTCGCAGTGCAACGGCGCATGGCGCGCGAATATGGCAGCGATCCTGACAAGCTCCGTCGGCACACTTCACAATTCGCTGAAGCAAAGCTTGGTGTGAGTCTCTTGCAAGATGAAAACCAACTAAAGCTCTTCA
>DASYPX010000186.1:0-12788 GCA_036006125.1 Pyrinomonadaceae bacterium | reverse complement strand
TTTGCCATCGCCAAGAAGGACTCGGCTGATAAGAGGCCAATGCCGGCCTTTGACTAGCAAGATGTCAAGATTGCCGTCTCCATTCAAATCACCGATGCTGACGTTAGCCGAAGTTTCGGAGGTCGATTCGAGCAGGAGCTGACGGTTAAAGCTGATAAATCGCGCGAACGCTTGAGAATTAATCGTTTGACGGTCTCCACACTCGGCACTTCGGTCCCCCTGCAGTGACTGCAACACAGCCAAACAGAGGGTGACGATCATGGGGATCCGAGCGGGTATTCTAAACATCCTTCGACTTCTTCTCCTTTGTACCCGGCCCCAACGTCAGAGTCGACCGGGCATCAAATTGACAATTGGCAATCGGAAATCGGCAATGACTTCGCGGGCCTGATTATTTGATGCCGTTCGCTTTCAGCCTCAACTTGATGAGACTCTGTGTAATGCGAAGCACTTCCTGGACATCGGCGAACGTCGTCGTGGGATCATTGTTGTAGTTCATTAGCCGGTGTTCATAATTGCGGTCGGCCGCGATTTCATCGATCACGAACCGCGCTTCCTGGAGAGCGGCGCCACGATGTTCAGCTTTGCCGCCCACGGCAACGGTGGCCATTTGCAACGCGCAATACAAGCTGGCGGTTTTTGCTTCCGCGGGACAGATGCGATTGTCGGCGCGATTCCATTTCGCTGGAGAGTCAAGTATTTCAAGCGCGCGCGTCACGATTTGTAAGTCGGCCGTAGTTACGGGAGGCCTTACTTTGGAGTCATCTTGCGGTGCAGTTCCTTGCGCGTGGGCAGGTAACGGTGAAAGGAGAACAGCAAGGAAAAGGCAGCCGCCGAAATACGTCGCCATTTGTTTCCTCATATCCAACACCTCCAGGATTCAAGAAGGCGCACAAAAATCAGAGTTTACCGGGCCGGGCGATTTCACTCATACTCATTACTCATCACTGCTTTCACACCTTCCGCCGCTTCGGTCGAAAGAGTTGTTCGATTGCGTTCCATTTCAGAGCATCTTCAGAAGTAGCATTCTTGAGCTACAACAACATTTTTGCCAGCGTCGCCCGATTGCACGGAGAAATAGAACTTGGTAGTACCCTTTGAATATTGGTAGTCAAGAAAGTCGGATGGTCCGATGTTCTTAGAATAACCACTATTCGTCAGATAGTAATCGAACTGGGCAAGGATTTGATCTTTCGAAGCCGTAGTTTCAAACGAGAGTCCCTCGGCGGGAGGTTTCGGGCCATCTCCGCAACTGTGGTAGTAGACAACATCGCCAACTATTTGCGGCTTTGGAAGGTTTTCGATGAACGACGGCGTAAACAACACGTGGGCAACACTCCACCGTTTGAAGTAAAGATCCTCCGTGAAACCAAGCACGAGGGCGTAGGCCGCAAAGGAACCCGCGCCGACAACAAGCACGCCAAGAAGCACCAACCCGATTAGCTTTCGAGTTTTGGTCATCGTAGGAGACGGCACAGCAACCGAACGTCAGAGTTGACCGGGCGGCGATTTCACCCTTTACTCATCACTCATCACTGCAATTCTTCAAGTCGCGCGTCGGGATTGCGCGTGAGTACAGTCTCCACAATTGCCCAGACGCGTTCGCTATCCTTTTGAGAACCATGGATCCGTACGGTCACGGTCTTATCGAGCATTGGCATGATAATGAAGTGCGAAATGGTTCCCTGGTAAAGGCCTCGGCAGTATTTCCTTACCGCCAGGAATTGGACCGCCGCAACATCTTTGTGCAGCACCGTGTACGATTTGAATGGTTTCCGCACGATAAGACCATTTTCGTAACACTCGATCGACTTAAGTCGACCAAAGAGGACCACGAACACGTACAAAAGACCAACAGCAATGAGCGCGATCCCGAGTTCCCATAGTTCGGTGAATAGAACAACGACACCGAGTCCGAAGAAGAAGAGGGCAGCCAGCAACCAAACCGTCGTCCGCAACCTCGTCGCGCCCGTCTGCCGTAGAAGCAATTTCCCCAAATGATGTGAGGAAACGCTCTCCAAGGACATGGTGTCAGAGTTAGTCATTACGAAAGGGCGAACGTCAGAGTTGATCGAGCGGCGCGAATCAAATCGACAATCGGCAATTGGAAATCGGCAATGAGTGGCGCCCGTCCAACAAGTTGTTGGATTGCGAGTCCATTATGCGCCCAACAGCGCCGTTAGCTCAGCACCTATCGTGCCGGCATAAAGTGGAAGACGGTGCCTTCCGGATCCTCGAAGCCCAGATTCGGACCGAAGCGCCGAAGGGGAATTCCTGCTGCGCGAAGCGCGGCCTCAGCGGCGGCCGGATCGGGAACACGCAGCGCCACGTGATGGGGCTGGCGCAGCGGCTCCTCTCCTACGGCTTGAAATAGTGCCAACTGCGAGCCATCATCCCCGACGCGGACAAACGCCATGGTCGGCGCTTCGTGCTCAATCCGCAGACCTAGGACGTCGCGAAACCAAGCGACCGCGCGCGGCAGATCGCGATAACGAATGCCAACGTGATCGATGCCTCGGCTGTCAAAGAGTGCCATCAAGTCCTCCCTTCAATGAGCGCCGAACGTCTTAGTTGACGCGGGCGAGCGCCAGCACGAACCCGTTAGAATTAACAAAGCTAGTTGAGAAAAAAGTTATCGAGCCTCGCGTCCAACGGTTTGTTGGGCGGCGGTTGCATCGCAGGCTTCCGGCCTTTTGGTTCGAGAAAATACGGGTTTGCCAAAAGACGATTTGCAAACTCGCCGACGGTGATTCTTGATATTACACAACCATGTGCGAGAGTAACTTCCTCTTTGTCTTTTGTGTGAGAGAGTAATGTCAAGAAATTCTTATCGAAATCAGTTTGCGCTAAACACAATAATCCCATCGCCCTCACAACTGGATTACGGTCAGAAAGAAAGCGCTTGAAGTCACGCTCCGTGCCAGCCCTCAAGAACTCTTTAGAAAGCTCAAAGAACTCATGCTTGCCTGACCAGCCCACCAGTTCGTAATCGGACAAGACAGCAACAGACCTGAGCTTTAAGATTGGAAGACCGCTCAACGCTTCCAACTTGATGTCCTGGCCGAGCGCAGAGGTCAGGCAACCAAAAATCAACAGGACGATGCAACAAGTTTTAGACTTCATACGAACCTCATTTAAAGACACCCAACTACGTATTATGCCCAACCGTCGAGCATAAGAATCTATTTGGGCGGATTATACCTCGACTAACGGGCCGCGTATGCCTTTTCCCCTGCACCGATTTATCCTCTGAGAGGACTACTTTTTTCAGCTATACTGCGCGCGCAAATCTCCAGAGTTCGCGCAGGAGGTCACATGTCACTCGCTCATTCACACACCCGCTCAATTGCGAACCGTTCATTATTATTTGCAGTGTTGTTGCTCGCTCTTTGCAGCACACACACGTTCGCGCAGGAGTCCACTAACGCGAAGCCGCTGCCCGAACCGCGCGATCCCGCGGTACGCGAGCGCGAGCGCAAGGCGTTGACCGAGTTCTACAACGCGCTCGGCGGACCAGATTGGATTGAACGTGACTTTTGGGGAAGTGCTCGCCCCGTCGGCGAGTGGCATGGCGTCACAACTGACAGTGAGGGATACGTGGTGCAGCTGACGATTTACGACAACAATCTGACCGGTCCGCTGTCTGCCGCCGTCTGTCGTCTGGAACGACTCCACACGCTGCATCTGTCATTCAACAAAATTACTAGTCAGCTTCCCGATGGATTGGGTCAATGCCGCGCGCTCCGGAACCTCTGGATTAAAGGTAACAAGGTGACGGGACGTCTGCCGGCTTCTGTTGCCACTCTGCCCGAACTTGAGTACCTCGACCTGCATGCCAACGACATGTCCGGGCCGCTGCCGACAAACTGGAATACGCCTAAGTTGAAGATCTTTCGCGCTGAAGACAATCGGATTTCCGGCGAGCTACCCGCGCAACTACTTGCTCAGCCATCGTTGGAAGAATTCTTTGTTCACAACAACGACTTGTCGGGAAAGCTTCCCAGAACATTGAGTCCGAAGCTGCGCGCGGTGCTGATGGCCAACAACCATCTGTCCGGGCCCATTCCGGAAGAGTTCGGCATGTTGAAGAAGCTGACGGACCTGCGACTGAATCGGAACCAACTCACTGGGTCAATCCCAAAGAGTTTCGCAACCACTCCGTCTCTTCAGGTGCTGCGCCTCGACAACAATCGTCTCGTCGGATCAGTACCTCCCGATCTCGCGAAGCGATTGATGGTGTTTGACGCGTCGAACAATCCGGGGCTTGAATCAGCACATTGATTTGGCTTGCCTCGTGGCACGGGCGTCCCGCCCGTGTAATCACGCGCAGGATGCGCGTACCACGCTAACGCTTTCCGCACAAACTCCTGTCGTCTTCGGTGTTATTAGTTGACGCCAAACGGCGACCAGTACACACCAGCGGCAACTTCCAACCTTCAACAGGCGAACCCTCCAACGTCAGGTGGCTGGTGAGATATGCGAGCCTCTGCGTCTCTTGGCCTTGCCCAATTGTGAACCGTTGTTTCAAGTAGTACGGCGGAATCGACTGATAATTTAGCGTCACGCGCACTGCGACGATTGCGCGCGTGCGCTCGTTGAGCGGAATTCTATAGATGAGATTATCAGCGCCGGACGCGCGTGACTTGCCGTCATAATCGGGATCTTTTTCTGCATCACCATGCGGTCCTGTGAAATCCGCGAGTGGGCCATCGCGGCGCCATCCCTTCGGTAGCAAGCGGTTGTTCTTCAGCGGCTCAGCCAATCCGACGAAACTCGTCGTGATCTTTCCTTCAGTGTCAGCAATCACCTCTTCGTAAATCTGCACTTGCGATTCGTCATTGATGATTTGATGGTGCAGTTGATAAACCTGCTGACGTGTGACCGGATCGAAGAAGAATTCCGTCGGCAGAACCTCGTCAGTCGTTCCCTTCACAATCGCGCCGACGCTATTGGTTCTGCCTGATGCCCAGACAACATTACCTTTGTCATCCAGTGCTTCAAACGTAACAAACGCGCGGCGAAATGCGACGCCCGAGGGAAAGCTATGGCCGGCGAGGTTCTCGATTCGCACCTTAGCTTCGACAAATTGATCGTCGCGCTTCAACGAACCGACCTCAATCTTCGCGGTCTGTTGGCGCGCCATCTCAGTGCTTGATCGCTGCGCCGTAATCAAACCAAGCACGCCATCGCTGAACATGTAATCTGACGTGCGAATGCCGAGGATGTCCGGAAACTGTTGAAACATCATCTGCCCGAACTGATTCAGCGCCACCAGCGTGTGTCGCGCGTACTTGTCGCGCACCTGCAAGCGAATGTCTTTGTTTGCAGCGCGACCGTCAGTGAATGGATAAGTGTCGTCTTCGATGTTCGCAATGCGAAACGCCAGATTCAGATCGCCGAGCTTCGTCGACATGTGGCAATCCTGACAGGTGCGCGCCTGCGCGCGATCGATCGGCTCGCGCTCGTTCTGATAGACGCTGTTCTGCCATTCCGGATAAGTCATCTGCTCGTGAAACTCTTTCGGCTTGCCGTTCTTGTCTTTCACTTGCCGGCCCTGCTTGTCAAACACGGGAAGAATGACTGTGTGGCAACTGCCGCACAGCGCTGACATTTTCACGTGCGCGCTTTCGCGCGGCGTAATGCCGAGCGCGTTTTTCATCGGCAGCTCAGTCGGCTTCTCAAACGGCCCGTTAGTGACATCAGGCGGATCGACTTTGAACTTCCCGGTGAAAGTCGCGGGCGTGCCGAGTTCATCTTTTGAAATCCGATGGCATGCTGTGCACGAAACGCCATCGCGCGCGAGCGCACCGTACTTTCCGTCTGGCTCGTGCGGCAGCGCATAAACCATACTGTGCTTAAACGGCTGACCGGTGTCTGCTTCCACCTGCCGTTGCCCCATCACGCCGTGACAACGATAGCAGGTGTTGTCAAAAAACGCGTTCTGCGATGGATACAGAGCCTTTTCCGATTCGAGCTGTGCGTGAAAGATCGGATCGCGCCCGGCCAGTCCCATCAAAGACGCACGCCACTCGGTGTACTCCGAAAGGTTAATCGGCTTGTTTCCGAGCGCGCCGTATTGCAAGGACATGTTTTCGCCCGACGCGCCGTGGCAACCGAGGCACTGGCTCGACGTCAGAAATCCTTTCGGCCCACCTGCATTTGAAAGCACCTGGTCGAGCGACTCACCTGGAAAACGTTTGACGTGTGACGACGAAATGACTGACAAACCGTCGAATAATTTCAGGAAGTTCGGATCCGGCGTTTGTCGCGGTTTCGCGAATTGGTTGACGGCGAACGGTGTCGTCTCGGCAATCTGCTCGTGTTCGTCCTTCGCCGATCGCATGACGGCCCCGGGAATCGCGGGTGGCGAGAGAATACGAAAGGTGATCGGATCGCTCTCCGCGTTCCGGAGATTGATGAAAGTTAATTCCTTTTCTGCCGACGCGTGACAGCGCAAGCAGTACATGCCAAAACCCGAGTCGCGATAATCGATGTCGCCAGTGCTCGGCGGATAAGACGTCGAATGATAGGACCAGTACCAGCCATCGAATGAGCCCTTGCTGTCCTTGACCATCACTGTCCAGCCGGTCAGCTTCGCATCCTGCTTCGCCGGATCGCGGAACATCTCTTTGACGATGACCGCGCCGTCTGCGATCGAACCAACGCGATTTCTGGTCTTGAGCCAATCCCAGGCCTCGGGCGAATAGAAAATCTTCACCGCGTTGTGCGTGCCGAATGAAACTCCGGCGATCACTGGCCCGGTATTGCGAATTTCTCGATCAGTCACCCAGTTCTGATAGCAACGCTTTTCGAGAAACGCGTACAGGAGCTTTTCGAAGTCATCTCCGCGCACTTCACTCGGTCGCGGTAATGGAAAGTCGCAAGTCGCTCGATTGGTTTGTTGTGCGCCGCTGCGAAAGGGAAGCGCGAAAG
The DNA here is from genome assembly GCA_036006125.1 of Pyrinomonadaceae bacterium. Taxonomy (GTDB): domain Bacteria; phylum Acidobacteriota; class Blastocatellia; order Pyrinomonadales; family Pyrinomonadaceae; genus UBA11740. Next base: position 5,855 of record DASYPX010000186.1, on the reverse strand, counting down.
CAATCAGAGCGAGTATGGAGATTAAGGTTAACCGCGCAGCGATACGGAGGTTCATAAGCAAGGGTTTTCGCGAGCGGCGTACATACTAGATGAGATTGCGCGGAAGCGGAAAGAAGATTTTTGCCCTGCCCAAGGAGTCGCTTCACCGGGTTCGCGAAGCGAACAAATTGAGTAGCCGGTGGCAACGCCACCGGATCTAAAACCAGATCACGAGCGACCCTGAAAGGGTCGAATGTTCCAAGCCATAATGTTTGACCCTTTCAGGGTCAGATCAAACGTACATGCTCTCACCGTGGGCGCTGCACGGCTATTTAATTCAACCGCTTCGCGGTTTGCGACTTTTCGGAAAAGCGGCGGATTTCCGAATTCCAAAAGTTGCTTGCGCCGCAAGATCGGGAATGGCAAGATGCTTCAGTTCACGCCTGCGTGGAACGGTCAGTTCATCCCTCAATGGATTACATACATTTCATCGGGGTTGCGTCGGGGCATTTCGCGTCCATCCTGACGATGGTCGCGTATCTTCTGCGAGACATTCTCTGGCTGCGCTTCCTCACGATTCTTTCATGCTTCGCGGGCATCGCGTTCCTCACCATCGTCCCCCCAAAAGGGCCTTTATGGCAGCCCATCTGGTGGAACGTCGTGTTCGCCATCATCAACATTGTTCAGATCGCCATCATCATCAAAGAACGTACCGGCATTCACTTCACCGAAGAAGAGAAAGAGCTGCACGAAACACTGTTCAAAAAATTCGCGCCCTTCGAGTTCATGAAGCTAATGCGGATCGCCGAGTGGCGACAGGTCGCACCCGGCGAAGTCGTGACCACTGAAGGACAGAAGCTCGATGAAGTGATGATGATTTACAACGGCTTGCTCGCCGTCGAAGTAAAAGGCGAAAAAAAGGCTGAGCTGCAGGACGGTCACTTCATTGGTGAACTGAGTTTCATTAGCGGCGGCGTGGCGACTGCGACCGTCCGCGCCATCGAGCCGACTCGCTTCATCGCCTGGCCAAAGAAGGAAATCGACCGGTTGCTGACGCGAAATCCGAGTATGCACATTGCGATGCAGGGAATGCTGACGGTTGACCTTAGCAAGAAATTGACGCGCCGGGCCCCGTCATTTACCGCGAGGCTGCCGGTGATCCTGCGCCGGAAGTGAGCGCAGCGCAAGAACACCACAGGTTCCTGGTGTAGCCCCAAGGTTCTGTTGCTTGAATTGAGATCCTCGCTCAACCCATCTCATTCACACCTCGCTTCAGCGAGGTGAAAGTGGGAAAGCCACCATCCCGTAGCCGTTTTTAACGGTTTTGATTGAGAAGCCGTTGAAACGGCTGTGGATTCAATTTGGCTTCCGACATCAGCTCGATGAAGCGAGGTGTGAATCACAGTCTACTGACCGATCTTCTTCACTCGTGGCGGCTCGTATTGCTCGCCATATTCCGGGTATTCGATCGTGACGAAGTCGCCGGGTCGCGTGTCCTGGGTAAGCAGGTTTAGCGCATCGCGCAAGACCTTCTTCTGCAAGTCGCGCATTCCCGGACGTCCGACACTGTTTCCAATCTTAAAGCCCTTTGGATAAAGCGCGCGGGGGGGACGCATTTGCGCTGATACTTCAGGACTGACGGTGATGAGCACCGTCGGAATGCCTTTCATTTCGATTTCACGTTGGACCACCGCGATCGTGCGGTGGCACACACTCGGACACCCACCGGTCAACACCACCGCGTCGGCGCGCGAAGTCTTATCGATGTCGTTGGCGATTTCACGCGCCGTCCCTTCGTACATTGCTTTGAGCTGCTGGGAGTAACCATATCCGATGTGTTTCTTCGCAATCTCACCAATAAAGCCCTCCGCTTGCAGATCGCGCAGCACGTCGATGGGAAACACGACATTGATGTCTTCGTCGGCATCGCGATGATCGTAATGATGATGCGAGACCATCAGGTCTGATGAATCAACATCTGGTGGGATCTCGCGATAACCGAGATCGCCAAGTTCATCGCCGATATTGAACGGGACCTGATCCTTCAAGTGCACCCCGCCAGCCGTCACAATCGCGATCGTACTTTTTGAAAGTTCGCGTTCGAAGGGAGTGAAGGGAACGCATTTGCGGGAAAGCGTCATCGTTTGCCTCTGTGTCCTCTGTGGTTCAATTATACGCTACGAAATAAATCACCACAGAGGACACAGAAACTGCTCTTACAACTTCCTTAGCACATCAAACAATTCTTCGTTGTCCGGCTGATCACCGATGTCGTGAATATCTACATAAGCGAACTTGCCCTCCTTATCGACGACGAAAAGCGCGCGTTCGCTGATGCCATCCTTTTCACGATAAGCGTCGAAGCTACGGGCTACTTCGCCTTTGGGATGAAAGTCGCTGAGAAGATCGTAGGAAATGCCACCAAGGCTCTTGGCCCACGCGGTGTTGCAGGGAACGCTGTCGACTGAGATGCCCAGGACCTGGGCGTCGTACTCGCGGAAGCGGTCGAGATCCGCTTCATACGCGGGCATTTGCGCCGTTCAGACCGGCGTCCAGGCGAGCGGATAAAACGCAATGACTACATTTTTCTTGCCCCGAAAATCCGAGAGCTTCACCTTCTTGTCTTTCTCGAGGTGACTCTTCAGCTCGAAATCCGGAGCCATATCTCCAACATTAGGCATTCGTCGGAATCCTCCTTTGAATATTCGGTTGTGCGCTTAACTGAACTAAGGCTAACGCGTTTGGCCGGATGATTCAAGACGGGGTTCATAGCGGCGAAAGTTTCAGAAGCCCGACCGTAAGGGAGGGCAACGCGTGAATTGGATCTACGCGGATAAGAAACTAAATATGCTTTCATGTCCGCATTCATCTTCGGCTAACCTCTTTCGAGCGTCGCCCTCCCTTACGGTCGGGCTTCTGACCATGTTCGCGACTTGCACTTATTTTAGAATTAGTGTAAATCTAATATCGCAGTGAGCAATCGAAAACACTTAGCGACGAAGACGAAGCGGCGGCCGGGGCTAACGCGACAGAGAAGCCTCGTGCTGGAAGTGGTGCGCAAGCCGGACGAGCATCCCACGGCGATGGAGGTTTTTCACGCAGCGCGAAAAAAGATGCCAGGAATCAGTTTCGCCACGGTTTACAACTCGCTTCGGTATTTGAAGGACGCTGGTTTGATTCGCGAGATTGCCTCGTTCGGCAAGAGTCCGAGCCGCTATGACAGCGAGACTTACCGGCACGATCATGCAGTTTGTTCATCTTGCGGCAAGTTGGTCGATTTTGATTTACCCGGCACGGTCGCGTTACAGCGAGCCGCCGCGCGCGCGTCGCGGTTTCACGCAGAGTCAGTGCACCTGACGCTCTACGGGTTATGTCCCGACTGTCGCGAAAGTAAATAGGAGAAGTTTGTCTTAATTCTGAAACGCCGCGCTGGTAAATCCGCGCGGTAACACACAACGCTATAGGAGGAAGAATGTCAGCAGCAGGTACAGCAGTAGCAACTACATATGAAAGTGCGCAGGTCGGAAAACCGGCGCCTGATTTTGAAATTCTATCAACCAAGAACATCGAGAAATTAAACGACCCGGTGAAGCTTTCAGATTATCGCGGCAAGTGGGTCGTTCTGCTTTTTTATCCACTCGATTTCACGTTCGTTTGTCCGACTGAATTGACGACGTTCAGCGATCGCTACACGGACTTTGAAGGCATCGGCGCGGAAGTTATCGGCATCTCGACCGATTCGGTTTATTCACATCGCGCGTGGCTGCAAACGCCGCGTGACAAGGGTGGCGTCGAAGGTCTGAAGTTTCCGCTCGGCGCGGACATCACCAAGAAGATGTCGAAGGACTACGGCGTGCTGATCGACGACAAAGGCATCGCCCTGCGCGGCCTGTTCGTGATCGATCCGGAAGGCGTGCTGCGTTACAAGGTCGTGCACGATCTGAACATTGGTCGCTCGGCGGAAGAGACTCTGCGCGTGATTCAAGCGCTGCAAACCGGCGGTTTGTGCCAGGCTGAGTGGCGGCCGGGCCAGAAGACGATCGGAGGGTAGGGGAACGTGTCAGAAGCCCGCGCGTAAGCAAGGGCAACTCTCATCGAGCTTGCCCTCCCTGACGGTCGGGCTTCTGACACAACACAATCGGAGATTTCATCATGCCAATGAGGATTGGAACACCGATGCCTTCGCTTGAAGGCGTGACTGAGTGGTTATCCGGCTCCGCCGATGAAGCGCTGAAGGATGCCGAAGGCCGGCCACTGCTGATTCACTTTTGGGCAGTCAGTTGCGGCATGTGCAAGGACAATCTACCGCGCGTCGCCGAGTGGCGCCAGCAGTATCGAGATCAATTAAGGATCATTGCGGTTCACATGCCGCGTTATCCCGAAGACACGAACATCGACGCGGTTCGCGAAGCGGTGACGAAGTACGAAATCACCGACGCACTAGCGATCGACAACGAGCATAAGCTGCGCGATGCTTTTGAGAACGAGCAGGGTTATGTTCCCGCCTACTACCTGTTCGACGCAGAACACAAATTGAAGAGTTTCGCGGCCGGCGAGTACGGCGTCAAAGTCATGGCGCCGGCGCTGGAGAGGATGCTCGGCGCGAAAGCAGTAGTGGCATAGGAGACGGGGCGGTAGCCCGACCGTAAGGGAGGGCGTCAAGTTGCCAGGTGGAACGCCCTCCCTGACGGTCGGGCTACTGCCCTGCGTGGGCTCCGTGGCGTTATAACCTGCAAATCAACAACTCTCTTTCGTAAATCATCTCTGGCGGCAGACGGTCGTGAAGATCGAGGAAGAGTTCTTCATGGCCGAGGACTTCTGCTCGCCACGCCTCGCGATCGAAAGTTTGCAGGTCCTCAAATTTCTCTTCGGGAAAATCGAGCCCTTTCCATTCGATGTCTTCATAATGCGGCATCCAGCCGATTGGCGTTTCTTTTCCGAGGGTGCGGCCGTGCGCGCGGTCAACCACCCATTTCAGTACGCGCATGTTTTCGCTGAACCCCGGCCACATAAAGTTTCCGTCTTTGTCTTTGCGGAACCAATTCACGTGAAAGATTTTTGGCGTTTCTGAAAGCGATCGCTGCATGCGAATCCAGTGACGAAAGTAGTCGCCCATGTGATAACCACAGAAGGGCAGCATCGCCATCGGATCACGGCGCACTTTCCCGATTGCGCCGAACGCTGCCGCCGTCATTTCTGATCCCATCGTGGCGCCCATGTAGACACCCGAAGTCCAATTGAATCCTTGATAGATGAGCGGCATTGTCGTCGCGCGTCGTCCGCCAAAAATGATCGCGCTAATGGGAACTCCGTTCGGATTCTCCCAATCAGGATCGATCGTCGGACACTGCGAAGCGGGCGCGGTGAAACGTGCGTTCGGGTGCGCGGCCTTCGCGCCGGTCTCTTTGCCAATTTCGGGCGTCCACTTGTTGCCTTGCCAGTCAGTGCATTCCGCCGGTGGGTCATCAGTCATGCCTTCCCACCACACGCCGCCTTCAGGGGTGAGCGCGACGTTGGTGAAAATCGAGTTTTTCGCAAGCGTCGCCATCGCGTTCGGGTTTGTCTTGTCGGAAGTTCCGGGCGCGACCCCGAAGAACCCGGCCTCGGGATTAATCGCGCGGAGACACCCGTTTGCATCAGGTTTGATCCAGGCTATGTCATCACCGACGGTGTAAACCTTCCAGCCTTCGAACCCTTCGGGTGGAATGAGCATCGCGAAATTCGTCTTGCCGCACGCGCTGGGAAAGGCCGCGGTGACGTAAGTCTTCTCGCCCTGCGGATTTTCGACGCCGACGATCAGCATGTGCTCGGCCATCCAGCCTTCGTCGCGCGCGATGTTCGAAGCGATGCGCAACGCGAAACATTTTTTGCCGAGC
>DASYPX010000185.1:0-9151 GCA_036006125.1 Pyrinomonadaceae bacterium | reverse complement strand
CGAAACACACTCTGAGCTGGAGCGCTCGAGTTCGATCGACTGAGCTTTCCGCGCTGCTGACTGACGTCGTGGCTCTCGAGGTTGATGACGCGTGGCAGTCAACAATTCGCTGGCATGCGGGAGTTGGTGATGGTCGTTTGCGTTTCCTTGCCCGAACCCCGGTGTACCATCAAGAGGCGGTGCGCGCCCTTGAACGGTTGCGGCAAACGGCGGAAGATCGCGGCGGCTGTTTGCTGGTGGAGCAAGCGCCCGTGGAAATCAAACGCGAGTTCGACGCGTGGGGAGATTTGGGATCGGCGGGTGAGCTGATGAAACGCGTCAAGCAGCAGCTCGATTCGCAAAACACCTTGTCGCCCGGCCGGTTTTTTGGAACGGAGAAATGATCACCATGAACATCAAACGCCTTCTGACGGTGGCGCTCATATCGTTCGCCCTCGTTTCCGCGCCGACTTTTTCATTGCTGCGAACACCGGTGGCGGCCACCGCCCTCGCTGCTTCACGCGAACCGGTGCGGGCGCGTCACGGCATTGTTGCGTCAACGAATGAGGTCGCTTCGCAAGTTGGCGTCGACATCATGAGACATGGCGGCAATGCCATCGATGCCGCGATTGCGGTCGCCTTCGCGTTGGCGGTGACGCATCCGGCGGCAGGAAATCTCGGCGGCGGCGGCTTTATGATGATTCGCCTGAAGGACGGCCGCACGACGGCCATCGACTATCGCGAGATGGCTCCCGCAGCCGCGCATCGCAACGTGTATCTGGATAAGAACGGTGATGTGATCAAAGGCGAAGGCGGCTCAATCGAAGGTTATCGCGCGGCGGGCGTGCCGGGAACTGTGCGTGGGATGGAACTCGCACTGAAGAAGTACGGTTCGCATCGTCTGACGTGGTCTCAGTTGATCGAACCGGCGCGGCGTCTGGCGGCGAATGGCTTTAGAGTGACGAATTCGCTCGCGCGCGGTCTGCGCGGGAATCGCGATTATCTCTCGAAATATCCTGAGACGAAGCGGATCTATCTCAACGACGGCAAGTTCTACGATGAAGGCGATCTATTCGTGCAGCCGGAGTTGGGCGCGACGTTCGCGCGCCTGCAGCGCGGCGGGCCGAATGAGTTTTATGAGGGCCAGACGGCGAAACTGATTGTCGATGATATGAAGCGTCACAACGGGCTGATCACGATGGACGACATGCGCGGCTATGTGGCGAAAGAGCGAGCGACTTTGCGCGGAACGTATCGCGGGTACGACGTGATCTCGATGCCGCCGCCGTCTTCCGGTGGCGCCGTACTGCTCGAAATGCTCAACATCCTGGAAGGTTACGATCTGAAGAAAATGGATTGGGCCTCATCGGATCGTTATCACTTGATGACTGAGGCGATGAGGCGCGCGTTCGCTGATCGCGCGGAGTATATGGGCGATACAGACTTTGTGAAAGTGCCGATCGCGGGATTAATCGACAAGAAATACGCGTCGCAATTGCGCGGTACCATCGATCCCCAACGCGCTTCAACGAGTGAGCAAGTCAAAGCAGGGAAGCCGGCTGGTTACGAATCGGACGAGACAACTCACTTCACCGTTGTTGATGCGGACGGAAACGCGGTCGCGAACACTTACACGCTGAACAACTCGTACGGTTCAGCGGTTGTTGCCAAAGGCACGGGCATCATCATGAACGATGAGATGGATGACTTCGCTGCGAAACCGGGCACACCAAATCTGTACGGTCTGATTCAGGGTGAGCGCAACGCCGTCGCACCAGGGAAACGCCCGCTGTCGGCGATGACACCAACTTTTGTTCTGCGCAAAGACGGTTCGCTCTGGTTTACGGTTGGCAGTCCCGGCGGGCCGACGATTATCAACACGGTGCTCGACGTGATCACGAACGTCATCGATTACAACATGAATATCCAGCAGGCGATTGACGCGCCGCGTATTCATCATCAATGGTTGCCGGATGAATTGGTCTACGAACCTTATGGATTGTCAGGCGACACACAGAAGGCGCTTTCACAGCGGGGCCACAAGCTGGTTGACAAGCCGCGCTACCTTGGCGATTGCGAAGGAATCATGATTGAAGAGAAGACCGGAATTCGCTTGGGTGCAACCGATCCGAGGCGGAGTGATGGCTTGGCAGTTGGGTATTGATGATGGCCGTGAGCACCTCTGAAGCTTCCACTCTCACAACGGTTCTTTCTAGCGAAGAAGAAAAAATTCTCGCTTGTGTTCACTGCGGACTCTGTCTCGAGGCGTGCCCGACTTATGTGGTCACCGCTGACGAGAATGACGGTCCGCGCGGGCGGATCTATCTCATGCGCGCGGTCACCGAAGGCCGGCTTAAGCCGGAATCGCTGACGTTTGAAACGCATATCGATCGATGTCTTGGTTGCCGAGCTTGCGAAGCAGCGTGTCCCGCTGGTGTGCAGTACGGTCTACTGCTCGAAGCGGCACGCGCGGAAATTACCAACAGCCCGGCGAAGCTCACGTGGGCGTATCGCATTCTCCGTTTCGTGATGCGTCATGTTTGGTTACAGCCGCCACGGTTGCGTGCTGCATTTGGGCTTGCGCGACTAGTTAGAGATTCCGGACTCGGAAAGCTGCTGGTTACGACCGGCATTGCGCAAGCAATCTCATCACGGTTTGAATTCGCGTTGCTGCTGCTTGACGGGTCGCGTGATCGAACCGCAATGAACCGCGGATCACGAACCGGCGCAGGCAGGATGCCAGCGAATCCCGACTTGTCGGGACAGGATGCGGGCGCTCCGACAGTCGCTCCGAATGCCGCTCCGATGCTCTTCATCGGGTGCGTAACAGAAGGCCTTTTCAAACGAGTCAATGAGGCGACGGAGCGAGTTTTGGCAGCCAACGGTTGCGCCGCTCAAGTGCCAGCCGACCAAGTGTGTTGTGGTGCGCTGCACGCGCACGCGGGCGATCTCGAAGGCGCGCGCCACTTGGCGCGGCGAAACATTGAAGCGTTCACGAGGGGCTCGAACGGCTCGGAACCCTCGCCGATCATTACGAACGCGGGCGGTTGTGGCGCGATGCTCGCCTCCTACGGCCACTTGCTTTCAGACGATCCGAAATACGCCGATCGCGCAAAAGAATTCAGCACGCGTGTACGCGATATTGGTCAGCAACTTCGAGCGCTCGGATTTCGAAATGGCGCAAATGTTGGCTTCGCGCGCACGACGTACGACGCATCATGCCATCTGCTGCACGGTCAACATGCCGCGGATGCCTCGCTCGGAATGCTGTGGGCAATTCCCGATTTGAAATTCGCGATGCTCAACGGTAGCGATGTTTGTTGCGGTGGCGCGGGCGTCTACAACTTGCTCGAACCGCAATTGTCCCAGGAAGTCCTCAACGAAAAACTGAGACATATCGCTGAATCCGGCGCCGAAGTTCTGGCGACGGGCAATCCCGGATGTCATATGCAGATCGCCGCCGGCGCGAAGCTCGCGGGTCTGTCGCTGCGAGTATGTCATCCCGTGGAACTCCTCGATGAATCCTACTCACGCGCCGGTTTTTACGGGCCGCCCGAAGACAGAGCAACTCATGATTGACTGGACTGAAGTGCGGAAGCAGTTCCCGGTCACCAATCGGCTGGCTTATCTGAATAGCGCAGCCGCCGGTCCGGTATCGATGACCGCGCACGCCGCCGCGACGGATTACTACCAAAAGATGATGAACGACGGTGATCTGCATTGGAACCGTTGGCTTGCGGACCGTGAAGCCACGCGCGTGCGGCTGGCGAAGTTCATCAATGCTGAGCCGGACGAAATTGCGTTTACCACCAATACCTCGTCGGGCATGAATTTGATTGTCGATGCATTAGAGGAGCGTGGCGAAGTCATCTCGAGTGAACTCGAATTTCCAGTGACGACTTTGCCCTGGATGCATCGGCGAATTCCCGTGCACCTGCTGCCGGCGGTCGAAGGCGAAGTGCGCGCGGACTCAATTCGTGAGGCGATGACCCGCGACACAGGTGTCATCGCGCTGAGCCACGTGCAATTCTCGAATGGATTCCGCATCGATATCGACGAATTGGGCCGCCACAAAGGCGATCATGCGCTGGTCGTCAACGCGAGCCAATCCGCCGGTGCCTTTGAAATTGATGTGAAGCGGATGCAGATCGATGCGTTGTGCTCGACAGGACACAAATGGATGCTGGCAGCCTATGGCTCCGGTTTTGTTTATCTCAGCCGAAACCTTTTGCAGCAGACACGCGCGCGGGCGTTGAGTTGGTTGAGCGTCGACGAACCCTTCGAGATGCGCAACGACGAGTTGCGCCCACGGCACGACGCCGCGGCACGAATTGAGTTGGGTTGTCCGCACTTCGCCGGCATATTTGCACTCAGCGCATCGGTGAAGTTAATCGAGGAAATCGGCATCGCAAATATTCAGGAGCGCGTTCTTGATCTGAATCGAAAGCTCACGAGGCGATTGGCGGAAGATAATTGGACCGTGCTTTCACCGTTGATGAGTGAAGCGTCACGTTCGGGCGAAACATTGATTCAGGTCGGTCATCCGGCGGAGGTGGTGCGGGCATTGTTCCGTCGCGGCGTGGTCGTCACGGAAAAGCCCCAGGGCATTCGTGCCGCGACGCACTTCTTCAATGACGAGAGCGACATCGAGCGACTTGTTTCTGGTTTGAATGAGATTCGCGAGCAGCGGCGTTAGCTTTTTGCGGCCTTTCGCCTTGGTTTCTCTTTGCCCCGCGGCGCCGCCTGCGCCTGTCCGAAGCGTTCCCGAACCAACTGCAAAAACTTGAGCTGGATTGGTGATTCATAACCGCCGACCAGCCGTGCGAGTCCGAGCTGCCAGTTGATTTGCGCGCCCTCGATCCACCAGCGCACGAGCGTTCCTTTCGCCACTTCTTCTCGCACCGATTGCAGAGGAACGATGCCGACGCCCATGTCTTCTTCGACCATGCGTTTGATGGCGGCGAGGCGGCTCAACTCCATCGCGACATTTGGAGTCACGCCGGCCTGCGCAAAGAACTGATCGATCAACCGTCGCGTATTGCCGCCACGTTCGCCGAGGATCAGCTTTTCACTTGAGAGCGCATACGCGCTGACGACTTTTTGTTTTGCCAGCTTGTGATGCGGTGACGCAATCGCGACCAGGTAGTCTTCATTCAGCAACTCGGTCTGCACCCCACGTGCTTCAACCGGCAGCGAGACGAATGCCGCATCGATCTCGCCATTCATCAAACGTTGCACTAAATCTTCGCTGGTCCCGGAGATGACAGAGGTCTCGACGCCGCCATGTGCGGCCTTTAATTTCCTTAAAATCTGAGGCAGGGGATCGCCGCTCACCATTGCCGACGCGCTGCCAATGCGCAGCCGTCCCTTGTCGGCGCCCGTGAGCGCGGCCAACTCGTTCAACGCCGCATCGTGTTCGCGCAGAATCAGTCGAGCACGCTCGAGCAACTTCTCGCCGGCTTCGGTCAACAGGACCTTTCGCGGCGCGCGCACAAACAAACGCGTGCCCGTTTCGCGCTCCAGCTGTCGAATCTGCATGCTGATCGCAGCCTGCGTCACGTGAACCCGTTCAGCCGCGGCGGTGAACGTTCCGGTTTCCGCGATCGCCGTGAAGGCCCTTAACTGTCTGATATCCATATTTCCTCGCTATCATTCTGGATTATTGGACGAATAAGATCTTTTAGTTTCCATTATAGCGATCTGCGCATCTAAAATCACAGAAATGAACAGCGTCTTCGAATTGCGCAAGCAACGATCCCAGCCTTTGGGGTTTCAACGCAGTTCGCACAATCCCCGTTTATTGGTCGCCGGCGTCGATGGTGGAGGCACGGCCACGCGCGCCGTCATCATGAACGAGCAAAAACAGGTCATCGGCGAAGGCCACGCTGGTCCATCGAACCCACTACGAATCGGTATCGCGAATGCCGCCACCAATGTGCGTCAAGCCGTCGATCGCGCGTGCGCTGAAGCTGGAGTTCATCGCGACGATGTCCTGCATGCCACGGTGGGTTTGGCGGGAGTGCGCCGCAAAGATATACGCGATGTGACGCTGGAAAAAATCAACCACTGTCTAAAAGAGATTAAGTCGATCGAGTTACTTCCTGACGGCGATATTGCGTTGTATGGCGCGACCGACGGCCAACCCGGTCTGGTAGTTATTGCCGGGACTGGTTCTATCTGCTGTGGCCGCAATCGGCAAGGGAAGCAAGTATGCGCCGGTGGTTGGGGCCCGATCGTTGGCGATGAAGGTGGTGCGGCATGGATCGCGCGCAAAGCATTGCAGGCTGTCGCCCATGCCGCCGACGAACGCGGACCAAAGACAGGATTGACTGCCGCTGCCCTGATGTATTTCAAAGTGACGACGCCGGATGATCTTTCAACCGCGATTTATTCGCCGGCGATGACAAACGATCGTTTGGCAGGCTTCGGACGAGATGTGGTGCGCGTCGCGCGCGCCGGTGATGAGATTGCCATTGAAATTCTTCAGGAAGCAGGAGAGGAACTCGGGATTGCCGCCGTTGCCGTAATCAAGAAGTTGCGAATGCAGAACGACAAATTTCCCGTCGCACTCGTTGGCGGGGTTTACGGAGCGGGAAACCTGGTGCTGGACGCGATGCGCGACCAGATCGAGAAGATAGCCCAGCACGCGGTGATCTCAGAACCGCTGTTTCCTCCTGTAGTTGCGGCAGCGCGCCTCGCACACGCCAAACTCCGCGAGGAGCTGGCGCTGGCGGGCTGAAATTAGGTTTCAAGTTTCAGGTTTCGAGTTAGTTCAGTTTTGACGTGTGAAGCTTTTTAGCTTGAAACTGGTAATGTGAAACGCGAAACTTGACCGCATGCCAGCCGAATCGTCACCCGTTCCGGTCACTGAGCAGGAAAATCCACGCACTAGTAATTTCAGTTCGCTTTCATCGCTCGAAATCACCCGTGCGATGAACGAGGAGGACGCCTCCGTCGCGCCGGCAATCCAGCCCGCGCTGCCGGCAATTGCTGAAACCATCGACCGGGTTGTGGACCGTTTGCGAAACAGTGGACGTTTGTTCTACATCGGCACCGGGACGTCTGGGAGACTGGGCGTTTTGGATGCGGCCGAGTGTCCGCCGACATTTGGCGTCCCGGCCGATCTGGTTCAAGCGGTAATTGCCGGCGGATATGAAGCCTGCTATCGCGCCGTTGAGGCTTCAGAAGACGACGTTGACGCCGGCGCGCATGACTTGCAGGCGCGGGCTTTCAGCGCGCGCGACGCTTTGATCGGCATCGCTGCTTCGGGGCGCACGCCATACACAGTCGGCGCTGTTGACTTTGCGCGGCAACTGGGGGCATTCACCGGGGCTATTACATGCGTTCCGGACTCGCCGATTACGCAGGTGGCTGACGTCCCCATCGTCGCGGTGGTCGGTCCGGAAGTCGTTGCGGGATCCACGCGCTTGAAAGCCGGCACAGCCCAGAAAATGATTCTCAACATGATCTCTACGGCGACGATGGTGCGGCTCGGCTACGTCAGCGGCAATCGCATGACTAACGTGCACACGCGCAACACCAAACTGCGTGCGCGTGCCGTGCGCATCTTAATGACTGAAGCAGGCGTCGATGAGGCGCTCGCGAGCGAAGTGCTAGACGCCGCGGAAGGGGCTTTGCCGGTGGCGATTGTCATGGTCAAAACGGAATCAGGACAGGCGCGAGCAAAGGCCGCGCTAGATGCCGCGAACGGAGTGATCGTCGAGGCTTTAAAAATAATTAGTTCCGAAAACGCGAACAGATGAAAGTTCTCGACCTGGTAATCATCTTTGGTTATTTGATCGGCATCACCCTGTTTGGCGTGTGGTTTGCCGGACGACAGAAAACCACTGAGGATTATTTTGTCGGTGATCGCAGCGTGCCCTGGTGGGCGATTGCGATGTCGATCGTGGCGACTGAAACGTCAACTATCACGTTCATTTCTGTGCCGGGCGTGGCTTTTTCTCGTGGTGGTAACTTTCAATTCTTACAGTTGGTATTCGGCTACATGCTCGGCCGCGTCGTGATCTCGATCTTATTTATCCCCTCTTACTTTCGCGGAGAACTCCTGACTGTCTATCAATTGCTCGAGCGTCGCTTTGGAAATCGGATCAAGATGCTGGCGGCATCTCTCTTTGTCGTCATGAGGAACATTGCCGATGGCATTCGCTTGTTGTTGACGGCGATCGTTGTGGCGGCGGTCTACACGGCGTTTCAACCGAACGTGAATCCAGAAATCATTATTGCGGCTGCGGTGATTCTACTGGGACTCGTTATGCTGATCTTCACTTATTACGGTGGGATGGAGGCGGTAATTTGGGTTGAAGTTATTCAACTCGGGATCTATATAGCGGGGGCGCTCGCCGCGGCGCTGGTCCTGCTGTCCCACATAAACGGAGGATTCGAAGGCGCGGTCGCCGCCGGTCGACAGTTTGCAAAGTTCGATCTGATCGATTTTGGGTTCAGGTCGACACCATACTCATTTGCTCTGCCGTTCACCTCCAGCGCATTGCACTTCAATCTGCCAATCGACTTCACCAAGACTTACACATTTTGGGCGGGCCTTATCGGCGGATGTTTTCTGACGATGAGCACGCACGGCACCGACCAGTATCTCGTGCAAAGGTACCTTTGCACCGATCGTCCGCGGCGCGCAGCCACAGCGTTGCTTTCGAGTGGCGCGGTTGTGTTCGCGCAGTTCGTCGGATTCCTATTCATCGGCGTTCTGCTGTTCGCCTTTTATCAGCCATACGCGGATTCCGGCTATGCGACCGCAACCGCCGCGGCCTTTCCATTCACCGCGGGCGATCGGGTCTTTCCCGACTTCATCACGAAGCACATGCCGTCCGGATTGTCAGGACTCGTGGTGGCCGCCATTTTCGCAGCGGCGCTTTCTTCGTCGCTGAACTCGATCGCGGCAACCGCAGTGAATGACCTCTACAAACCATTCAGGCCCAATCGCGATGATCGGCATTATCTAAAGGTGTCGCATTGGTTGACGTTACTTTGGGGTGTTGTGCAGGTAGCCGTTGCATTAGTTGCCATGCGCACGTCGAGTTCGGCGCTCGATAAGGCCCTCTCGGTGGCCTCGTTGATAAATGGACCAATTCTGGGCGTGTTTCTGGTCGGGACGTTCTTGCGGCGCGTGAGCGAGCCTCCGGCGCTCATCGGAATG
>DASYPX010000184.1:0-6681 GCA_036006125.1 Pyrinomonadaceae bacterium | reverse complement strand
GATGTGAACTGTCGGAAGCCTGGGCCGCCAAAAGAGCCGAAGACTTTCTGAGCGCCGTGCGCAACAAAAGCAACGCCGAGCGCGAGTCGCAATGGAAGCGGCGCCCATGAACCACTAGTCGAAGCGAGTCTGCGTAACATGACTACTCCTGCGATTGGTTTTGAATGGAACCCGGCAACTATAAATCTGTTTGCGGCCGAGGGCTAGTGAGTGTGAAGGGCTTTCGTAGTAACATCGGTCCCGCTACATCTCTCCACACAAAAGTTCGCAAGGATGTTTTTCCGAAGATGCGTTATCTGATTCGTCTTTTGCTTCTAAGTACGCCGTTGCTGCTCATGACTAGCGCTGTCGCGAATGCCAGTCACCAGGATGGCGGCACAAACATTTCATTCACTGTTTCAATGTCAAAACCGCACACGCACTTGCTCGAAGTCGAGATGCGCATTATAGAATCTGGCGCGACCGCAGTTAGCGAAGACGTGCTCGTGATGCCGGTCTGGACACCCGGATCTTATTTGATCCGCGAATTCGAACGGCACGTACAAAATTTCTCCGCGGTTGATGGGTCCGGCCGTGCGTTGCCGTGGGAGAAAACCAATAAGAATTCATGGCGGATCAGAACCAACAACGCTCGCGAGATTCGTGTGAAGTACCTCGTTTACGCGAATGAGCTTACGGTGCGCACGAACGAACTGAATTCGGGTCACGCATTCTGGAACAACGCGGCGCTGTTGATGTATCTCGAGCGAAGTCTCACTCATGCTGTGAAGATTCACGTGAATCCCGCACCGGGCTGGAAAGTCGCCACCGGGTTGCCGCCGGTTCCTGGAGAAAAGAACACCTTTGAGGCCGGAAACTTCGACATCCTTTACGACTCGCCGTTCGAAGTCAGCGATTTCAAGCAGATTGATTTCGTCGTTCGTGGCGTGCCGCATCGCATTGTCATCGACGGCGAAGGCAATTACGACGCAATGTTGATGCGGGCCGTGGTTCAGAAGATCGTGGAAGCCGAAGTCGCGCTATTCGGCGACATTCCTTACCACGATTACACGTTCTTTCTGCATTTGCGGCCAACGGGCGGCGGCGGGCTCGAGCACTTGAATTCGACAGGACTTGGGTTTCGGCGCTTCGGTTTTTCCGACGTAAACGGTTACCGGCGATTTGGCGCGCTCGTCGCGCACGAGTTCTTTCATCTTTGGAACGTGAAGCGGATCCGTCCCGACGCGTTGGGGCCTTTCGACTACACGAAAGAGAACCACACGAAGCTTTTGTGGGTGGCGGAAGGCGTCACCGAGTACTACGGACAATTGATGCTGCGGCGTGCTGGATTGATTTCCGATGAGGCTTATCTCGCGCACCTCGCCTCACAAATTCAGGATGTGCAGGATACGCCGGGCCGCAAATTGATGAGCGCTGAAGACGCCAGCTTCAATTCGTGGATCAAGGAATACCGGCCGGACGAAAATTCGATCAACTCACAGATTTCGTATTACGACAAAGGCGAACTGCTCGGATTGCTTCTCGATCTGGAAATTCGGCGTCGCTCGAACAACGCAAAGTCGCTCGACGACGTGATGCGCACGCTCTACACAGATTTTTTCAAGAGGAACCGCAACTACACGCCGGCGGACTTTCAGAAAGTTTGCGAGGCTGCGGCGGCAAGTAGTTTGGACGACTTCTTTGCTCGCTACGTTCGTGGCCTCGATGAGCTGCCCTACAATCAGGTGTTGTCGGCGGCTGGTTTGGAACTCCAGCAAGCCGGAGTGCCGATCGAACAGGTTAACAACGTGGGAGATATTATTAGATCGCCCTATCTTGGCGTTGAATTTGAAGACAGCGCCGGCTTTGTTTCCGTCAAAAACGTGCGCGCTGGTTCGCCGGCTTATGAACAGGGACTTAACGCCAAAGACCTAATCATTGCCATCGATGGAGAGCGCGCGGACACGAAGCGATTAATTGCGTTACTTGGATCAAAAAAGCCCGGTGAGGTGATTCGACTGACTGTGTTTCGCAACGACGACGTGCGAACGCTGGACATCAAGCTCGGAAGTCGCATCGCCGCGGACTATGAGCTCGTCCAATTGCCGGCGCGTTCCGAACAACAGAAGCGGATCTACGATTCCTGGATGCGACAAGTCAGCTTGCCATAGCAAACGCGTCCCTGACGATGCACGCAAACTTCTATCGCGCGCTCCTGACACTGACGTTTGTCTTCGCGATTCCGGGCGCCAACAGTCACCCGCTGGCGACGCCAAACCGATCAGTACCGTCCTCACACTTTCACGCATCGGCGCGCGTCGAAACAGTTCAATTTCACAGCGCTCTTGTCGGCAAGACTCTGCCTTACAACGTGATTTTGCCGGGTGACTACCGCGCGTCAGCGACACGCTATCCAGTGCTTTATTTGCTACACGGCTGGGCAGGACATTACAGCGATTGGGTGACGCGCACGAATATCGCGGATTACGCCGCGCCATATCGCTTCATCGTGGTGATGCCGGAAGGAAACGACGGCTGGTACACGGACAGCGCCACAGTCGCAAGCGACAAGTATGAAAGCTACATTCTTCAGGAATTGATTCCCGATGTGCAGCGGCGTTATCGGACGATTGAATCCCGTTACGGCCGCGCTATCGCAGGTCTGTCGATGGGTGGCTATGGCGCGCTCAAGTTTGGGCTGAAGTCGCCGGGCACTTTTGCTTTCGCCGGGTCGTTGAGTGGCGCATTGGCCGCGACCACCTGGACGGAAGAGGATCTGAAGGCGTTTAAGGGCATTAACGATTCTTTAGTCGCCGCTTTTGGCGCAAGAGATTCGGTGCAGCGCAAAGCTAATGACATCTTCGAGATTACGCGCGGGCTGTCTATCTCTCGCGCGGCAGCGCTTCCTTACTTTTACCTTGATTGCGGCACAGAGGATTTCTTCGTCGGTGTGAATGAACAATTCGCGGCTCTATTAACGGAGAAGAAAATCGCACACGAGTTCCGCGAACTGCCTGGCGCGCACGGTTGGCCGTACTGGGATCAGCAAGTGAAAGAGTTGCTGAAAGTGGCGGCGGAGAAGTTAAAAGCGCGGAAGACCTAGGTGTCGGGTGGCAGGTTTCAGGTGACAGTAATAATCATTCGCGGTTTTAACGACACCTAGCACCCAGTACCCGACACCCTTCCTACCGGCCAAATCTGAAATTAAATCGCTGCGTATCGACCGGCGACGGACGCACCCCGAACGCTCCCTGGACGATCGCAAGTTTGGCCATCAGACGCGGCTCAGCGAACTGAAATCGATCGGCAGTGATCTGTGCGCGCTCGAAATCGAGCTTCGCCAGCGACGCGAGTTCCTGCCCGTAACGCGAAATCATCGAACCCAATTCGCTGCCCCCTTGCAGCGGCAATTCGCCGTCGCGATAAACCTCGACTTCGAAACCATTCAGCACCTGCGCTGCGGCGAGCAACTCGTTAAGTTGGGAAATGCCCGGCTCGAGCACGTCAAAGCTGCGCTTCGGATCGATCGTTGCGAACAGGTCGGCGACGCGCAGTTGATTTTCCATGTCGCGATAATCTGTTGCACGCTTCGCGACGAGCGCGCGTGCATCTTCCGCAAATTTGAGCGCCAGCTTCGGATTATCTTTTTGCGTGGCGCTCGCGAGGTCGGCAAGATACTTAATGCGATCGGCATCCGAGGGTAGTGCCGCAAGTTTCGTTCTGATTTCCGCCAGCTTGTCGTTCGAGACGTTTGTCGCGAGCTTCTTGAAATCAATCGCTTGCGTGATTGAGTTCTTGCCATTTTCGTCGAGATGATCGTTGGCGATCTGCTGCGCGCGATCGAGGTTTCCTTCGTCGATCGCCTTCTGCGCGGCTTGCCGATATAAAGCCGATTGAATTGGTCCGGGTGCGTTGCTCGCCGCCGCCGCCAGGCTCTCGCTATCGCCTTGCGTCATTACGTTGCGCATCTGATTGGCAAAGTCGGCCATCGGATTGTTCATTCCCATGTCCGTCAACTTCTGTCGCACCGCCTGACTGCGCTCCGGCAGGACTTGATCGACCTGCGTCAGCATTCCCTGCAAATTTCGCAGCATGTTGCGCGCGTTGTTTTGTTGGACTTGCGCGGGATCGACTTGTTCTTGTGAGTTGTCATTGTCGTCGCTGAATACCTGTATCGGGCCGGAGTCGCCAGTGCCCATCATTATTCCCGTTCTCGCCACTGCGCGACGCGGACCACCGCCGCCGCCATTCGCATTTGTGCGTGGCGTGGCAGTAAGCGCCGCAGTAACGACCTGATCCAACAAATCGTGATACGCGGATTGATTCAATATTGGCGCATTACGCATGTTGTTCATTGAGTTGGCGGAAGCCGTGTTTGCCGTTGAAGTTGAAGTGGTGGTGGTTGTGCTTGTTACTTGCGGACCGGGGCGCAATAGACTCATGGCGACACCAGTAGCTTGCGTGTTCGACAAAAGATTGTCAGACGTAAGGCGGCTAAGAGTCTTGTCAGCAAGCTTCTTGAAGGCCTCTCCATCCTTTGTCTGCAGTTGCGCAAGCACGCGTGCCAGCGAAGTTGGGTAGTCGCCTTTGTCCAGCGCTTCAGAAGCCTTTTGATAGGCGACTTTCGGATCGGTATTCGCGATCACCGCCAGCAGGTTCTGTTCCAAGTTGTCCGCTCCAGGAAATGTGCCCGGACCTCCCCCGCGTCGGCGATTGGCATTTGCTGTAACGTTCGGAGGTGGTTGTGTCTGCCGCAGCAGTTGATAACCCAATTCAGCGTCATGACGTCCGGCGGACAGCACCAACTCCTGGCGAAGCCGCGTGACTGTTTGATAGTCATCACGATCCGAGGCGTCGACCATCAACTGACTGAGCGCTCCACCCGCATCGTTAAAAAAACCGCGCGCGCGCGCCGCGCTCCGATCCCACATCAAATCGCCGGCGATAATTTGCACGCGAATGCGATTCTCGGGCAGCTTCAACGCCTGCGCTTCACCCACAACCTGGTCAAGCAGCGTGGCGGCTTTGGCTTCGAGCTTGGCTTTGTCTTCCTGCGCCTTCGCGGCGTCAGGCGTCGTGGCCTCCTGCGCCATCACGGCGATCGCGACGATCAAGACTGCCAAAGCGACAAAAAGGGATTGGATAATGCGATTACTGTTCATGGTTTTTCCTCGAGAAAAGACGGAGAGCGACTGTGTCGCCATGTTAGACGATCTTACACACGTTTTGGTTACCCCGGGAGTTCCGAAATCTGCTGGATCGGCGGCGATTTGTGGGGTAAGTTGCGTGCTTTCGAATAAATGATGGAAACGCGCCTGCAAATAAACCCTGAAGTTCAATCGGCCATTGCCCAAAATCGAGCGGTCGTTGCGCTCGAATCGACGGTCATCGCGCATGGATTGCCGCGCCCTCAGAACCTGGAAACGGCTGCCGCAGTCGAAGGGATTGTGCGCGCAGAGGGTGCGACGCCGGCAACGATCGCCGTGCTCGATGGTGAGTTATCCGTCGGCCTTAGTGACGGACAGCGGCGGCTGATTGCCGATGATGCCGATGTGAAGAAACTGAGCACGCGAGATATTTCTATCGCTGTTGCACGTCGCTGGAATGGCGCGACTACTGTGGCCGCGACAATCTGGATTGCGCATCGAGCCGGAATCAAGGTTTTTGCTACCGGCGGCATCGGCGGCGTTCATCGCGGATCATTACCGGACGTCTCGGCCGATCTTCCGGAACTGGCGCGTACGCCAATGATCGTCGTTTGCTCTGGCGCAAAGATCGTCCTCGACTTGCCGGCAACGCGTGAATGGCTCGAGACGCACAGCGTTACCGTCGTCGGCTATGGTTGTGACGAACTGCCAGCGTTCTATTCGCGTAGCAGCGGTTTGCTGGTTGATGTTCGCTGTGACTCCCCTGACGAAGTAGCTCAAATTTTCAAAACCCAACGCGAGTTGAAGATCGAGTCAGCATTGCTAATAACCGTCCCGGTGCCCCTGGAGGCTGAAGTCGAAAGCTCGCTGTTGCAGCGCGTGCTGGATGACGCGATTGCCAAGGCAGAACGCGAACGTATCGTCGGTCGCGATCTCACTCCGTTCCTGCTCGCCTGCATGTCTGAGCGCAGCGAAGGCGCGACACTGCGCGCGAACGTCGCATTATTGGAAAACAACGCACGCGTCGCGGCACGGATTGCGATGGCGTTGAATCAATGAAACGCACAACGCTATTTCAGGCGACTTTGATTCTTTCGCTGATTTTTGCCGCGACTGCTGCCGCCCAAGCGCAGAACCGGCGTGCGGCCATCGACTATATCGCACGTGGTACGGTAAAGATGGATGCGAACGACTTGGATGGTGCAATCGCGGATTTTACACGGGCGATTGAACTCGACCGCAACTATGCGGCCTCGTACTTCAGTCGTGGCCTTGCGCGGCGGCGCGTTTCAGACTTGGACGGTGCAATCAGCGACTTCACAAAATCGATCCAACTGAATCCGATTGCCGAGGCCTACCTCGACCGTGGCGCAGTGCTCAAAGACAAAGGCGATCGCGACGGCGCGATTGCCGACTACACCAAAGCGATCGAATTGAATGAGAAATACGCCGATGCCTATTACAACCGCGGTATCGCCCTCGACGACAAAGGTGATCACGACGCGGCGATTGCTGACTTCACGCGCGCGATTGAATTGAATCCGCAGCACGCGCG
>DASYPX010000183.1:0-13214 GCA_036006125.1 Pyrinomonadaceae bacterium | reverse complement strand
ACTGCACAATCCGTGTAACGACAATTAACGCACGGCTCAGCGACCACATAGGTCATAAACGAATCATTCCTCCACGTGTGACTCAGTTACTGCGCTCGATAGAATTAGAGCGGGGCCATCCTAGCAGAGCCACTGATCCTCGCGCAATTCTATTTCGAGCTTTTGGCTTTAGCCCGCCAGGTGAACACAGGCGCGCCATTTTTGAAGTCGTAGAACTCCAGATCCACTTCGGCGAACATCTTTGCCAGCAGAATTATCTGACCGGTGTGCATCGAGAAGTGTTCGACTACATGCATGATGGCAGGCAACGCGTACACTTGAAGTCCCTGGATCGTGAACTGATCTAACAGTCGCCCGTCATCGAAACCGGCGAGCGTCTGATCGGCTTCGTACAGCGTCTCACGCAAGCGACTGAGCAGCTCATCTCGCGCAATCACCTCACGTTGAGCAAACTCGGCGTCGCGGTCGCGCTTATCCTCGGCGCCGCCAAGACCGACAACGATCCATTGGCGCACGTTTCCGCTGAGATGCAAAAGCAGATTTCCAATACTGTTCGACGCTGGGTTTGCGCGCCACCAAATTTGTTCGTCGGTGAGTAACGTGACGCAACGTTCGATCTTCGGAAGATAGTCTCCAACCAGGAGTGAACGAGATTCTTTGAGGAAGGCGCTACCGATCGTGCTCATTTGTCTGCCCGTACCCTATCACTCTTCCGATTCCGGTGGCCGCTTATGCTTGGCCTTGCGCCCCGCAGGCCTCGCCCTTTCGTCGGGCTTCGCATGCTCGATCGGATGTCCGGGGGGCGCAAGTGGCCGGCGGATGGAATCAATGATAGACCTCTTCCGTCGACGCCGCTTCGACCGTGAAGATTTCATCGCTGATGGAGAATCCTTCAGGGATGCTAAGCCGCAGCATCGGAAGTGTCAATGAGTTTTAGAGTGGACGATGGTTAAAAAGCGCGAGGTTACGCTTCGTTCGGCTGGCGAGCACGAATGAGGTTTTCAATTGCTTTTGATGTTTCCGCGCGCTGTCTTTGCTGGAAATCGTTCACCCAGCTGGTGACCGTTGAGACCATGTCTGTCGGCCGCTTACGCTTGTTGTGTCGCGCTGAGCGCGCACTTGCTTTCTTCTGTACACGCTCTTCGCGCTTAATGACTTTAACGACTTTCTTTTCTGACATTTTTCAAGTTTCAACGTCGCTGCCAGGGGGCAGGTCGTTGCTTTCTGTGATTAGAATTAACGAAAACTATTGACGAAAGTTCCGATTGGAATTTGCCGTCTTTTCCGGGAAAGCACTACTTAGACGTTCAGCGGAGGCAGTTGGTTGCTGAACGTTAATTGTCTCTCGGGACGCAGGATAACACGGAGAGGCTGGAAAATGCCAATGATTATTGCAATTCGGGCGATTGCCGCTTCGCCTGCATGTCCAGCCGCCAAAGTCTTCGCTGGGTTCGAAACGCCAAAATCCCCAGCACAACGAGCCCGCCGACGGCCAGGTACGGCAGAACGCCTTTCACGGGCCGCGTTCCGAATTTCACGATGAGGGCATTTATCGCGATCAGCGCAACCCGCATTTCCGTAGGCCCGAACCAGCCAAAGCTGACCTTGAATTGCTCAGTCGTTGCCAGCAGCAAATAGGTATGGAACATAAGCGCGCTGAAGACACAGAGCACCAGCAGCATATTGAAGAATGCGCGCTCGGGAATTAACAGTGTGTACCCAAGCAGGATCGAACAAAGAAATCCATAGTCGAACAAGTGATCCATGTAAAAGCCCCACTTGCACAAACCGGTGTCGCGATACTTGCCTAGCTTTCCATCAAAGTGGTCCGTGAAGTAATGCAGCACAATCATTACGTTCACCAACCACAGCCAACGCAGATTCCATTTCGCGAGATAACTAAACCCGACGATGCCGAGCGACCAAATAGGAGTAAACAGGGTGAGATGATATGTCTCGATCCAACTCGGGATGCGTGGCAAGACGAAAGATGCAAAACGTCTTTCCAGCGGCACCAGCAAACCTGAATTCGACTTCCCTGCCCCGGCAAATTTTTGGGGACCGTACACGCGCGCCGACCAGTCGTTCAACTGCACGCCGTCCACCACAGTTGTTGCCTCTTGCATTTGATTCACCTCAAAGACTCATTGGTAAGCCACTATCGCAGGGCAATTGGTGCGCCAGCCGCCCGCGTTAACACTTAGTGGTTTTTCTGCGTGACTGCGAGTGCGGCTTAAAATGACCCAGCAATATTGTTCCGACAGTTGTCTGTATTCCCTTAACCTACCGACATTCAATCAGGCTAAATGAAGACAACGGACTGCGACGTGGGAATTTCGAATCGCTTGCGGCAGCGGGGATTGCGGCAGGCCAGCATATCATCTACCCGCACCATGTAGTCGCGGGATTTGGCGAAACGCGCGCGATCCTGTTCGCCGGCGCCGCGCGGCGGCGCGGACTTCTTCCTGCGCGTCAGCCAACGGACATCATACTCGCCGCGTTCGCGGCAAAACGGGCAGACAAACGTCGCGCGCTTCACTTCCTGTCTCTCGTTGAAAAAATCGCTTTCTCGCATTAGTGACCTTTGCCTGCGGCGGCTGCCCGCCTTTTCGGTAACCGGGCGATCGCCTCAATTAGTCGCGATGCGTCGATCGGCGCAGGTGCAAACGTGTCGGCGCCGGCTGATAGCGCCAGCGAAGCCTGCCCGGTGCCCCAGTCGCCGACGACTATTATCGGGATCGCCTTAAAGGTTGCAAACTTTCGAATTCGTTTGACGAGTTCGCTGGCATCGGCCGTTGAAACCAGGTCAATCACGATGATATCGAACGACGAACGAGTCAATTGATCGACGGCTTCGCGACCGTTCGGCTCGAGCGTAACCGCGAACCCGCGCGCATTCATCTTGCGACGCAGCGAGACACCTAGCCGCGCGATGCTGACGAATAAGATCCGTTGGGCCGGATTATGCTGCATTTTCTTCCGGCTGCCGCTCGCACAGGTCCCGAAGATATTGAAAACTGTAGATACCCGTCTGGTGACCGTCGCTCCAACGAAAATTTAAGGCATAGCGTCCGACGATGCTCAGGTCGCCAATCTCAATGTCTTCAGCTATGGCTTGCGGTTTCAAAGTGCGCTCGCCGGTCCATTCGTCAACGCACTGCGCGCAGGGGCAAACACGTCGCAAGGATGCCGCGCGGTAATTGCAAATTCGCCCATCGGCCCACGTAATCCGCAGTTGGGTATTGCTCTCCTGCGAAATCTCCGCCGGCTCGATCGCCCGCCGTCGCTGTGCTGCGCTCATAGGCTACGCGTTTCCATTTGCCGCGCTCAGTGCTTCTTCAATCGCCTGCGCCTTCACCGCATAATGCGAAGCGCTCCACAGAAGGTGGTTGCCTCGAACAATCAGGGCTTGCGGCGTCTCGTGTTGAATTCCGAAACGGCGCTCGATCTCGTCAGAGACATTACGCGCATGCTGCACGACGACGATGCCGACCGGTCGCGTGACTTGCGACACTTCGCGATAAACACGGGCACTGACGCCGCACATATTGCTGTGCTTGAAGATTATTGTCGGACGCTCGCCGGATTCTGAAATGAATCGATCTAACGACGCGACATCGTCGATTTCGACAAACCCTTTGCTTTCCATGCCTGGTTCATCTTAGACGCATTCGCTCGCGGTGTCAGCACCGCTCGCAGTTGATCCTGCTATTTCCTTAAATGAGGTAAAGGTGTCGAGCGACTAACGCCAACGTTCTTGTGCCGCGCTCGCGAGTCGCCAAATGAAGCCGAGATAGTTTTGAGGAGACTCCTGTTCCGCATGCGCGTGCAACGATTGCTTGCGGAATGTTGTCCCAAACACATGGTCCCAAAAACGGTTGGTGACGCCGAAATTAACGTTCTCGAACTTGTGATGGATTTGATGATGTACGTACAGCCTACGAAACCACCGGCCGCGAAAACTAAAATGATGATGAATGTGATGGAGCGCGCTATAGACGAGGTAACCTGTAACCATGCCCGTCCAGAAAGTCATGAAATAGCGAGCCTCTAGTTTGTAGGCGAACAGGTACCAGACCAGCCACAGGAAACCAGTGGTCATGAACCACGGCATCCCAATTAGCATTTTCGGATGCTCGTGATGCAGGCGGTGTCCGACATGCGCCAGTGTCTCACCCCGATGGTAAATCCAACGGTGAAAGACGTATTCGAAAAGAGTCCAATTGAAAACACCGGCACAATAGGAAAGGACAAGCCATGCCGGCGAGGCATGTAATACCCAAGCGTCCCAAACCACAAAAAAGATGGCCGTCGCCGGATCGCTTACGAATCCAATCCAATAATTCGATTGATGCGCGGCCAGCCGTTCCAGTCGTGTCTTCTGAACAGCTCTCTGTTCCGGGGTGTTGGACATGGCTCCAGGACGTTGACAAGGCGAATTCTAATCAGAACGCCACACGTTGACAACCGGATTCTGTAGGTCTGCCAATTTTGAATAATTCCACGCCCGACGTGCCTTCTATTTCCACTCACCGACCAGCACGAAGGGCGCCCAATAAAATGGTGCGCTGTATTTCTTTCCGTTGATCATTGCCAATTGGGCATCGCGCATTGAGGCAACAGGATGCGAGCCGGCAGACAGCAATCGCTTGTAAAAGTCAGTCATCAATTCCGCGGTCGATTTGTCGGCCACGGACCACAGACTAACGCCGACGGTCGGGGCGCCCGCGTACATGAAGGCGCGCGTCAGGCCGATAACGCCTTCGCCGCGCTTCTCTTTGCCGAGTCCGGTTTCGCATGCTGAAAGCATCACCAGCGACGGCCGCATCTTAAGATTGAATATTTCGTCAGTGCGCAAGAACCCATCAGCCTTCGTGTTGCCGACCAGGGAAAGCACGACGCCGGTGAATTGCGGCCGCTCGATATCGAGTAGACCGTGAGTGGCGATGTGGACAATACGATAGTTCGCAACATCCGCACTGTCGATTTTCTCCTCATTTGCCGCCAGATCGATCCACGATTCCGACTTTGCGCCGCCCGCCCGGGCGATGGCCGCAATAGCCTCCGCTTCGGCTCGAGTCCCCGGCAAACGCGCAAGCCGTAGCCCACCTGAACCGGAATCTGTTCCTGTCATGTCACTCACTGCGCTATTGAGCGCCAGGCCAACCCCGCGCTCTTCACTGGAGCCGGGGGCGACGCGCGCACCTTTCAGACGCGCATCGTCAGCATTAAAAACCGGATCCGCAACAATAAGGATCGTGTTTGCACCTTCCCTGGCAGTCGGGGCACTCCCCCGAATTGCCGCGACCACGGACGCGGAAGGCGCATAAGCGATCTCATTCGACTTAATGAGGTAATCAAGCGACGTGTAATCAGCTCCGCTTTTCGTCTTTACAAAGGCTTCAAATGGAACGTAGTTAAGAGCACCGTCCGCGACAATCAGCAGACGCTTGTCACCAATTAAGGCGGCGGCAGGCTCAATGGCAAGCTTGTAAAGCGCGTTCGAAGCACCCGCGAATTGTGCAACTTCTTCGGGGGCAGCCTGCGACAGTCCGAGGCCCCGCTGCTGCTCGGGCACATTGGTGCTAACGATCGACCGGGCCAAGCTTGCAGGAATCATCTGTTCCCGAAAGGCTGTTGCCGCTTCAGTAAATTGAGATTTTGCGGGCAACTTAAAAACTGACATGCCGGTGCGCGTCGCTGCAAACAGGTATGACGCATCGTCGCCGAGCGCGTACTCGAACAGAACCGTGTTGTCATCCAGAACCTTTTGTTGGATGTCCGCTAACGAGATCGGTTCGGTCGCCGTCAGCGACGCATAACGCGGACTGGAAGTGCGAATCTGGTTCTCAATTTGATCAAAGTCGGTCTGCAGGCTCTCCAGCTCTTTTTCCAGGTCCGACGGCTTCGCTTTCTGGTCCGCTGCCAAACTGACGCCGGTGAGTTGAGCCGCGATCTCCTGCTGACGGTTGAGGTTGTCCTGTTTACGTTTCAGCAAATCGGCGGGTATGCCTTCGGTGATTTGCGCGTTTACTTCGGAAAGCATGTCCAGCAGTGAGCGCGCGCGGCCCTGTTCAGAAATGCGCAGCGCTTCGCTGGCGTACTCCAAAGCTTTTCCTGACAATGCGCCGCCGGGGGTCGAGTTCAGCAGCGCCATTTCAGCGAAGGCGCTGACCGCTTCGTCGTAAACGTCTTTAGTGGTCGCGAGAAACGTGCTACGCGCTTCATCAGCGCGCAAACTGCCCGCGCGGATCTGCTCAATAGTTTTCAGCGAATCGCGATATGCGGCAACCGCTTGTTCGCGCATTTTTGCGTCTTTTTCCTGCGCCGCCTGTAACCACAGACTGCGACCACGACCGCGTTGCGCCGGCCAGATTAGATCAAGACGCTTGTCGTCTTCAGCGCCCTTCTGCGCGGCTTCGTATAATTTGGTAGCGTCTTTGTACCGTCCCTCTTTCAACGCCACGTCGGCGAGGCTCGTGCGGGCGGCCGCGCGAAACCGTCTGGTCTGGCCAAGGTTCGCAATCACCGGCAACGATCCACCGCCGGCATTCATTGCGTTTTCGAAATGCTTTTTCGCCGTGACGAGGTCGTTTTGCGCGAACGCGATTCGGCCCATTCCGAGTTCGAACGTCATGTAAACGATGGCGACACGGTACTCGTCCATCTCTTTTTTGACTTCCAGCAGACTTACGGCGCTAGTTGTCGGAGTCGCCACGGAGGGGCGGCCCGTCGAGATGCTGCTGACGATTCCGCCCAGACCTCCAAACCGGCGACCGACTTTTGCGGCGGCGCTCTCTGGTTTCTTCACGGTCATGCGCGCATACGCGGTGCCCGCGTCCGTCAATTGGCCCAGCCGATAGTTCGTATCGCCGATCTTCGCCAGCATTAGATTCGCATTAAAGCCATTGTCAGCGGTGCTGGCGGCCGTCTCAGCCGCAGCGCCGGTGGTCGCGCCTGCCTGACTCGCTACTGTAGTCGTAGCGGCTGCCGTTTTCTGATCAGTGACTGCGGCGGCGGAAAACGCTGTGTAAGCCTTTTCGTAATGATCGAGCGCAACTTTGTATTGACCTTGAACGAGGTAAAGATCGCCAAGCGCATCGCGCGCGGCAGCAATACCACGTTCGTTCTTTGCCTGGGTGTAGAGGTCAAGCGCGTTTTGCAGATAAGGGAGCGCTTGATCGGCGTGGCCTTGTTTAAGCAGCGTTCTGCCGCGAGATAACGCCGATGACGGATCATTCTGCTGAGGAACCAGAGAGTCATGCGTGCGGGCAGCGGTGGGAAATTTTGGATACCACGCGATCGTCAGGACCAGAACTAGAATTACCGGAGCAATGACTTTGTAGGAAGTTATCTTCATTGGATTACTCTTTACCGTCTCGGTGCCGTTGGGGCGGCATAGGTTATTTGTGGATTAGATCCAGCACAGTTACCAAAATAGGGGCGCTGGTTGATGCGTTCATGCGAATCACTGACGGCGCAGGAACCGATTGGTCCAAACCAATGCCTCGTGTCGTCGCAACCTGCTCACGTTCAGTTTGGGCCTGTCCGAAGTTGTCCGTCTTCGCAACCCTTACTTGTGCGCTGCGCGCATCATTAATCTGGGCCCACGCCGCTGCAGGCGGTTCCCATGGGCATTTGTTTTCCTTCGCGCCACAGAAGGCTACAAGCGCGTCGCCGGTCGGCACAAGCGGTAAGGGTTCGCGTGTAAGGACGATATAAACGCGATCACCGCCGGGCTGTCCGTAAAACTCAAACCATCGCAAGCGCTCGTCGGGCTCTTCACTCGATGGGATCTCAACTGGCACGTGCGCTTCGATCCAGTTGTCGCCACCGTTCAACCGCGTATCCGGATAAATCATTTTCGGCACGCCGCCATCTTCACTGTCGAATATGTACAGATAACCATCGACGCTCGGTTCGAGAGCGAGACGGATGCGATCACCCGTACGAAATTCCCGAGCCGGGTCTACGCGGATGCTGCGTCCCGCGGCTTCGCGCATAAACAGGGTGTAGCCGAGACCGATTGCGGCATAGGTTTTTTTAGCGCCAGCTGTTTTGGGGCCGGTATTCGAATTCGTCGTCTTAATCTTGACGCCTGCCGAGGAATTCGCATTTGCGTTACTCGGCCTTCGTCGATTGCTGCGCGGCGGGGCATTGGGATTCGTTGTCTTTGGACGACTGTCCAGGAACGCGCCGCGCACCTCTTCATCTTGCTGCGCACTGACAATGAAGACCCCAAACAAGATCGACAGAACTGAAACAGCGGCGATTAACTTCAATTTCATATCAACTCCACGGAATATGCAGCTTAACTTTAAACCTGAAACTTGAAACCGGAAACCTGGCTTTCACTTGTGTTCGATGCGA
Source organism: Pyrinomonadaceae bacterium (assembly GCA_036006125.1). Lineage (GTDB taxonomy): Bacteria > Acidobacteriota > Blastocatellia > Pyrinomonadales > Pyrinomonadaceae > UBA11740. Next base: position 4,844 of record DASYPX010000183.1, on the reverse strand, counting down.
ACTCTAAACACGACGGACGCGTTCTCAGGCGCATTTTGCGGCGTTTTTACGGCTGTTTGGGACGACGCGCCCGTTTTGATGACTTCGATTGTCGGGGAGTTCGCCTTTGCCCGCGCCTGAAAGTCGGCCCACTGCTTGAGTTCATCCGCGGTCAGTTGATGTTGTGATGGGCCAGCAAAAAATGCCGGCGTCGTAATAGCAGATGGCGAAAAGACAAACATGAATTCATCCGTGCCCGGCGTTTCATCCAGGCGGATGAAATTGGCTTTGAGAACAGTGTCTTCAGGAAAACTGACCTTCGTTCCGCTTTTCACTTCATTCGTATCCAGTCCTGACATGGGGCCCGGCTGGCTGGACAAGAAGATCGTCGGTGCGTTTTTGTCTCCTGGGCCAATAATGTAAAGGAAACCGTTTTCGCTCGGCGAGAAATGAAACTTAAACTCCTGCCCTGAGCGCATTGAAATCAACTCGCCTGCGCGATTTGCATCGTCCGAATTCTCCGTATTGACTTCAATCCAATAGCGCGCGACCTCATGCAGCGGCTCCGCGGCGTCAGTTGTCGTAGTGTTCGCGTCAGTTGTCGTCGTGGCCTGCTTGTTTGTTCCCCGCGAATTGAGGTAACGCCACAATCCAAATCCGCTGACGCCGATCACAATAAAAAGCACCACAACAATTGCCGCGATCAAAATCAATGGAGATCGCTTCTTTGGGAGCGATACACCAACGTGCGGTTGTGCGGATGCGTGCGGAACTTCGCGAGCCTTGGCCGCTTCGCGGGCGGCCAGTTCTTCCGCGCTCACCACTACTGTCGGCATTGTAGCTGCCTGACTTGACGCGGCTGGTTCAGTGCCGCCCTCCAGAATGGTCATCGCGGTCCCGTCGTCGACTGTCGGCGTGCGCCGATTAGCCTCCGTTACGAATCGATTCTCGGCCGGCGCAGGTCCGACCACGGTTGCAGGGATCGCGGCGCTTACTGCGCCCGCACTCTCCAAGGCAGTCTCCAATTGCCTTTCCAATTCTCCCGCGGTTGTTTGGCGGTCGCTCCGATCCTTCGCCAACGCCCGCGCGATCGCATTGCTGAAATTGATGGGAACATCAGGCACGACGTCATGTAACGGCTGCGGTCTATTGTTAACGTGTTCCTTGCGCAGCTCGAGAATCGTTAGACCGGTAAATGGCCGTCGGCCTGCGATGATTTCGTACATTAAAATACCGAGACTGTAGATATCTGCGCGTCCGTCGATTTCCGAACTGCCGTCGTTGGGCAATTCGCCCCATTGTTCGGGCGACATGTAGTACGGCGTGCCGAGCATCTGTCCGGCAACTGTCAAATTGGTATTCCCCGTTTTCTCCGCACCCGCCACCTCGCGCAGCTTTGCGATCCCGAGGTCGAGCAATTTCACCGGGGACTCACCGCCAGTACTGGGCCTGGCGATCATGATGTTTTCCGGTTTGAGGTCGCGATGGACGACGCCCATCGCGTGTGCCGCGTTGAGGACGCTGATGACGGGTTTCAAGGTCGCGAGCGCTTCAGCGGGAGAAAACCGGCCGCGCTTTTTCAATTCAGCGTCGAGCGTTGTTCCCTCGACGTACTCCATGACGAGATAGATCGTACCGTCACTCGACGTGCGCAAATCGTAAACAGTAACTGCATTCGGATGACGAAAGCGGCGCGCCGCCTGGCCTTCGCGCTGAAAACGACGCAGCCATTCGGTGTTGCTGCGCATTTCCGGCGGCAGCATTTTGATCGCGACGCGATCACCGAGCAGGATGTGGCGCGCGCTATAGACGGCGCCCATGCCACCACGGCCGAGCAACGCTTCGATTTGATACTGCCCGTCAAGCACGCTGCCGACCAACGAATGTGGATCTTCCTCCAGCACCTCGCCGTCTGTTGGACAGAAACTTACGTTGTCGTCGAACTTACTACTGCAGGCAGGACAAAACTTCATGTGAAGATTAGTGTACAACGAAACGTACTGCAGGCTGCTAGCCTGCAGCTTTTCGTCGCGACAGCCTGGGCAGGTTGTCGTACAACTTCAATAGATCTTCTCCGCGTATTCGGCAACCATGCGATCGCTGCTGAATGCCGGCACGAGCGTTTGCACCGCGCGCTTCATCATTGCGACCCAGGCTCTTGGAACATCGGCCGCGTCGCGTTCATAGAATCGCGGAATAACTTCGCGCTCAAGCACCGCAAACATTGATGCCGCGTCGCGCCGATCGGCTTCGTCCTCCGTGAGCTCGCTCACGTCACTAATCGAAAATCCATTCTGACCGTCGTAGCCTTCGAGCCACCATCCGTCGAGGACGGAAAAGTTGAGCACGCCATTCATCGCGGCCTTCTGCCCACTCGTGCCCGACGCTTCGTACGGACGGCGAGGCACATTCATCCAAACGTCAACGCCTTGCACAAGCTGGCGCGCGACTTCCTGATCGTAATCCTCGATGAACGCCACGCGCTGCCGAACGGCAGGATCACGCTGCCACTTCAGAAGCTTCTGCAAAACGAGTTTCGCGCCTTGATCGTGTGGATGAGCTTTGCCGGCGAAAACAAATTGAATCGGTCGTTCGGCATCGTTCAGGAGTTTCGTCAGACGTTCTTCATCGCTCAAAAGCAAATCCCAGCGTTTGTAGCCGGCGATGCGCCGCGCGAATCCAATCGTCAGCACGGATGGATCGAACATCGTTCGTGCCGCTTCGATATGTTCGTCGCTTTCACCGCGAGCGAGCCGCGCATCGAAACATCGATCGCGAATGAAAGCCACCAGTCGCTGCTTCAGCAAATTGTGCGCCTGCCAAAGCTCAGCATCGGAAATCTTGTTCATCGCCACGGACCAGGCGCTCGCGTGACGAGCCCTTTCCAACCAGTCTTCGCCGGTGACTTCCTGATAAACCGAGCGAATCGCGGGACCAACCCATGTCGCCGGATGCACGCCGTTCGTTACTGAAATAATCGGCACTTGATCGTTAGTCCGTTCAGGCCACATCTTCTGCCAAAGCTGGCGCGACACCTCGCCGTGTTTCCGGCTTACGCCGTTGGTTGAGCGCGACATCCGCAACGCCAGCGGCGTTAAACCGAACGCATCATCCGAGCCGGCTTTGATCCGCCCGAGTGCCAAAAACTCTTCAAGTGAAAGGCCGAGCGCTGTTTCGTGCCAGTTACCGAAACCGAGCTTGATTAGCTCAGTGCTGAATTCATCGTGACCCGCCGCCACCGGCGTATGCGTGGTAAAGACGCAGCGTTCGCGTATTTCCTCGGCGGCTTCGGTGAAGCTAACGTCGGCACTTTCGATCACTTCGCGCGCCAACTCGAGAGTCAAAAACGCAGAGTGACCTTCGTTTAGATGAAAGACCCCAGGTTGCAATCCGAGCTTGCGCAGCAGACGCACACCGCCGAGACCGAGCATCATTTCCTGCACCAAACGCGTTTCGCGATCGCCGCCGTAAAGGTGGCCCGTGATTAAACGATCGACTTCGTTGTTTTCAGGAACGTTTGTATCGAGCAGATAGAGTTTTACGCGTCCGACGTTAGCGCGCCACGCGCACGCCTGGACCACACGTCCGCGCATCGAGACTTCTATCCTGACAGGTGCGCCCGTTTCGTCGGCTACCAACTCAACCGGGAGCTCATCCGCATACGTTTCTTTATACATCTCAGCCTGCCAATCGTCAGTCGTTACGCTCTGACGAAAATAACCGAAGCGATAGAATAGCCCGACCGCCACCAGCGGCAGATTTAAATCGCTGGCGGACTTCAAATGATCGCCGGCGAGGATTCCCAAACCACCCGAGTAGAGAGGCAATGAACTGTGCACGCCGTACTCCGCGCAGAAATAGGCCACCGGGGTTTGCGGCGTTACGCGCGTCGACGCCTTCAAGCCTGGCCACGGCTGCGCATCGCTCATATAAGCGTCGAAGTGATTGGACAGTTGCTCGACGCGGTCGGCGAAAGCCGGGTCGGCGGCCATTTGCGTCAGTTGTAGATCGGAAGTTTGTGTCAGCAGGACTTTCGGATTTTGTTCGACTTGCTGCCACAGTCCCGGGTCGAGATCGCGAAAAATCTCCGGACCGTCCGGTGCCCAGCTCCACCTGTAATTCCAGGCAAGTTTTTCCAGTGACTTCAGTGTCGTCGGCAAATCGCGACCGCGCACAGGCTCCTGGTTCTTAATTTCGTTTTCGATGTCAGGGATCATGAAGTTCACGAATAAAGCGAAAGCAAGCGGCGAACGCCGCCAAAAGGAAGGAGTGATTTTGCAGAAGACGCGCGGTTACGTCAAACCCCCGGGTCTGAAGCCCTTCCGTCAGGGAGGACAAAAGCGAGCGAACACTTTCTCGATCAACAGGCCTCTCTCGATTCTTGCCTCGCTCACGCTCGGGCTTCTAACACTCACTCACTGAATTGCTGATTTTCTAAAAACAATCGCGCATCACGCTCTTGAAAAAACACGAGGCGCACTTCCTTCAGTTGGTGATCCGTGCTCAGAAAGTTTTCGATCGTCTTTGACGCGACCTGCGCGGCCTCTGCTTGCGGATAACCGAACACACCGGTCGAAATTGCGGGGAATGCAACGGATGTCAGGTTCCTCTCAACCGCCAGCGTCAACGAATTGTGATAACAGTTCGCGAGCAGCTCGGCCTCTTTGCCGTCGTGCTGACCATAAATTGGTCCCACGGTGTGGATGACGTATAGCGCGGGCAGTTTGCCACCTGTCGTGATCACTGCTTCACCTGTCGGCAGTCCATTCGGAAAACGGGTGCGGCGAATCTCCTTGCACTCCGCGAGAATCTCATCGCCGCCCGCGCGATGAATCGCGCCATCGACTCCGCCACCGCCCATCAGT
>DASYPX010000182.1:0-5652 GCA_036006125.1 Pyrinomonadaceae bacterium | reverse complement strand
GGTGAACCTTTTTGGCAGCTTAAGCGCGACCGGCAAGGGACACGGGACAGAGCGCGCCTCGCTTGCCGGCTTGGTCGGTAAAGAACCGGCAACCGTTGACCCGCTGTTTCTCGACAGCCTGCGCGACAAACCGGATCAGGTTTTTCCGGTGAAACTCGGCAGCTCGACGATTAATGTCAGCTTGAAAGATGTCATCTACGACGCGACTAAGGGTGACTTTCATCACCCGAATACGATGACGGTGAAACTGCTCGCCGGCGATGAAGTGCTGCTCGAGCAGGAGTACTACTCGGTCGGTGGTGGCTTCATCGAGTGGAAAGGCTACACGCCGCCGAAGAAGAACCCGCCGAAGTATCCGTTTCGATTGATGAAGGAACTGCGTGCGCACGCCGACAATAACAAGACAACCATCGCGAAAATAATGCTCGCGAACGAGATGTCCATCGCCGGTCGTAGCGAACAAGAGGTCTATGCGTTCGTCGACAAGATCATTAACGCGATGACGGCGACGGTGAAGTCCGGTCTCTCGATGTCTGAGGACGATGTACTGCCCGGGCCGATCAAACTGCACAGCAAAGCGGCGACCGTTTATAAGCGGGCGATGGATGACACGAACGTTGCGGACCGTGGGGTCGGCTTGTTGTCAGCCTGCGCGCTCGCGGCATCGGAAGAGAACGCCCGCGGTCACCTTGTGATCACAGCACCGACCGGAGGATCGGCCGGAGTCATGCCGTCGCTTGTCTATGCCCTGGTGGAAGCGCGCAAAGTGCCGCTACAGAAAGTGCGCGACGGCATGTTAGCGGCGGCGGCCGTTGGCTACCTCTGCAAGCATCACGCGACGTTGTCGGCAGCCGAAGGCGGTTGTCAGGCAGAGATTGGAGTGGCGTCGGCGATGGCCGCGGCATTGGTCGCGACTGCATTCGACGCTGAATCGCGCGTCGTTGAGAACGCCGCCGAATCGGCGCTCGAGCATCACCTTGGTATGACCTGCGATCCGGTCGCGGGTTACGTGCAGGTACCGTGTGTCGAGCGATGTGCTTTTGGCGCCGTGAAAGCGTGGACTGCTTATGCGATCGCCAGCAACGAGATTGCTTCGCGGCATCGAGTGGATTTCGATGCGACCGTTCAAGCACTCGCCGAAACCGCGAAAGACATGAACAGCAAGTACAAGGAAACGAGTGAAGCCGGACTCGCGCTGTCTGTAACGCTCTGTTAGTCCTCCCAGCGTGCGGTATGAGCCTGTCGATCGCATTGGCTCCGTTATCTACGGGCTATACCGCCGCTGTCTCAAAAAAACATTTCCGAATGATTTTGGAAATGGCCGAACCTGACGTCTCATGTCACAAGCAGTCGCAGCCGCGGCGCCAAAACCAACCGTCAAAGCGGCCGTGCGAACAGCCACGGTCGCGTGGCTGCTGACCTCTGTCTACTACTTTTATCAGTACGCATTGCGTTCGGCCCCCGCGGTGATGATGCCGCAGTTGTCTGAAGCCTTTGGACTCACCGCGCTCGGCGTCGCTTCAATCGTCGGACTCTTTTACTACGGATACTCACCGTTCAGCTTGATCGCCGGTGCTGCCATGGATCGTTATGGTCCGCGACGGCTGGTTCCATTTGCGGCGATCACCGTCGGCATCGGCGCATTCCTATTCGCAAGCGGACAATCTCAGATCGCCAGCCTTGGAAGATTCGTGCAGGGCGCCGGCGGTGTCTTCGCGTTGGTCGGCGCAATCTACATCGCGACAAAAAACTTTCCGGCATCACAAGCAGCAACCCTGATTGGCGCAACCCAGATGTTCGGCATGGCCGGCGGATCGGCCGGTCAGTTCGTGGTTGGGCCAATGATCAGCCGCGGTTTGAGTTGGAGTAATTTTTGGATTGGCATGGGAACCATCGGACTTTTGATCGGCGGCCTTCTCTTCTTTTTGATTCCCAGTGAACAAACAAACGCAGCCCCAGGTGGATTGAAAACAATCGCGCGCGGGTTTGGCGTCGTCTTTCGAAATCCACAATCAATTCTGTGCGGATTGATTTCCGGACTGCTTTTTATTCCCACAACAATCTTCGACATGATTTGGGGCGTTCGCTTTCTTCAGGAAGGCCACGGTTTCGACTACGCGTCGGCAGTGCTGCGCTCTTCGATGGTTCCCTTCGGATGGATCATCGGCTGTCCGCTGCTGGGATTCATTTCTGATCGCATCGGCCGGCGCAAACCGGTGATCATTGTCGGAGGCTGCGTCTTATTAGCTTGCATCGCATGGGGGCTTTACGGCCGGGCTGAAATTTTTCCGCCCTACGTAGTCGGACTTCTTGCGGGCATCGCCTCTGGCGCGGCGATGCTGCCGTACACAATCATTAAAGAAGCCAATCCGGCCAATCTCGGCGGCACCGCGACCGGCGTAATCAACTTCATCAATTTCACATTCAGCGCGCTGTTGGGTCCGGTGTTCGGATGGATTCTGTCGCGCGTGTCGGGCGGCGCGACAGAGATGAGACTTTCGGATTTCCAGACAACCTTCACGCCGCTGTTGTTTGGTGTGGCAATCGCAATTCTCCTCGTGTTGCTGCTGAAAGAAACAGGACGAGCGGTCAGGCAAAGCGAATTCAAAGAGGAGACATGATGAAACACGCAACCGGAACCGGGAAATACGAGCGACTCCTGGAGCGCTGCAAGAGTCAGCCCGCGGTGCCAACCGCAGTCGCCTATCCATGCGAAGAGTCAGCACTGAGTGGCGCGGTGCAAGCCGCACAACTTGGATTGGTTGAGCCAATCCTGGTTGGTCCAAAGGAAGAGATCGAAGAAACAGCGAAGGCCGCCGGGCTCAGTCTGAAGAAAGTCGAAATCGTCGATGCTGAAAACAGCGTCGCCGCTGCTCAAAAGGCCGTCGCGCTGATTCGTGAAGGCAAGGCGGAAATCCTGATGAAAGGTAGCCTGCATACCGATGAATTAATGGCTGCGGTTGTGTCTCGTCAGGACGGCCTGCGAACAAGTCGTCGCATCAGCCACGCGTTTGTGATGGACGTGCCGACTTATCACAAGGTCCTGATCATCACGGACGCTGCCATTAACATCGCCCCGACGCTCGAAGACAAGGTGGATATTTGCCAAAACGCCATCGATCTCGCGATTTCACTTGGCTGTATAAAACCGAAAGTCGCAATTCTCGCGGCCGTAGAAACGATCAATTCAAAGATGCAGGCAACACTCGACGCGGCGGCGCTCTGCAAAATGGCGGAGCGGGGGCAAATCAAGGGTGGAGTTCTGGATGGGCCGCTCGCGTTCGACAACGCCATCAGCCGCGATGCGGCGCGCACCAAAGGAATCAAATCTGAAGTCGCCGGCGACCCAGACATTTTGCTGACTCCGGATTTGGAAGCGGGAAACATGCTGGCGAAGCAGTTGAGCTTTCTGGCGAACGCCGACAGTGCGGGCATCGTCCTGGGCGCGCGCGTTCCGGTGATTCTGACAAGCCGCGCGGACAGTGTGCGTGCGCGCATTGCCAGTTGCGCGGTTGCCAAATCGATTGCGCTCGCGCGACGTGCGAATTTGTGAGGTCAAATGCCACAGAGGAACAGAGACACAGAGATGGAAATCAACGAATGCGTCCCCTCTCTCTTTCTTAATCTCTCTCTGTGTCTCCGTGTCTCTGTGGCAAACGAATAGGAATCATTGCTTATGGACGATTACGCATTAGTGCTTAACGCCGGCTCGTCGAGCCTGAAGTTCTGCGTCTTCCAACGCCCCGATGGACAAAGGTGGCGCTTGGAAGCGCGCGGCCAGATCGAGGGCATCGGCACGTCGCCCCGATTGTCCGCTGAGGACACCCACGGTCGTAAGCTCGCTGACGAAAAATTGGCGGCTTGGGTCCAAAGCGGGCGCGATGCGATCGATGTCCTCGCGCTCTGGTTACGATCGCATTACGGCGGTTCGAAAGTCGTGGGCGTCGGTCATCGCGTCGTGCATGGCGGCGCGAAATTCACGCGCCCGGTGATTGTCACCAAAGAGGTGCTTGCGGAATTGCAAGAGCTGGTTCCGCTCGCGCCGCTGCATCAGCCGTATAACCTCGCGGCGATCGAAGCAGTATTCGATCGTTTGCCGGACGTCCCTCAGGTTGCCTGCTTTGACACGAGCTTCCACCGGACGCATACGGCGGTCACCGATCTAATTCCCTTGCCTCACGAGCTGACGGACCAGGGCGTGCGCCGTTATGGATTTCACGGACTGTCGTACGAATTCATCGCGAGCGTCTTACACGACATCGTTCCGGAAATTGCCAAAAAGAAAATCATCGTCGCGCACCTCGGCAGCGGCGCGAGTCTCTGTGCTTTGAACAATGGCCAGAGCGTCGATACCACGATGGGCTTCACTGCCGTGGACGGATTGTGCATGGGCACGCGGCCCGGCAGTCTGGACGCAGGCGTGGTTCTCTATCTCTTTCAAAACCGCGGACTGTCGGCCAAAGAAGTCGAAACGATTCTCTATAAGAAGGCCGGTCTGCTCGGCATTTCCGGCATTAGCAACGACATGCGCGATCTGCTCGGCCGTGAAGAGCCGCAAGCCAAACTCGCAGTTGATTACTTCGTTTACCGCGCGGCGAAAGAGATCGGCGCGCTAACAGCCGTGCTCGGCGGCGTCGATGCGCTTGTGTTCACCGCAGGCATTGGCGAGAACTCACCGGAAATTCGTCGCCGCATATGCGAAGCATCGGCGTGGCTCGGCATACAACTCGACGAACAAAAAAATGCAAAGAAGGCAACGCGCATTTCGACGGCGGAAAGCAAAGTTTCGGTTTGGGTCATTCCCACAAACGAAGAATTGATGATTGCTCGGCACACGGGTGAACTGCTCGGATTGCGAGCGAAGACTGCGCAATACGCAGCGTAAGGAGAAAACATGGCCACGGCAAAAGCAGCGCTCCCGCACAGGAATGAAATTCCCGCATGGCAGGGATTCACCGGCGGGCTTTGGCAAAAAGAGATCAACGTCCGCGATTTTATCCAACAGAACTACAAGCCATACGAAGGCGATGAATCGTTCGTGGTTGGCGCAACCCCGCGCACACGCAAGATCTGGGAACAACTGAACGAGCTCTTTGTGGAAGAACGCAAGAAAGGCGTGCTCGACATCTCGCAGATTCCCAGCTCGATTACGTCTCATGCTCCCGGCTACATCGATCGCGAACACGAAGTGATTGTCGGTCTGCAAACTGAGGCGCCACTAAAAAGAGCAATTATGCCGCAGGGCGGCTTTCGCATGGTGTTGACCGCACTGAAGACCTACGGCTACGAACCTGATCCGCACGTCGTCGAAACATTCACCAAGTATCGAAAGACGCATAACGACGGAGTCTTTGATGCGTACACCGCGGATGTTCGTCGCTGTCGCAGCTCGCACATTCTGACGGGCCTGCCCGACGCGTACGGCCGCGGGCGAATCATCGGCGATTACCGTCGCGTCACGCTCTATGGTGTCAGTCGCCTCATCGAAGAAAAACAGAAAGAGAAGACCGCGCTGGATTCACAGATGTCGACCGAGGCGATCATTCGCGATCGGGAAGAGTTGAGTGAGCAGATTCGTGCGCTCAAAGAGCTTTTGCAGATGGGCTCGACCTACGGTTTCGACATCTCTGTGCCCGCAACCACAGCGCGCGA
>DASYPX010000181.1:0-5783 GCA_036006125.1 Pyrinomonadaceae bacterium | reverse complement strand
CCGCCTTCTGAAAGCGACGTATGACGCATAAATTGCAGAAGACTGCGGTTTGAGCGCGGGCATCCTACCAGCAAGTCGGCGAATTTACAAACGATTTTTCCGCCCAATCCGCGGCGGTTAGCCGAGACATTCAGACAACGTCCGTTGGAAGTTTTCGTCGTCCGGAGAGAATGCAAAAGACCGCACGATTCCCATGCGATCAATCAGGGCAAGCATGGGCAGCGCCGTCGCACCGTACGCGGATTGGACAGACTCGTCGTGTGCGACACCAACCGGAAACCGAATTTCGTGTCGATTCGTGAACTCGCGAATAAGAGTCATTTCCTGTTCCTGCGCTTCAGTAGGGCCGCCGTAAGCCATGAAATATCGCGTCAACGCGAGCACGTTCAAATTCTGTGGCGCATGACGAGCATGCAAGTCCTTGATTTTCGGAAACAGTTGTTCGCACGGCTTGCACCAGGTGGCCCAGAATTCGAGTAAAACAACCTGATCCTTTAAGTCAGCGAGCGTCAACGATTCGGTATTCAGCCACTTGTGCATCTGCAATTCAGGCGCAGGTTCTCCGATCAATTTCAAACGCGTGTGCAAATCTTTCAGCTGCACGAGCCCGCGGAATGCCATGCGTTTCTCATCGTCGGTGCCGTTCGCTTTAATTCGTTGAAAAGCTTCCTTTGCGATACCAAACTGCGTCGCGAGCCGCTGAATTGCTTCCTGCGAATTCCCCGCATTGACCGAAAACTCTGCCAGGGCCATCGCTAAGCTGACGCGCTCTTTGAACTCGTCCAAATCAGACAACTTTGAAATGTTGGCGAGCGCTTGCTCCAGACGTTTTATTCCGGCGCCGCTGTCGCCATCGCGAGCCAGCTCATGCGCTTCTTCGATGGCCTGTACAACTTCGGGCCGCAGGTGCGCGGGCACTGATGGATCAGGAGTGGGTGATGAAACTGAATTCATGATTGGATAATTGCGAAATTGGAATTAAGAAAGCACCGCCCATCGTACTGACGCGTGCAGCCCGAGTCAAAATCGCAGTTGCTGGATCGATTCAGAACGTCGATTGCAGAAACCGTTGCGGTCTGTATAATGCCGCTTCGCATCGAGGCAGCGCGACACGACAAATCTGCTCTCACGCGGATAGGACGAACTCAAAAATGTCAGACGATTCAATCGTAAATTCAAATGGCTCGGCGTCAGGAGACGCAATCGCGACGAAGATTCGCGAATCACTCGGCGGAGTCGATTTGTCGAATTCTTTGTCAGGACCAATTCGTCAGGCGATCGACGATCTGCTGGCGGTTGCACAAGAGGCCGTGGGTTCTGCCGATGCGTCCGTACTCGTCCGGGATGGACGGGAGGGAGGTTTGAAGTTTTTGGTGGCGGTCAGCGAATTGGAAGAAGCACTACTGAAAGTGAGGATTCCACCCGGAAAAGGTATCGCCGGCCTGGTTTTCTCCAGCGCTCAGCCAATGGCGGTCAACGACGTCAGCGATGAGGGCTCCTTCTGGTCAGGTGCTGACGAAGCCGTAGGGTTTAAAACAGTGACGTTGCTGGCGACGCCCTTGCGGACCACAAACGAAACGATTGGTGTGCTCGAATTCGTCAATCGTCCAGGCGAACCGCCATATCCTCCGTTCACTCCCGGAGAGATGGACGACGCGGCGCGGTTCGCAGACGCGATCGCAAGACTCGTCGATTCCTACGAGCTCGCTTTGGTGGTTGAGTCACTCTTCACGCGCACGATCACAGCCGGCGACGACGAAAGTGGCGAGGAGAAGACAAAATGGTTGGACAGCCTCGACGCTGCTCCTGAACATCGCGACCTGGTGACTTTGTGGATGAGTCTCCGCGAGATCGTTTCGCGAGGTGATGCGGAACGTGAGATGTTGCGCGACTTGCTGGCTGCGCTGGCACGGTTTACTGACAAGCGTTCAGCGAGTTCGAGTTATTTTAATTTCTAATTATCCTGACGGGAGAGTTAAGCATGGCGCAGTTGGAAACTGCTCTCAGTTCTGACAAAACGCTGATCGACCTATGGTCGAACATTCAAGGGGATGTTCTTTGGAAAGATCGCACCGGTCGCGGCGTGCGCGTTGGAATCGTCGATAGTGGAGTCGATACCGCGCATCCGGAGCTCGCTGGAAAAATCAAAGCTTCATATCAAGCCGTCAATGAAGGCGGCCAAATCGTTTTCAAAGAATCGACCTCCGGCGACCAGGCGGGTCATGGGACGGCCTGCGCGGGCATCATCACGAGCTTGGCGCCTGACGTCGAAATCACCAGCATCAAAGTTCTCGGCCCAACCGGCTCTGGCACAGGCGAAATGTTTCTGATGGGTGTTGATTTCGCTATCAAGCAGAAACTTCAGGTGGTGAACTTGTCGCTTGGGACAACCAAGCGTGATTTCTGGATGCCGATGCGCGAGTTGCTCGATCGCGCTTACCGCGAGCGAGTCATGCTGGTCGCCGCGGCAAATAACCTGCCGCAGCTTAGCTCACCTTCAATCCATTCTTCGTCGTTGATTTCCGTGGTCAAACGAGCCGGCGGTGATCCATTCAACTTTGGCTTTCAGTACGGCGAAGTGATCGAATTGGTCGCTCCGGGCGTCCAGGTAGAAACCACCTGGCCGGGCGGCGGACGGCGGCAAATGACCGGAAACAGCTTCGCCGCACCTTTCATAACCGGGATCATCGCGCTCCTGTTAGAAGCGCGGCCGGACCTTACACCCTTTCAGATCAAGACAATTCTCTATGCGATCGCACAAAAGAATCAGGCGGCCTCAGCAGCTTCGAGTACTCCGGCTTAACTCGCTTTCGACGTAGAGTGCCCCTCAGTCCGCTAGCACTCTCAACAAGTTTTTGCTAAAATCCGTCCTTAAATAAACCACCCGAACCTCGGGAAAGTTAATTCAATTAGGAGGAAGTATTGGTTATGGCGACAACGATTCGTCCGTTACACGACCGCATTATCGTCAAGAGATTGGACGAACAAGAACAAATGCGCGGCGGGATCATTATTCCCGATACCGCCAAGGAAAAACCGCAGCAAGGCGAGGTAATCGCCGTCGGCGAAGGCAAGTTCCGCGACGATGGAACACGTCAGCCGCTCGATTTGAAGGCTGGCGATCGCGTGCTGTTTGGAAAATACAGCGGCTCAGAAGTGAAGATTGATGACGAGGAATACCTCATCATGCGTGAGGACGAAATCCTCGGCGTTTTCACGACGACCGCGAAGGCAAAATCCGCCGGTAAGTAAACGACAGAAACCCGACCGTTAGGGAGGGTGCAAACCAGAATCATTTAGATTTTTAGGAGGCAGAAAGAAGAAATGGCAGCAAAGATGGTAGTGCACAGCGAACAAGCGCGCCGCTCGATTCTCGCGGGCGTCAACACGCTGGCTGAAGCAGTAAAAGTGACGTTGGGTCCGAAGGGACGCAACGTTGTGCTCGATAAGAAATTTGGTTCCCCGACGATCACTAAAGATGGCGTGACCGTTGCAAAAGAAATTGAACTTGAAGACAAGCTGGAAAACATTGGCGCGCAGATGGTTCGCGAAGTCGCCTCAAAGACTTCCGACGTCGCCGGTGACGGTACGACTACCGCGACGGTGCTGGCCCAATCGATCTTTCGCGAAGGCTTGAAGACTGTCGCCGCCGGAGCAAATCCGATGGCGCTGCAGCGTGGAATTCAAAAAGCGACCGAAAAGGTGGTCGAAGAAATCAAAAACATGTCGAAGCCGGTGAAGGGCGATGCGATCGCTCAGGTCGGCACGATTTCCGCAAACGGCGACAGCACGATCGGCGAACTCATTGCCGAAGCGATGAGCAAAGTAGGCAAAGACGGTGTCATCACGGTTGAAGAAGCCAAGACAATGCAGACTGAGCTCGAAGTTGTCGAAGGCATGCAGTTCGATCGCGGCTATCTGTCACCGTATTTCGTGACGAACCCGGATCGAATGGAAGCGGTACTCGAGGACGCGTTGGTACTGATTCACGAGAAGAAGATTTCGGCGCTCCGCGATTTACTTCCGTTGTTGGAAACGGTGGCGCGCGAAGGCAAGCCGCTTCTGATCATTGCTGAGGACGTTGAAGGCGAAGCGCTGGCAACACTCGTTGTTAACAAGCTCCGTGGCACGCTTAACGTTTGCGCAGTGAAAGCGCCAGGTTTCGGAGACCGCCGCAAAGCTATGCTGCAGGACGTCGCGATCCTCACGAACGGACAAGCGATCAGCGAAGACCTCGGCATCAAGCTCGAAAACATTAAGATCGAAGACCTGGGTCGCGCAAAGCGTATCGTCGTCGACAAAGACAACACCACGATCATCGAAGGCGCCGGAAAGGGCTCCGAGATTGAAGGCCGTGTAAAGCAGATTCGCGCGCAGATCGAAGAGACCACCTCCGATTACGATCGCGAAAAGCTGCAAGAGCGTCTGGCGAAATTGGTCGGCGGTGTTGCCGTGATCAAAGTTGGTGCGGCAACCGAGACCGAGTTGAAAGAAAAGAAGGCTCGCGTTGAGGACGCCATGCACGCAACCCGCGCGGCGGTCGAAGAGGGCATCGTGCCAGGCGGCGGCGTCGCTCTGCTGCGCGGGCAAAAAGCGCTCGACGGTCTTAAGCTCGAAGATGACGACGAGCAGATCGGCGTTCAGATCGTTCGCCGCGCACTCGAAGAACCGCTGCGGCAGATCGTTAACAATGCCGGTCATGAAGGGTCGATCGTCATCGAGAAAGTTCGCGCGGAAAAGAACGCGAACTTTGGCTTCAACGCCGCGACCGAAGAGTACGTTGACCTCGTGAAAAGCGGAGTGATCGATCCGGCAAAGGTCACGCGTACTGCGCTGCAAAATGCGGCATCGATTGCGAGCCTGCTGCTCACGACCGAAGCCGTTATTGCTGAGGCTCCGGAGGACAAGAAGAAAGCCACGCCTCCGATGCCAGGCGGTGACATGGACTACTAAGAGTCAGTACGCAGGAGGCAGTAAGCAGACGGCAGAAAAACCGACGAACTTACTGCCACGTTCTAGAGGGCGAGAGATGACAGTCTCTCGCCTTTTTTTTCGGCCCGCTCAAGCCCGATCAGACTTGCACGTAACACCGAACGGTGGTTTCATTTCTTTCCAAAGCGCTCCTGCGTCGGAAACCGGAGACGATTAGCATTGACTGAAACTTCTCCCAAACCTCGATCGCGATTGCTTGCCAACTGGCGAGTGTACTTTGTTGCGCCGATCATTCTAGTGACGCTCGTCTTAGGAATCGCTGAGGCAGTTTCACAACATCGCGAGAGCCGTTATGTGACAGAGATGGCGCAGAACATCGTCCACCAGGCGAATGCGTCTGACGAGACGTCGACGATAATTGCGCTGCGCGACTACCTGCGCCTGAATGTCACCCGCGATAATTACCCGGTTCGCGGGCGTCCGTTTCTCCGAGATACGGCGGCGTACGCGCTACAGAGCGGCCAAGGCCGCTGCGGCGAATCAACGCGCGCTTTCGTTAATATGGCAGAGTCGCTCGGACTCCACGCGCATCGACTGTACATCGAGGGCTTGCCGCTCGAACATGTGGTGGCTTTGGTAAGATTGAACGACGGCAGACAATTACTGGTGGACTCGACAGACCGGCCTTACATTCAGGATTTGGTAGAACCCAATCAACTAGAGCGGTATCACTTCAACTACTATTCATCCATTAACATGCATCGCTGGTTGCGTCGTCCTTCGCTGCCTGCGAACACGTACGATCCTCCAGGACTAAGCTATTTTTACGAGAACCCGCATGCGCTAAAAGC
>DASYPX010000180.1:0-22498 GCA_036006125.1 Pyrinomonadaceae bacterium | reverse complement strand
ATCGCGAAGTCGAAGACCGCCAGTTCGGCGTCGTCACCGTGCAGCCTGGCTTCGATCAAGGAGGCAGCGGTTTGGAAGCGAGTCTTAAAAAGGGGAGGTGATTATGACGCTTAACCGAATTGTCTTCGGCGGGATGGTCCTGTTTTTGATGACGACTCCGCTGCTGGCGCAAAGAAAACCGATCGAGGCCACGCGTCCATTCGTCGTGATGTCGTCGCAATCGCTCGACGACTTACAGGAGACGCTGCAACCCGAAAACAAAACGTCTGAGTTGCTCGACAGCGCAGGCATGCAATTGCGCGTAGCCGTGCAGCACGAAAAGAACAAAACCGGCGCCGCGGCAGAATTGCATGACGCTTCGGACGATGTCTATTACGTATTGGACGGATCGGCGACGCTGGTGTTGGGTGGCAAGCTTGACGATCCCAAAGAAACCGATCCGGGAGAATGGCGCAGCCCGCGAATCATCGATGGCAAGACTTTTGAAATCAAGAAGGGCGATCTGGTGGTCGTGCCGCGCGGGACCCCGCATCAACGCAGCACGGCGAACAAAGACTTCACCATGATTTTGATCAAGATTTACGCTGAGCCCCTGAAGAAAAAACCATAATGAGCTACGGGCCTTTAGAACTTAATGGTAAGACAGCAGTCGTGATCGGCGGCACGTCCGGAATTGGCCGCGCGATCGCGCACGGTCTGGCCGAGGCCGGTGCGGACGTGGTGGCGACGTCGCGTCGTGCGGAACAAGTCGAAGCTGCGGCCAAAGAAATCGAAGAGCGAGGCCGGCGCACGCTGCGAATTACCTCGGACGTGGCGGATCGTTCGTCGCTCGAAAACATCCTGAATGAAAGCATCACGGCTTTTGGAAAGGTGGACATCCTGGTCAATTCGGCCGGGCGGACTAAGCGCGCGGCGACGCTTGAGTTTGCTGAGCAGGACTGGAATGAGATATTCGAAACCAACCTGACCGGAACGCTGCGCGCGTGTCAGGTATTCGGTCGACACATGATCGAGCGAGGCTATGGTCGAATCATTAACGTCGCGTCGCTCTCCACTTTTGTCGCGCTGTTTGAAGTTGCGGCGTACTCAGCAAGCAAAGCGGCCGTCGCCTCGCTCACAAAATCATTGGCTATCGAGTGGGCCGCGCGCGGTGTTTGCGTGAACGCGATTGCGCCGGGTGTATTTCGCACGGCCCTCAATCAGAAACTTTTGGATGAAACGGAACGAGGCCGCGAGTTCCTGTTGCGCACGCCAATGAAGCGATTTGGCAAAGTTGAAGAACTCGCCGGTGCAGCGGTCTTTCTGGCTTCGGACGCAGCAAGTTTTGTGACCGGCGAGATTCTCGTTGTTGACGGCGGGTTTCTGGCCAGCGGCGTGAATCAGTAATTTAGCAGGGGCGGCTTGAGGCCCTGTTATGCACCGCGATGATTTTGTAGGGATGCGTTGTAATTAGTCCGCGCAAAGTGACGTCAAGCCATCGCAATCCAAATCGATAGCCATGGACCCAATAAGCAAATCAGTAAAACCCACAGCGTTCGCGAAGTCGCAATCGGGCATCGCGCCGCCGCAATCGGCCGGTGCCAGCGCCACCGGTGCCGCGGCTGCGCTTTTTGAAGGTGTGGAGGCCCGCATTGGAAACTACCGCTGGGTGATCTGTGCGTTGCTTTTCTTTGCGACGACGATCAATTACGTCGACCGTCAGGTTCTGGGCATACTCGCAACCGACGAAGCTTTCAAGCACGCAATTGGCTGGAGCGAAGCGCAGTACGGTTATGTTAATACGGCATTTCAGGCTGCTTATGCGTTAGGGCTGCTTGTCGTGGGGAACCTAATGGATCGATTCGGAACGCGCAAGGGTTTCTCGCTCGCCATAATTTTCTGGTCGGTCGCGGCCATGTGTCATGCACTCGCGCGATCCGCCTTTGGTTTCGGTAGCGCGCGCTTTGCTTTGGGATTGGGAGAGGCCGGCAATTTTCCCGCTTCGATTAAAACGGTTGCCGAATGGTTTCCCAGGAAGGAGCGCGCGCTCGCTACCGGCATCTTTAACAGCGGCTCGAACGTCGGCGCCATTGTCGCGCCGCTGGTGGTGCCGTTCATCGCGATCAATTACGGCTGGCAATGGGCGTTTATCATAACCGGCACTCTGGGGTTTATTTGGTTGGCTTTCTGGCTGATGATCTATCGCCGGCCGGAAGAGCATCCGCGACTGTCGAGGGCCGAACTCGCTTACATTCAGTCGGATCCGGCTGAGCCAGCCACAAAAATACCCTGGGCCCGGCTGGTGCCTCACCGGCAGACCTGGGCGTTCGCCGTCGGAAAGTTCCTGACCGATCCGATCTGGTGGGTCTATCTTTTCTGGATGCCCAAATTCCTTAACACGAATTACGGATTGAAGATTACCCAGATCGGTTTGCCGCTGGTGGTCATCTACGTCGCGGCTGATGTGGGTTCCATCGGAGGCGGCTGGCTGTCGTCGACACTGATCAAACACAACTGGTCTGTGAACAAAGCACGCAAGACGGCGATGCTCGTGTGCGCACTGGCCGTCGTGCCGGTCATGTTTGCGGCGCGTGCGTCGCACCTTTGGTTGGCCGTCGCGTTTGTTAGTCTGGCTGCAGCGGCGCACCAGGGCTGGAGCGCGAACCTGTTCACCATGGTTTCGGACATGTTTCCTCGGCGCGCAGTCGGTTCAGTCGTCGGGATCGGCGGAATGGCTGGGGCGATTGGCGGCATGCTGATCGCTTCGGCGGTCGGGTTGATACTTCAATACACCGGTTCGTACCTGCCGATCTTCGTGATTGCTGGGACTACCTACCTGGTGGCGCTGGGAATTATTCATCTACTGGCGCCGCGTCTTGAGCCGGCGAGCGTCGAAGACGCAATCGCCTGAGAATAGAATCGTAATAATTCTCTACAGTGGTTCTTGATCAATTCAAACTTGAGGGAAAAGTTGCGCTCGTAACCGGAGCCTCGGCTGGACTCGGTCAGGCAATCGCCATAGCTCTCGCTGAAGCCGGTGCGGACGTCGTTTGTCATGGAAACACGCGTCCGCCTGACCTGACGCTGGAAGCGATCTCGCGGCTGGGCAAACAAACCCTGGCCGTCGCTGGAGATCTAGCAAAAAAAGAAACACCCAAGGCTTTGGTTGACGCGACGCTCAAGAATTTCAGCCGCATAGACATCCTTGTCAATAACGCGGGGACAATTCGGCGGGCGCCCGCTGTCGATTATTCCGAAGAAGATTGGAACAAGGTGATCGAAGTAAATCTGTCCGCTGTGTTTCGTCTTTCGCAGCTCGCCGGCCGCGCAATGCTGGAACAGGGCGGTGGGAAGATCGTCAATATCGCTTCGCTGCTTTCTTTTCAGGGCGGCATCACTGTGCCGGCATATGCTGCGTCGAAGGGTGGCGTGGCGCAACTGACGAAAGCATTAGCCAATGAGTGGGCCGGAAAGGGAATCAACGTAAACGCGATCGCGCCAGGTTACATGCGCACGGACAACACGACGGCTTTGCAGCAGGACGAGACGCGTAATCGACAAATACTCGAACGCATTCCGGCTGCTCGTTGGGGCGAGCCTTCGGATCTCGCCGGGGCGGCCGTATTTCTAGCTTCGTCCGCGAGCGACTATGTAAACGGGCACGTGCTCGTAGTTGATGGAGGATGGATGGGCCGGTGAAGCTGCCGAGGCTAGCTCGAAGTTGTGACTAGCCTCACTTTCCCGAATTTGAGGCTAATTCGGCGCCACCAAATAAAGATCGCGTCCCGCGCGTTCTACTACCAGGGTGTCGCTGTCGTTTTCATAGTCCTCGCGCCGAAAACTTCGATAATCCATGAATCCTAGATGGACGCGCCGGCAGGTCTCTTCGTCCAGAGCTGAGGCCATCGTGATACGGTAGCGCGGTATCACTCGACCCATTTCATCACGTTTTCCCGCGTACGATACGTGCGCAAGATGCGCCGCGACCGCTAGATTATTTTGCAATTCCGCCGAGAGCGCGACCATCTCGCGTACACGATCGAGAGGAGCGTATCCGTACTTTTCGATCAAGCGGCCGTGCGTCTCCGAAATCGATCGCAGATGGGGCGCGTAGATAATCAATTCGCCGCCTTCCTCAATGATTCCGCCGAGTTTATAGCTCGCCTTACCGCCGACCCAGAGTTCGTCGTAATGCTCGTCAAGCAAGGCCACGACCCGCTGGTATTTTCTGCCGGTATATTTGATGTGGACTTGTCGACTGACTTCAGCGGCGCGGCGAAATGCTTCGCGATAATCGCCGGTGAATAGTGCGTGGGTTCTGAGGCGATTGTCCTCTCCGCGAGTAATCACTGAATTCAGGGTGACTATTTGAGCCGCAACAAAATCAGCCGCAGCTTCGATCATGTGACGAGTCGGCGTCTCGATGCGGCCAATCACATTCTCGATACTGGCCAGCGCCCCGAGCCAATGCGTTGCATGGGTAAGATCAGGACCGGCGACGCCGGGAAAAAGATATTTCGCGCCACCGGCAAAACCCGCCACTTCATGCGGGACGGTCGAGCTGAAGATTATGATCGTATCGTAAACCCCGGGTCCCAGCCGGCGATTTAGATTGATCGTCACTGCGTCGGTAAGCAGGCCGCCCGTCAGGTCGCTGACGCGGGCACCGCTCAGTTGGCCCAGGGTCACGAGCTCTTCAGGAACATTCCATTGATGATCGTAGATGTGGCCAAGTCCCGGCACTGAGCTTCCGCCAATTTTCGATCGCTTCTCGTCAACCGTCATCGGCGCGTGCGTTCCTTGTGCGACCAGCGCATCGAGTTGAGCAATCCTGCGCGCCGCAAGAATCTCTGCCGCGAAAGGGAAAAGCAGATCAGTATTATCGTCGCGAGTCTTGTCGGGAATGATTGCCAGAACTCGCGCGCCCGGCGCGATACTCATCATCGATTGTTCGAGAATCGCCCGCAGCTCGCGCGGCGAAAGATCCGCCGCCGCCGAACCTGCTCCTGAGAAAGCCGGCGCTGCCTTACTGCTCATGAATTAAGGGCCTCGAGTTGAAAATGTTCTTTGATTGTCGTGACTATTTCGCGCGGAGAATTCGAGACGTCAACCTGCAGGCAATCAAACGGCTCTTCGAGGGTCTCGAATTGGCTCTCCAGCAGGGTCGGATTCATGTAGTGATCGCTGCGGTTCTTAAGTCTCTGGCCGATCAACTGGGGCGTTCCTTTCAGATAGACCAATTTCACGCGGCCATCAATCAATAACAGTTCGCGATAGCTCTCTTTCAGTGCTGAGCATGAGAGTACTGCGGGTTCGTTTGCGGCCAGACACTCTCTAATAACTTCGCGCAGTCTAAGTAGCCATGGTTCCCGATCAGCATCATTTAAAGGGACGCCCTGCTTCATTTTCTCAACGTTCGCGGCGGTGTGAAAGTCGTCGGCATCGAAATATTTCCACCCCACGTCAGCACTCAACAGTTGTCCTACCGTGGTCTTTCCAGACCCCGTCACGCCCATCAAAATTAGAACAGCCGGACGATTCTGCAAGCTTTGTATTGTCTCGCAAACGGCGCATTTGTGGAACGCGGCGCAGAGTGCAAGTGTATGGCTCGGATATCGAGGGCGCCGGGCGTTGGCCCGAACGGAGGAAGGGCGCGGATGCGCGGTGAAAAACGTCTCCTCGATGGCGACAGGTTGCGGCGACGAGGCTATGGTCAGTGAGATCCGGCAAGCCAAGTGGCCACGTTTGCTGCATAGATCTTAATGTCGTTGAGTTTCGCCGGGTCTCGCTCGACTTGGTTGCCGGGCGGCTCCAGTAAGAAGCTGGGACAACCTTTTGAGGTATCCCAATTGTAGTCGACAAGATGATGGAAGCTTGATTCAGCAATTGCATGTCCTAGTTTGTTTCCATGCCGGTCGAGTGCGCTTTCAAATGCGACGATCAGATTAAAAGGACGATGTGTTACCTGACTTACGCCAGTGGCGATTACGTGGGCGTACTGTTCGCCTTCGAGAACACCAACAGCACCTTCGTGGGGATGCGCGGGAAAATACTCAACCAAACCGGAAGGATTGTGCGGATTTCGAAGCAATTGGTGGACAGGCTGTATTGCAGTGATCTTTTGATAGTCACCGTTACTGCCTGAGTGATAGTTGGGCCACGAGATGTCTTTCGTATCCTGGTCATCTCGCTGATGGCGCGATTCATCCGGGTCAGGATGCCGGGAATGAAAAAAATGGGCCCGACCGACGCCACCCAAAGTACAAAGCGATGAGCCCAGATCCTGATGATCGCGCGTCGTCAGAATTCCTCCGCCGCGCTGGCGAAAACGTGTGATGCCTTCACAGTCGGCAACGGACAATCCGTCGCCCTGATCGACTGCAAACAGCCACAACTCGTCGAAATCGGTCGTATCGAGAGTACTGAGGAGGTGGTCATTCCCATCTTCGTTTGTTTCTCGATCACGCGCGGTTACATCATAAAGTCCTCCGCCCCGATCATCTCGAAGAGATGACAGATGATCACGCAATAGCGAGAAACGATTGATGTTCCAATCGTCTTCGACTGAGGGGATCGTTGTCTGCAAGAGAATTTTTACTGGCTTGCTCATATAAAACAATTCCGCGTTATGATAGCTGACTTAGCGCCCTTCAAACGAATCGCATGGCTACAAAAACCTCAAAGAGCCGCCGGCTGGCGTGGTTTCTATTACTGCTGGTTGTAATCGGCGCGCTCGCCATAGTGGCGGTCCCTGTTTGGATTATTCAACCTTTCAAAGCGCAGACAGATCGCGGCGTCGCAGTTTCTTATGCCTTGCGAAGCTGGTCGCCAATCGTAACGATAGCGGCCGTAATAATTTCTTTTCTTATCGTCGGCTGGTTGTGGCGCGGCACACGGTGGTTTGCGAAGGCAGCGCTTGTCTTTCTGCTCTTGCCTCTACTGGCCGCGACCTGGTTCGCCCGTCAAAATCATTTCGAATGGATGTTCCATCCGCTGCCTCACGCAGCTTACGCCAGTCCCAACGAAGCATCGTTTGTCGGCGATTCAGATATCGTGCTGGCGGTTGAAAACAACGGCGAAGCAGTCGCTTACCCGGTGCGGCTCATGGCCTATCATCACGTGGTGCAGGACGTGGTTGGAGGCACGCCTCTGATCGCCACCTATTGAACGCTCTGTCACACCGGTCTGGTGTGGGAGACAACAGTAAACGGACGGGTGCTGCATTTTCATCTCGCCGGCATCAACAACCAAAACTTCATTATGCGCGATGAAGAGACCGGCTCGTGGTGGCAACAGGTCACCGGCGAAGCGATTCAAGGTCCGCTCAAAGGCCAGAAGCTGCAACCCTACTTTCATGACGAGCTGACTTTCGCGTTGTGGAAACAAGAGAAACCAAAAGGTCGCGTGCTGCGTCCCGACGAATCGATTGAGCGTGCCGGTCAGTATGCTCCTGCAGATTGGGAAGAGCGCATGGCGCGCGTACGTGTAACGACGTCTGCAGGGTTAGATAACGCGCTTGAGCCTCGCGCGTTGGTCATTGGCGTAACGGTGAATGGGGCATCGCGCGCCTATCCATTCGATGCCGTATTGAAGCAAAGTCCAATTCTTGACGATCTGGGCGGGACCCCAATTCTGATCCTGCTTGGCGAGGACCGAAAATCGGTTCGCGTTTTCGGGCGAATGGTGGATCAACGCAAACTTGAGTTCTTTGTGAAGCCGAATGTTTCACCGTTGCGTCTGGTCGACGCTGAGACGGGAAGCGAATGGGATTTCTCAGGAAAGGCGACCAGCGGCCCGCTCGTCGGCAAACAGTTGACAAAGATTCTCGTGTTGAATGACTACTGGTTTGATTGGAAGACTTACAATCCGACTACCACGATTTATCAGCTTGGAAACCGCTGATGCATTGGCGAATCACTGTAATTGTTTTGCTGCTGCTATTGATTCGCGGCGCTTCATTCGCCGAGCAGCCGCACACACTGACAGGCGATGTTCGCCTTCACAAAGACTTCCATTCCAATATCCTCAACAATGAACGCAATATCATCGTCTATCTTCCGCCGGGTTACGACACAAGCAAGACTCAGCGCTACGCGGTCTTTTACATGCACGATGGGCAAAACCTCTTCGACGGCGCAACATCCTTTATTCCGGGCCAGGAATGGCGTGTCGACGAAACTGCCGAAGCCCTGATTAAGACTGGCAGGATCGAGCCGCTGATCATCGTCGGCATCTACAACACTGGTGTTGCGCGCGTGAGCGAATACACCGCCGCACAGGATCCGAAGTACAAAGCGGGCGGCAAAGCGGATCTTTATGGGCGTTTTCTGGTCGAAGAACTGAAGCCATTCATTGACAAGACCTATCGCACGAAGAGCGATGCCCAGCACACAGGCGTAGGCGGCTCTTCCCTGGGCGGGTTGATTTCGCTTTATCTCGGTCTGAAGTATCCCACGGTGTTCACGCGCATCGCGGTCGTTTCGCCAGCCGTGTGGTGGGCAGACAATCACATTGTGCGCTTCGCGGAAAATCAATCGCATAAGCCGCCGCTGCGTATCTGGTTGGATATCGGCACGAAAGAGGGCCGAGACGTGCCGGAAGCCCAGCGAACTGTCGAGGGCGCGCGACTTTTAAAAACGACGTTAATAAGAAAAGGTTGGAAAGACGAGAAAGACCTCAAGTACTTCGAAGCCGAAGGCGCGGAGCATAACGAAAAGGCGTGGGCCGCGCGTACGCCTGAAATCCTCAAATTCCTGTTTCCGAAAAAGATGTAGCATAATCTGCGCGTCATTCATTCCGTTGCACTGGAGGATCGATTATGAAGATTCGAATGGCGTTCGTGTTAGTGGTGGCTCTTTGCTTGTTCTCCTTCGTCGCCACGGCCCAGGAAACGGTGACAGTACTCACCGGCGCGGAACTGACGCGCGTCGTCCCAACGTCATTTTATTTTCAAGGACAGAACGCTCCGACACAGATACGCAACTCGGCCGCGGCGCGATTCGGCACTAACCGCCACGTAGTTGTCGGAATGGTTGATACGTCAGGATACGCAGCCGACGTCCGCGCGAAATATGAAGGATTCTTCATCACTGATTCCGCTGTCGAAATTGACGGGCATGACCTGAAGACCGGTGCGTATGGATTTGGCTTCAGCGACGACGGGAAGATGGCCATCGTGGATCTCTCCGGTAAAGAAATCCTCTCGGCGGCAACAACAAAGGACAATTCGCTGCGACGGCCGCGACCATTGATGATGATGAAAAGCGGTGACGGTGTGAGGCTATACAGCGGTAGAGACTATGTGACGATCACAGCGAAATAATTTGTGTGCACGCCGAAGAAACGTTGACCGCCGCTCGCATGAGCAGCCGCTAGCGAGTGCATGTTTGACAGTCCCATAGTTCCATCCGTATTTTCGTTGCGTCTCCGATTGACAACTCCGCGGAATAAACCAGCCGTAGCCACTGATTTCATCATGCTGTCGAAAACTCAGATATTTACTGTCATAGTTTGCTTGTGCTGGTCACCTGTAGTTTCGGCGCAGAATCCTCGACCGTCACCACAGCCGTCGGGCGGCGCTTCGACCGGAACGCCGGTTAATTATACGAGCAAGCGAACGATCGGCATTACTGATTCAAAAGCGCCGGTGATTTTCGAAGATGTCACTGACAAAACTGCGCTCGCGAATTTCAAACATCGGGCAGGGACCTTGGCGAAGGATTACATCTTCGAAGTTCCTTCCGGCGGTGTGGCGATTCTGGATTATGACGGCGACGGCTTGCCGGACATTTATCTGTTGAACGGTTCGACGCTTCAGGCACTACAAGGAAAAGAGAAGCCGCCGCGGGCGGCCTTGTATCGCAACTTGGGTAACTGGAAATTCGAAGACGTCACCGACAAAGCCGGGGTTGCGAACGAAAGATGGGGGATGGGCGTAGCGGTCGGCGATTACGACAACGATGGCCGGCCCGACATGTTTGTCGGAAATTTCGGCGTGTCGCGGCTGTATCACAACAATGGTGACGGGACGTTCACCGACGTCGCGGAAAAGGTCGGAGTTGCGCGCAAAGGATGGAGCACGGGCGCAAGCTTTGGCGACTACGACGGTGACGGTCGACTGGATCTGTTTGTTCCCGCCTACGTGGATATAGACCTCTCGAATCTGCCGCCGAGTCCGACTGAAGCGGCGAAGCCTGGTGGCGTCGGCCAAAATTTCTGTCAATTTCGCGGCGTGCCGGTAATGTGCGGCCCGCGTGGCCTTTCAGGGGAAGCGGACACTCTCTACCATCAAAAACCCGACGGCACTTTTGAAGACGTCAGCGCGAAATCCGGCGTGAACGATCCGCAGAAGTACTACGGATTCTCTTCAGCATGGGTGCACGCGGACGACGACAACCTGCTCGACCTAATCGTAGTTAACGATTCAACGCCGAAACAGCTTTACATCAATAAGGGCAATGGGACTTTCGAAGAGACGGGCTATCCGTCAGGCGTCGCGCTGAATGAAAACGGGCGAGAGCAGGCCGGCATGGGACTAGCCGTGGGCGATTATGACAATGATGGACGAGTCGATTTTCATATCACTAACTTCTCAGACGATTCGAACGTGCTGTACCACAACGACGGCGACGGGAACTTCACTGACTTAACCTTCCAGGCCGGTTTGGGCGAGGTGACCATTCCGTTTCTCGGTTGGGGCACTGACTTTCTCGATTACGACAACGACGGCTGGAAAGATCTTTTTGTTGCGAATGGTCATGTTTATCCGACAGTCGATGATCACCAGTGGGGCACGAGCTATGCAGAGCAGTCGCTTCTTTTTCATAATTTGAAGAATGGCAAGTTCGAGCGCGTGGGCGCGCCGGCAGGAAGTGCGCTGGCGCAGGCCTGGTGCGCCCGGGGGATTGCTATTGCCGATCTTGATGGCGACGGCCGTCTTGATGTGGTCATCAACAACAGCGATTCCAAGCCTACGCTTTTGAAGAATATCGCAACGGGAGGCGGACACTGGCTCGAACTAAGGCTAGTCGGAGACGTCGCAAAGAAAAGCCCTCGCGATGCGATCGGCGCGATTGTCTATCTCACCACCGGTAAGTTGCGGCAGCGTCAGGACGTGATCAGCGGAGCCAGTTATGCATCGCAGAATGATATGACGCTGCATTTTGGGCTGGGCGCTGCCACCGCGGTCGATAAGCTTGAGGTGAGATGGCCCAGTGGCTCAATTGAAACGGTGCCCGTACCTGGTGTTGATCGAAAGCTCAGCGTAACGGAAGGGAAAGGAGTTTCCAGCCGCTGACGATTCTGACGATCTCCGAACTTTCTTGACTAACATCCCAGTCTATATTACTTATCCGCTTTAAGCCGCTCACGGCGCTTGCCGCATTCAAGGTCGCTTCGCAAAACACGGATTAAGTTTCCCGAGCGGGTCGAATCATGCGACGAATTGATCTGAAAAAAGCGCGGACTGCTCGGCTGGCCACGATTCGCAATATCAATCGCCAGATCGTGCTGAATTATGTTCGTGAGCGCGAGCCAATTTCGCGGGCGGAAATTGCGCGCGAGACTGCTTTGCAACGATCAACCGTCTCAGCAATTGTCGATGATTTGCAGGCTGACGGGCTGATTGAAGAAGTAGGCGAAGGCGAATCCACCGGAGGACGTCCACCGACATTGCTGCGCTTGCGTTCAGCGGGTGCGATTGCCATCGGAGTGGCGATCACACCTACGACTACGTTTTTGGCGACTAGCGATCTGGCGGGCCGCGTGCTGAAGCAGAAAGAATTTGCTACAGATTTCGATTATGAACGCACTCTCGACGAAGTCGTCGAATCGATCGAAGAGATCCTGAAACATAACGCAGGAACCATTGAAGGTATCGGCATTAGCTTGCCCGGATTGATCGATCCGGCAACGGGTAACGCGATCTATGTTCCTTATTTTAAATGGCGAGATGCTCCGATCGCGCATCAGGTTTCTTCCGCGGTCGGCTTGCCTGTCACGATTGACAACGATGCAAACGCGGTCGCGCTTGCCGAGCTTTGGTTCGGCCGTCCCGAGGTCAGCGGAGCGCGTGATTTTATTCTCGTGCTCGCCGCGGAAGGCGTCGGCACGGGGATCGTGTTCGATGGACAGATCTATCGCGGTGAACGTGGAGCTGCCGGCGAGTTTGGGCACATGATTATCGGTACCCACGCTCCAGTTCCTTGTTCGTGTGGCAACCACGACTGTTGGGAGGCGTTCTCTTCTGAGCGGGCGACCGTGGCTCGCTATCAAAGTTCTATTGATGGTCCTTCGCCCGACATAACATTCAGCGAGATCGTCGACAAGGCACTGGCAGGCGAAGCAAATGCGGAAAAGTCGCTTCGCGAGATGGCGTTGTGCCTTGGTATTGGTATCTCGAATCTGGTTGTGGGCTTTAGTCCCGAAGCGGTTGTCGTGGGCGGTCAGATAACTCGCGCATGGCACTTAATTGAGCACGATCTCTGCACGACCATTGAGCACAGCGTTCGCCGCGGCCTTCCGTCTGCCCGCATCTTGCCGTCAACTCTGGGCGCAAATCCAACCACTATGGGGGCTCTGAGCCTGATTTTGGCAGGTAAATTTGCCGCTTCAGCTTATGCCGCCTAGCCCGCCTGCGCTAAAGTATCGGCCTTCCGCCTGCGCATTTTTCCGCACGATGGTTTTCTGGGCACAAGGGAAAAACCTATTGACACCATTGACGATATTGGGCTAAAAACTTCGTTCGTTAAGGCAACAAACTTCAAGCGGGCGGCAGTAAAGTCACAGTCCAGAGAACGAGCAATCTACAGCGCGGCCAATATTTGTTCTAACAGTATCGTTCCACGACGCAGGTGAGTTTTTCACGAAAGTGAAACAGCTCATACATGTGTCGTTTTCCACACGAGGTGTGAAAATGGCTACGACGAAAAATGTTATTCGCGTACTGGTCCAGTCCTGTGCGCTTTTTTGTCTCTCGATGTTGGTTGGCATTTCTGCGTCGGCTCAAAGCAACAAGGGCACGATTGTTGGCACGGTCACCGATCAAAATGGCGCCGTCGTAAAAGACGCGAAAGTAACCGCGACGAACGTCGCGACTGGGGATCCGCACGAAGCGACGACCAACGACGAAGGAACCTACACAATCCCGGCGCTTGAACCTGGCAACTATAACGTCAAAGTCGAAGCCCAGGGTTTTCAGACGGCGACTGTTCCTGAAGTTAAAGTAGAGACAAACGCGCGCCAGCCCGTTGATGTGAAGTTAACGGTCGGTGCGGTCGGCGACACGGTAACTATAACTGCCGAAGCTCCATTGGTTGAGACCGAGACAAGTGTGCGTGGCGATTTGATCACTGGTCGTCAAGTTACTGATCTACCAATACCGCAGCGCAATTTCACGCTCCTTGCCGCACTTTCACCTGGCGTCACACGTCCTAATTTGGGACTGCTGGGTGGCGGCGGCAACTTCGTGGCTGGTGGCGGTGGCCAGAACAATACTGAGTCGACGCGTTTTCGCGAGTCGGGCGGTTCCGTGCTCGTCGTGAACGGCGCGCGCGCGACCAACAATAATTTCACACTAGATGGCGTCGACAATAACGAGTCGCAGTTCGGCCAGATCGCGATCTACCCCAACCCGGATGCCATCGCCGAATTCAAAATTGAAACGAGTGTCCCTTCCGCTGAATCAGGACGAGCGGGTGGTGGCATTATTTCGACTACCTTCAAGTCGGGCGGAAACGCCGTACACGGCACAGTGGGCGAAGTCTATCAAGGACGTTTTCTAAGCGCGGCCGCTTCGAAGTTTGATGATGACACCACCAATAAGGTGCCTAACTACGTCACCCATAACTTTTATGGCACGGTCGGTGGCCCCATCTTTCTGCCGCGTTTCGGCGAAGGTGGCCGAAAGCTCTACGACGGGCGCAATCGGTCCTTCTTCTTTTTTAACTATAATGGCCAGCGAAATTCCACGCCGATTTTCGGCGGCACGGGAGACCCGCAAGCGGTTCCTGTGCCGACTGCACGTATGCGCGTCGGCGATTTCGGTGAGCTGCTTCGCACCACCAACGCGGAATATCGTTTCGCGCTCTCTTACACTAATCCCACAGGCGCGCCGTGCCGGACGATAACCGACACCGGCGGCACTCCGATCTTTCAACGCTGCACGTTCCGCACGGGGACGATCTTCAGCCCGGCGGGCATTCCGATTCCCGGTAATGATTTGCGCAACTGCCCAACGTGTGGCGCACTCTCGGCTTTCTCGCAGAACTATCTCAACGCGTTTCCGTTGCCGAACCTTGCGGGGATTGGGCGCAACTTTCTCACGAATCGAAAAGAGCACGCGATAGTCAATAGTTACGACGTGCGCCTTGACCATAAGATCACGGACAAGAACTCGATCTTTGGACGCTATAGCAAAGCGAAGACAGCACGTAGCCGCGACAACTTCTTCCCCCTCGGTGAATCGCCCAACAATCATGACTTGCCTGCCGGTCCTTCGGCTGGTGACGAGTTCGGCAACTCGAAAGGCTTTACCATTGGCGACACGCACATGTTCTCGCCTAGTGTCATTAACGACGCGCGATTCGGCGCGACACGTGTCGAGATCGGCATCTTCAACACCGGGGTTAATGGTACGGGCGGCTTCAGTCCCACCGTCTCAGCAGACCTGGGCGCGCACGGCATCAATCTCGATCCCAACTCGAGCGGTATCATCCTTTTCGGAATTGTGGACAATTTGAACAACGAGGATCGCGCACTCGAGTTTACGGGCGACGGCGGCCCATTCTATTTCACGTCGAATAACTTCAATTTCGCGGACTCCGTGACGGTGGTGCATGGCAACTCGACGTTCAAGTTCGGCGGCGACCTTCGCGTTCGCCAGAACTCGAATTTTGACGGAGGTCGCCTCGGTGGCACCAAGACCAACACACAGTACGGCACGAGCAGCATCCTGCCCGTCGGCGGTGGTAGCGATCTGAGTGGCTTCGTTTCAGGCAATTACAACGGTATCGGCGCGAATGATACCGGCTCGGCTGTCGCCAATTTCCTACTAGGTTATGCGCCCGGCTTCGTTACTCGAGGTATTCCGGGCGGGCCTTTCCTGCAATCTTCCCATGAGCTAGCGTTCTTCGTGCAGGACGACTGGAAGGCGACTTCTGATCTGACGCTTAATTTGGGTTTGCGTTATGACATCTTTACCGCGCCGACTGAGCGATTTGATCGTCAGAGTAACTTCGATCCGGCGACAAAGTCCTTTATCGTCGCCGGTGACAGTGCTCCGGGCGGTCGCGACCTGGCGCATACCGACAAGAACAATTTCGGGCCGCGCATTGGTTTCGCCTACAGCGGTCTGCGCTCGGACAAGAAACTAGTTATCCGCGGTGGTTATGGAGTGTTGTATGCGGTCGACGTGAGCGCCGCTCAACCGTTAACGGCCAATATTGGCACCGGCTCATCCAGCTACAGTTGTAACCCGATCAATAATCCCGGTGGTTGTCCTTTCGCAGCTCTCCGGAACCGTTATCTGTTTGATTCTGGTGTGCCCGTACCGATCGGAACAGTGGCTGCGCCCGGAACCGTCATTCCGGCGACGGGCAGCGGTCTGCAGATTTTCAATGACCCCAATCGCAAAGACGAGATATATCACCAGTACAACTTCACCACGCAATATGAATTTGCGCCCAACTGGTTAGCTGAAATCGGATACGTTGGCTCATTGGGTCGCAACCTGCTGACACTTACGAACATCGGCGAGGGCAATGAGGAAGGCGGACCCGGCTCCCGTGAGGTGACCGGCGTCGGCGCGATAACCACGACGCGCTATAACGCGAAATCGAGCTACAATGCCCTGCAATCAAAATTGGAGAAACGTTTCTCGCGCGGTCTGTCGATTCTGTCGACTTATACCTGGGCGCACGCGATTGACACCTCTCCAGGCGGCATTTGTTCCAATGGAGCGAGCGCCCGGGATTGCGGACCTGACGATCCGCTCAGGCCCGAACTTGAACGTGGCAACTCTGATACCGACGTGCGGCATCGCTTCACTTTTTCGAACGTCTACGATCTGCCTTTTGGCCGGAATCGCCGCTACCTGCGAAGCATGCCGAAAGCGCTTGATTACGCCATCGGCGGTTTCCAACTCAATAACATCATCACATTGCAAAGCGGTCCAGTCTACAACGTAACCTGCAACGGCGGACGCGTTGACATCCTCGGTGATCCGACGCCCACCGACGCCGACCGCGCCCAAGGCCGACAACTCAACCGCGCTGCTTTTCGTTGCGCGACCACACGCATCTTCCCGAGCGATCCGAACAGTCCGCATATAGGCACTCTGGGGCGAAATGTGTTCCGCGGACAAAAACAGTTCTATTGGGATGCTTCGCTGTTCAAGAACTTCCCCGTGCCCGCGCTTGGCGACGCTTTTAACGTGCAGTTCCGCTTCTCGGCCTACAACGTGCTGAACCGGGTGAACCGCTCGTTCCCGAACGGTGACATCAACAACGTGAACGACTTCGGACGCGATATAAGCGAGCAACGCCGCCGGCAGATGGAGTTCTCGCTCAAAATAATCTTCTAAGGTAGACTCAAGGCTCGTGGTTATTAACACGGCGCAAAAGTGGCGGGCAAAGTTATATCGCCCGCCACTAATTTAATTTTCGGAACAAAGCGCACGCGCAGCGATAGCGTTTGTCGGCTTGCGAGGAGGACTTTCGACGTAGGAAATGGTAATGGAACACAGCTTTCGCTTAGCGGCACTCTACGCTCGCACTTGCGTCTGGCTCGCTCTGATTGCGATCGTCCCGCAGTTTCTCACGGCGCAGGAACCGGAAAAGAGTATCGGTGGTAAAGAACACGAGGACAATATCCTCGGCGTGCGCATCGGCATGGATGTCCCAACCGCGCTTGAGGCTGTGTTTCGCAATGCGAACCGCAGTCCGGGACAGGAGAAGCCGGACGCTAAAAGAAACGAGGGCAAGGACAAGAAGGACGTGCGCGTCCTTTACAAGGGTCTGAAAGCCGGCAATCTGGAAATCGTCTTTGCCGACGGTCAATGGGTCAGAGAGATTTTCCTCGCATATGCCGGCCCGATCCCGGTAGACAGCTTGCGCCTGCCATACTCGAGCGACATAGGTGAAGCCATGCGTGGGGACCGATACGATGATCGTTACACTGTCGGATACCTGGACAGGAACAAACTCGAAAAGTTCTGGTGGCGCGACGAAAATACGCCGCAGGGATATCGCGTCCGCGTTGGTTTCATTTCGGGCAAGTTGACGGTTGGGGGTGCGCAAGGCATCACTACCATCACTCGGAAGATTGTCAGCGTCACGCCCGGGGACGAGGCAAAGTTTACGCAAGCCATGCGCGGCGGCGGCTAAGAGTTAGACACGTTTTCTGCTGTAGTCATGCGTTGTTCGATAACAGGGGGGCCGGATCGCTTGTCGCGCTCGGTCGTGCTCTGTATCGCAGTCAGCCTCACGGTTCTGGTAACGAGCGCAGGCCTGTACGCGCAAACCACACGGGTCGCTTCGACTGAAGATCCCGCGCTCAGCGATGTCGCTCGACTGTTGCAGGCGGGGCGGCTCGAAGAAGCTGAGGCCGCCGTGCGCAGTTACTTACGTGGGGCGTCGCGAGACGCCAATGCGCACACGCTACTCGGTGTCATACTCGATCAACGTGGCCGGCAGACGGAAGCCGAGCAGTCATATCACGCGGCGCTCAAGCTTGACGCAAAGAACGTGGCGGCCCGTTTGAATCTCGGCGTGCTGTTTGCACGCACTAAGCGCATAGACCAGGCTATCGAGATGTTTGAAGCAGTTTTACGCGTCGAGCCGACCAACACGAAAGCGATCTTTAATCTTGGAGCGCTCTATGCGGCGCGTGGCGATTACGCGCGCGCGATCCAGATCCTGGAACCCGCGGCCAACGCTCAAAAGACTAAAACCGAGGTAGGAGATCTCGGGCTGCTCCTGATGCTTACTAACGCTTATGTGCACGCCGGGCGCTCCCATGACGCCGACGCTTTGGCGGATCGTATCGAACAACTCGCAGGCACTGACCCGAGGACGCTTTTTACCCTCGGCTTGACGCTCGCCGAGGGGCAGCAGTATGCGCGGGCGGCGCGACTATTTGAGCGCACCAACGCGCTGCGCCCGCAGATGTATGAAGTGCTCTACAATTTAGGTATCGCGTACTACAACCTCGAACAATATGACAAGGCGGCACAAGCCTTAAGCTCGGCGGCTACGCTCGCGCCAAAGGAAGCCGAGCCGTATTATCGTCTCGGTCTAATCGCCTCGGCTCGTAATGATGGCACGGCCGCGCTCGGGTATTGGGCTAAGGCAATAGACCTGCGTCCCACTTTCGCGGAAGCCAATTTCATGATCGGGGAGGAACTGCTGAAGCGCCGCATGCCCGAAAACGCCGTACGTTTCTACACGCGGGCTTTAGAATTAGACGCGACGAAGTTGATTTATCACATCCGTCTTGGCGTCGCCCATTTCCGCAGCCGGCAGTATCAGGAGGCGCGGGCTATCTTTACACGCGCGGTTGAGCGTTTTCCCGACGACGCGAATCTTTATTTTCTCTTAGGCTACGCAGCGCGGGCCGAAGGGCAGTACGACGATGCCATCATCGCGTTCAAACGCTCGCTCGAGCTTCGGCCCAACAATCCGGACGTATTTACCAATCTTGGTTTCATCGCCGGGCAACGCGGGCAGGAGGCAGAAGCAGAGCACCTGTTTCGGGAAGCAATTAAGTTTGATCCCGATAACTTTCCCGCACATCACGATCTCGGCCGCTTGTTGGTTAAATTAAAGAGATACGAGGAGGCGTTGCCGTTTTTGCAGCGAGGTGCGAGTCTGAACAAGCAAGACCCGGGTGTGCATTATCAACTCTTCCTTGCCTATTCGCGCTTGAAGCGCAAAGTGGACGCCGATCGTGAGTTGGCCATTTTCAAAGGATTCGAAGATACCCGGAAGCACGCACCGACGCCGCTTGGGGGCGGGGCCTCGGGAATGTCCACGGGCGACGAGGCTACTCCGCCGCCGCTTCCATCGGCCGCAGCTGGCGACGTCAACAAACCGCGCGTGCCGTAGTATTTAGTGCGCAACGGCATTTTGTCCTTCTTTGTAATCATGCACGAACAAAACGACCGCACAACGCCATCCTATCTAACGCAATCGCCGCGTGTGTGGCTGTTCCTGGTAATCATCGTTGGGTTCACCGTCGCGGTCGTCTCGGGCATGCGGGCTGCGAACGCTGACGGCGACAACGTCGTGAACGAACACGAAAACTACGCCGACGAAATCTCCAAGACCTACGACTTCAAATTTGGACCGAACCCCTTCGCGCCTAGCAACGCTACCAGTACTACCGGCACTTTCATTCCGGGTGAGATGTGGGTGCCTTCGAAGCGCTGCGGCACTTGTCACACTGATGCGCACGCGCAATGGCGACAGTCCGCGCATGGGAACGCATTCCGCGAACCGTTTTATCAAAAGAACGTCAAAGACATTCAAACTCAGAAGGGGATTGAGTTCACGCGTCACTGTGAGTCGTGCCACAACCCAGCAGCTCTTTTCACCGGCGCGCTCACGAAAAATTCCCACGTCAAACGACCTTTCGATGACGACGGAGTGTCTTGCATAGCGTGTCATTCGATACAGTCCGCTAACGGACACGGCATTGGCGGATACGTGATGGGCGAGCCGGCACTGCTGGTGAAGGCAGATGGAACTCGGCTACTCGCCGGCGTCACGGATCAGCAGATTCTTGACGATATTCCGTCGCATCGGCGGGCAATGATGCGTCCGCTGCTGAAGCAGCCTGAATTCTGCGGTGCATGTCACAAATCGCAAGTGCCGCGGGAACTGAACGATTACAAATTCCTGCGCGCGTTCATGGTTGCCGATGAGTTGCAGCAATCGTCCTTCTCGAAAGAGTCGCCGCACCCGTTCTATGTGCGGGACAAAGAAACGTGTAACACCTGTCACATGAAACGCGAGCCGGCGCCGTTGTTTGACGTGTCGGCGAAAAACGGCACGCTGGTTTCGCATCGTTGGGCCACCGCCAATACCGCGATTCCAACTTTCTACAAATGGCGCGACCAACTTGACGCGGTCATCAAGTTCATTGAGGACGACAAGGTTGGCGTAGATATTTTCGCTCTCAGGCGGAAATCGCGCGGCGGGTCAACGGAAGACTTTATCGCGCCCGTCAATCGCAGCAGCTTTGCGATTGCCGCCGGCGATCGCATTACGGCCGAAGTCGTGATCACCAACAAGAACATAGGGCACTCGTTCCCGCCCGAATTGCGTGATTTTTACGAAGCGTACGTTGAGTTCACCGTCAGTGACGATGCCGGCAAGGCGCTCTACCGGTCGGGCTTTATCAAGCCGGACGGTTATCTCGATGAGTCAGCGCACAACTACAAAACTTATCTAGTGAAGGCAGATGGGACTTACAACGACAAGCATCACATCTGGCGCACGCGCACCTTCGCACAGAACAATCAGATCAATTCCGGCCGTTCCGACGTCGCGCGTTACCAGTTCAGTGTACCGGAAAATGTAACTGGCGCGCTGCATCTAAGCGCTCGCGTTCGTTATCGTCGGTTCACACGCGTGTTCAGCGATTACGTGCTTGGTAAGTCGGTCGATTATCCGATCGTCACGATGGCTACCACGGAATACATCATGGCGGTCGGTCAGAACCACGCGCATGCCGTAGATCCAAACGACAAGACCGCCGTTCCGGATTGGCGGCGTTGGAACAACTATGGCATCGCACTCTTCGATCAGCGGCAATATCCGCTGGCAATTGAAGCATTCGCGCACGCCGCTGAACTCGACGAAAGGTATCGCCCGATGGCTTTGGTGAATCGTGCGATGGCGCACATTGAACTGGAGCAGTACGATGAAGCGGCGACGATTCTCGATGGCGTGGTAAAGGCGAATCCGACACTCGCGCGTGCACTCTTTCAGCAGGCACGCATCTTCCTGAAACGCGGCCAACTCGACCAGGCCGAGAACAACTTCCGACAGGTGCTGGCGCAATTTCCACGCGATCGTATGTCGCTGCAGCAGCTGGGCGAGCTGTGCAAGATCAAACGCGACTATAACGGTGCGGTCGAGTGCTACGGCAAGATTCTTGAGATTGATCCCGAAGATCTTGGTGCGCACTACAATCTCATGCTCGTTTATCGCAAGTTGGGACGGACGGATGATGCGAAGCGCGAAGCGAAGATCTTTGCGGATCTGAAAGACGATCCCGGCGCGTTGTCGCTCGCAAACCAGTTTTTACGTAAGCATCCCGAGATGAGCAACGAAAGCGTCTATTGGCATGTTCACGATCTGAGCCGAGCGCCCGGAGACTAAGAAAAGGCGTAACGATAAAGGAGCAATGCGCGGTCGGAATGATTTACAACATGCGATTGTGGGTTCGTAGTCGTCTGCTATTTTTCTTAATTGCATTTCTCTTAATCGGGCTGACAGTTTTCGCAACCACGTTCGCGCAAAAACGTTCCACAAAACTGCGCGAAACCGAGGTTGCCGAACTTTTTAGGAACAACTGCGCGCGTTGTCACGGAGCGGATGGACGCGCGCAGACGCCTTCCGGAGAGTTGTACAAGGCGCCGGATCTTACTGACGAGCAGTGGTGGCAGAAGAACTCTGACATCAACGGCACGCGCAGTCTAATCGGAATTGTCACACGTGGTAAGGGCGCGATGCCGGCTTTCGGTAAGAAGCTGAAGCGGACCGAAATCTCACGGCTAGTCGATTACGCCCGAAGATTTCGCCCGCACAAGTGATCGCGCGAGGAATGCTCAATGACCTTTGCCAGAGCCAGCGGCATTCTGCTCCACCCGACATCATTGCCGGGCCCTCATGGCATTGGCGATCTCGGCGATGAAGCGTACCGTTTCGCGGATTTTCTGGGCGAGAGCGGACAATCGCTGTGGCAGGTTTTGCCTTTGGGACCGACAGGATACGGCGACTCACCGTATGCCTGCTACTCGGCGTTCGCCGGCAACACTCTCCTCGTTAATCCCGAGCTCCTCGTCAAAGAAAACCTCATCAGCAAAACCGATCTTACAGCGTTGCCTGGGCTATCTGATGGAACCGTCGATTTCGCGGCGGCGCATCAAAGAAAGGACGCGATCCTCGCTAAAGCGTTCGCGAATTATCAGCGCAGCACGGATACCGAGTTCCGCAGCCAGTTCGAAACTTTCGTTGAGCAGAATGCCGCATGGCTTGATGACTACGCGCTGTTCCGGGCGTTGAAAACGGCGCATGACGGCGAGCCATGGTACGAATGGGACCATTCGCTGGTTACGCGCGCCCCCGCCGCTTTGGCGCGCACGCGAACTGAACTCCATGAGCAGATCGAAGAGCAGAAGTTCTCGCAGTTTATTTTTTTCAAACAGTGGTCCGCGCTGAAGACCTACTGCAATCTTCGTGGCATTCAGATCATCGGTGATATCCCTATCTTCGTCGCGCACGACTCCGCCGATGTG
>DASYPX010000179.1:0-8400 GCA_036006125.1 Pyrinomonadaceae bacterium | reverse complement strand
TTATCACCCAGCGCGGCATAAATCGACGCGATGTAATACGGCCGAACGTAGCGTGTCTTCGCCAGTTCACGCAGCAAAGATATTTGCTGCTCGGCCTCTACTCTTTTGCCCTGGTTAGCATATGCCTGCGCGATCACCACGGCCGACATCCAGCCAAATGGCGAATCGGGCGACACGCGCCGGCCCACGGCGATGGCTTCCTCGTACTTTCCATTCGCGATCAATGCGAAGCCAAGCCAATGCGGAGCGAACGGAAAAGTCGCGTCAAGATCGTAGGTACTGCGTCCCTGCGCCAGCGCCTTGTCATACTTTCGCGCATAAATGTAAGTGGTTGTGAGGATGCAGTTATTGATCATGGCCAACGGTTCGAGGGAGACGGCTCGCTCCAACTCCGTCACCGCCTCGTCCGATTTGCCAACAGGTTCGAGATAGCTCCCGCCGTATGCCACGTGCGTGTACGAAATATTTGGATCGAGTTCCATCGCTTTTTTGAAGTGACGCTCCGACTCGGCCCAATCCCAATCATAGAGCGCGAGAGAATCAGCAAGTGCCGAATGTGCTTGCGGCAGCATCGGGTCGATCTCGAGTGCGCGAGTTGCGGCCGCTTTCGCCAGCGGAATGCAATCTTTGGGCGGCACATCCGGATTCTTGCCCATGGAGTTGTACGCTTCCGCAGTTGCCGCGTACGCCAGAGCGAAATTCGGGTCGAGGTCGATTGCCTTCTTATAGCTGTCGATCGCTTTGAGAATGTCGTCTTTGGTTCGTCGCGACCAGTGGTAACGGCCTTTGAGGTAAAGTTGATAAGCCTCGTTGTTGTTGGTGTATTTTTTCGTGATGCCACGCTCGTCTCCCACGAGCCGCAGCTGCATCTTCTGTGTCAGCGTCGTCGCAATCTCGCGCTGCGTGGCGAGCAATTCAGCCATCTTGCGATCATACTGCTCGGCCCATACGAGTTTATTCGTGCGCGCGTCAATCAGTTGGACACTGATAGTCAGGTCATCGCCGGCCGCTTTCATTAGCCGGCCGGTAAGCACGGCATCAACGTCGAGCTCTTTCGCGATTTCGACTACGTCCTTGGCCGAACCCTTGAAGCGCATCACTGAGCTGGTCGGGCTGACTTTCACGTTTGGCAGTTGCGAGAACCGAAAGATAATTGAATCTGTCAGTCCGTCCGAAAGATATTCGACGTTCGCATCGCCACTGCCGTTGACGAAGGGCATGACCGCAATCGATTGAATTGCGGCGCCGGCGCGTGCTCTTGAGCGATAGGAATTAACAGCAACGGCGATTGTGCCGACAACCACGAGTATCACGACGATTGCGACCGCAGTTCTTTTCCGGTTTGACTTGCTGACGCGACTGGTATTGACCGGCAACGATTGGCCAGGCAGAGTGGTGGTGGGTGCGGTGACTCGATTCATGTTTGCACCGCTACTGGTTTCCGTTTCGCCCGAGACAGTGGAACCAAGCTGAATAGTTCCGGCCTCGCGATTGACCGCCGACGGATCGCCGAGCAGCGGTGCGCCATCGATGCGACAGAACTTCAGCGCTTCGTCAGTCTCAACGCGGTTACATTGGGGACATCGCTTCATTTCCGATAAAAGTCGGGGGATTCTATCTGAGATCCGCAGGCTTAACCAGCATGAGTTTGACTCGTTGCCTGGGCTCTTGGTTTCGAGGACGAACTTCGCTGCTCACGCCGCCGTATAATGATCCGCGATGGATTTCATCTCGACACTTGCGGTCAGTCTCGGCGCTTCGTGGGTCTCAGGAATCAATCTCTACGCCGCGGTGGCAACGCTCGGGCTGTTGGGTCGCTTTGCCCACCTGAAGCTGCCGGGCGAACTCGACGTCGTGACCAACTGGTGGGTGATAGGAGTCGCGCTGTTCCTGTTCGTCGTCGAATTCATCGCTGACAAGATTCCAGTAGTCGACAGCGTCTGGGACGTGATCCACACGTTCATTCGCATCCCGGCAGGCGCGGTGCTGGCGGCAACCGCCTTCGGAAATTTCGATCGCAGTGTTCAAGTCGTCGCCCTACTCGCCGGCGGCGGCTTGGCGTTGAGTTCGCACGGCACGAAAGCGTCGCTGCGGGCACTGGTCAACACCAGCCCGGAACCATTCTCGAATATTGTCGTCAGTCTGGTAGAAGATGTTCTGGTCGTTGTCTCAGTAGTGCTGGCGCTGTTTCTGCCGGTCCTGGTTTTCTTCGTGATTGGCGCGGGACTGGCGATCTCACTTTGGCTTCTCCCACGCGTACTTCGTTTCTTTAGTCGCGTGTTTTCGACGGTGCGCAGTTGGCTTGGACCCGCGACTGCTCACGTGTGAAGAAACGGCGTCACGGGACGACGACGCCGATGTTCGCGATGGTCGCGCCTTTCGTCATCGAGGGCACGGCACAGACGTACAGCACGATGCCTGAGACTGGCGCACGCGCTTCAAAGATAGTCTTCCCAAAATAATCGGTGACGTATCCGACTTTCATGCCCTGTTGCACATAGGTACCGCGTTTGACCTGAGGATAGAACATTCCGGTCTGTTCGCTGGCAAGCGTCACGACTTTCTCGATCCACACGGGATGTTCGACGGGGATCGCAGCGCCGGGCAACATCTTCAAATAACGCATCACGTTCAGACAGCCATTGATCAAGGCATTCAGATCGTCGGTCTCAACGGTGCCGGCATAACCAGCCTCAGCAGTGATCGAAGGCTTTCCGCGCGTCGTGGCTGTATTTTCGAGATAACGTGAGGCCTGCGGATCTTTAGGACGATCGGCCGAGATGATTATCGTATCGAGGCCAAACGCGAGCACCATCTCACGCGAAATCTGATCCTGCTTTTCGTTTCCCGTCTTTGTCCAATAACTGTAAGGCCGCAGGCTCTCGTCCAGGTCACCTCCGTGAAGGTCAATTAGATGATCGCACTTCTCGACTACTTCTTTGGTGATCAAATACGAAGCGCGTTCGGTTTGGGTGCCGTCCGCCTTTCCCGGATAAAAGCGGTTCATACTTTTCTTGTCTACGGGATTCAGATGCGGGACTTTCTGTTCGAAAGATTGAATGTTGATTAGTGGTACGACGATCACAATTCCGGAAACTTCCGAAGGCTGCAGCAAGTCGATGATTTTCTCGAGGGCAATGATCGACGTGTATTCTGTGCCGTGCGAGCCGGCCACGAGCGCGAGCACCGGTCCAGGTTTCGCTCCATGAACGACGACAACCGGAATACTCAAAGCCGCGTCGCTGCCCGCGGGAACTTCGATAGTGCCGGTGGCCTTTTGACCGCGCGCGGCTGTGGCGC
Organism: Pyrinomonadaceae bacterium; assembly: GCA_036006125.1. Taxonomy (GTDB): domain Bacteria; phylum Acidobacteriota; class Blastocatellia; order Pyrinomonadales; family Pyrinomonadaceae; genus UBA11740. The sequence continues at coordinate 5,100 of DASYPX010000179.1, read as the reverse complement.
TGCCAACGGTGAAAGTTTTTCGCTCTTGGCCGGCAGCAAAGTCAGCACAAACGAGCACAGCGGCGATGACGAGAACTAGACGTTGCATGGGTCGGCTCCTTTCGATTTAGCAGTGGAACTGACAACGGCGCACTTGGTTCGTTCATTAACGAACAGCCGCTGCGGGTCGGCGCCGGGCGCGCAAGTAAACACGAACATCGTCAGGGCGCGGATTTACCACATAGACTGAAACGCGGCCATCGGGAAGCGTCGCAATCGTTCCGGGCGATGCGAGCGCTGTCAAATACCATCCAGCCGGCAGGACAACCGTGTTACGCAACCGGCCAAAACTTCTATCCCAGACTAGTTCGTCACCATTCATGTAGTAACTTTTTGAATCGACGTAGGTTTCTTTCAGACGGATCCGATTTGTTGTTCCGGCGGCGAGTGGACGAGCTAAATGCGTTACAACAATTTCAGTATCGTCTTTCACGGGCTCGCCCAGTGGGAGCTTGCGTTCGGTCGCTTGTTTGCCGCTGAGGATTTCCCATTTCAATTTCTTGCCGGTGTCGAGATCTATGCTCTCAGGATCAGAGACGTGACTGCCCGCGCGCACGATGTTGAAATAATATTGTTCGCCAACCTTGCGGACTGTGTAGTCGTGGGCAATCCGAAATGCGTGCGATTCTGGCGATTGCAACTCGTAGAGAATCTCTCGATCCTGATAAGCACGTTCCGTAAGGGGCGGACTCTGGGCTTGCGCGGAGCTTCTCGGCAGCACTGGCGGCGGCAGCGGAGAGGCCCCCACTATGCCGGCAAGAGCCGTGACTGTAATTGTGATGAAACGCAAATTCTTCATCGCGCGTCTCTGATCGAGCGGCCGACCTCGCTAGGGCAAGCGATTCTCACGCAGTTTCTGGGCGTTGATGGTCACCTCAAGTTGTCCCCCGGTGCCCGCATTCACGAACGAAAGCTTTAGACGGCCATTCTGTTCCATAAGCACTTGCGTCGCGACTGAACATGAAACTATTTCATAGCCCATTGGCAACACAACGCTATCACGCGGTATTCCGAGCGGACGTTTGAAGACGATGTGATCGCCTTCAACGTAATAACTCTTCTCGTCCTTATACGTCTTGATAATCGCCAGACGATATTCGCCATTCTCCGGCACCGGATGAGCCAAAAACACTTTGATATAGTGCCCGGTCACGCTCAGGTTTTCAGTGGGCGAATCAACCTTAGCTTGGGTGCCTGTGACCACTTCAAACTTGAGCGGCTTGCCGCTGGCCAGATCGATCACCGATTCGTCCGTAGCCTCGCTGCCTTCGCGGATTTGATTGAAATGATAACGCGCGCCCGCGCGAGTCTCGGTAACTTCGTAATAAATCTTAAACTGATGGCTCTCTGGCGCTAACAATTCATACCGCGTGTACGTATCGCCGGAGATGAATTGCGAAGCCGCTGACACACATACAACCAGCAAAGCAAAGACGATCTGTAAGCAAAGTCGAAGCCTCATAATGTATCGACTCTCCGAGTCAACACGAGCCTTGTGGTGCATCGAGAATTGCCGTGTTTTCGCCATCACCGCGACAAGCCGACGCGTTTGACGAGCGTGGCAAACCGCGAATCGTTTCGCAATGGGTCGAACTGGTAATCCACGTTGACGCGCGCAGTCATCAAATCGTGCTCATCGAGAGCTTTGTCAAGCCAAGTGAAAGCCTGGTCTTTGTCGCCGAGAGCGGCGTATATGAATGCTATCAGCGTCGGAGCCACAAAATGCTGTTTTGACTCCTCTATCAATTGATTCAAAGCCATCATGGCTTCCTTTTTCCTGCCGGTCATCGCATAGGCTTGTCCAAGGAAACTGAGCGAAACGTCTTTTCTCCCTCCCAAAGCGATCTTCTCGGCCTCCGCAATCACGCCATCAGACTGTCCCTTGCGCCCGTAACATAGCGCCAACCGGTGGTGTCCATTGGTAAAAGTCGGGTCGAGTTCCAGAGTCTTATTGAGCGCGGCGATACCTTCATCAATCCGATTCATATCGCATAAAATCCAGCCGATAGACATCCCAATTGGCAGCGACAACGGATCCAACTGTTCAGCTTTTCTAGCTTCGGCCAGTCCTTCATCCGGCCGGCCGGACCACGCTAAAAAAATGGCGTACCAATGATGGGCCTGCGGGTAATTTGGATTCAGTTCAATCGCGCGTTTGAATTCCTGCTCCGCCGCGGGCCAATCGCGATCGTAGTAATACCTGACGTGGGCCAACGAAACATGAGGTTCAGCTAAGGTCGGATCGAGGGCGATGGCGCGGGCGGCCGCGGCCTTTGCTTTGGGCAGAGCATCGTTCGGGGGAACGTTTCCTCCTGCGTCGGGGGTCCCCGCGAGATCGTAGGTGTCGGCAAGACCGGCATAAGCCAGGGCAAAGTTCGGATCTTTTCCGATCGCCTGCTGAAAATTATCGAGCGCCTTTTGGGTGCCCTCTGCCGAGCGTTTGTTGAAATAGAAACGCCCTTTCATATAAAGCTGATACGCTTCGTTGCTTTCGGTGTAATGTTTGGCCAGTCCCCGCTCCTCTGGCGATACTTTTACCTTGAGGCTGTCGGCAATCTCCCGCGCGATCTCACGTTGCGTTGTCAGCAATTCGGAAAGTTTCCGTTCGTAGTGTTCACCCCAAAGCAATTTGTTGTAGCGCACATCGACCAGTTCGGCACTAATAGTTAGGTTATCGCCTCGCTGCGTGATGCGCCCCGAAAGAACAGCGCTGACGCCAAGCTTGTTACCGACCTCGATGGGATCGTTTTGTTGACCTTTGAAGCGTAGGACGGTGCTCGTGGGACTCACCTTGAGATTCGGCAACTGCGACAGGCGGTAGATAAGAGATTCGGCGAGACCGTCAGACAGGTATTCGGTATCGGCATCACTGCTTCGATTGTCGAACGGCAACACGGCTATTGAATCGATTGCAACTTCGCTATTGCGTGCATGCCAGAAGAGGCCGAGGGCAATGCCGCCGCCAACTATCACAAGGATCGCCGCAATCGCCGCGACCTTATGCCGGCTAATCCAGGGCCTGCGCGTCGCTGCTGCCGGCGATGCAAGAGCAGAGGCTGTTCCATCAGAGGATTGTCGATGCTCAATTGACGAAGTGTTGACCGGTGATTCACTTGGGAGAGCGGCCGATCTGTCCTCTGTAGTGCGAACGCTAGGCAGCATCTCTGTGGCTGAATACTCGTCGGCCGTCTCGTCGACAATGAGAACCGTGCCATCAACGCGACAAAACTTCAGCGCTTCATCGGTCTCAACGCGATTGCATTGGGGGCATCGTTTCATTAGCTCAACATTTAATTGCGGACAGCCGGCATTCTCCGCGGGTTTAGTAGGCGCGTCAATCGCTACTTCGTTCGGTTACCGCGCTTCGCGAAATGATGTTTCGAGATTCCTGGTGGCAGTCTCGACCGCGCGCTTTGCGTCCGCCAACGCTTTCGTGGCTTCCGCCAATTCAATGGCGATGGTGTCTGTACGCGCTGCGGCCTCGGCGGATGCCGCGTTTGCTCTCTTGAGGCGCTCTTCAGCGTGCAGCTTCTGCTTTTCGGCTTCTCTCGCCGTGGCTACGGCCCTTTTCTGCGCTGCTTCCAGACTCTTGGCTTGTGCATGCGCGGCGGTAAGCGCCTTCTTCGCATTCTGTAGCGAAGCTTTCGCCGCATTTATCTTTGCTTGCCGCGTCTCATGATCTCGGCTTGCATGGGCTGTCGCCTTCTGCTGGCTTTTGCTCGAGACGGTTGCTGACTTCTTAGAAGGACTGACGGCCTGCGGTTTCGGCGACCGGCCCGTCTTGACGGCGCTGATTGTAAACGAGCCGAATGAATCGAAGCCCGGTGGGTCAACGTCCTGAATCAGTCGCCCGGGAGTTGTCTCGTCGGAAAATGATGCGGGAGATGACAGCGCTTCCAGCGTGGTGGTAATGCGTCGCAGCACATCGAGCGACGGATTGTGACCGGCGTCGCCGAGGATTTCAGTAGCCAGATCCGAAAGCTGCGCAAGCGCTTCGCGTCTCGCGTCGAGCGCTTCGCGCATGTTCACCATCTTTCCCGATGTCTGAGCCTTCCGAAATCGCTGCCCCGTCGAAATCAGCTCGTCGAATTCGTCACGATGGTTCCAATAGAGTTGATTGACAGTCCAGGCTGAAACCGACGGCTTGGCCAGTGCCGCTACCCGTTGCGCCTCATCGGCATAATCGTTCTTTTTCAAGCGCGCAGCTAGTGTCTTGCGCGCGTTAATAAACTCAGTCAGCGGCAGTTTGAACAGAGCATCAATGTCATCGTTGACTTTAGCCATCGATTCTCACCGTATAATGATTTCAGCGAAAAATGTCCACGGTCGCCGTTGAAGCTACGGGTCGAGCGGATCGTTGGCGTCAAAAAACAACGAAACGATGGACGGCTTGAACTCTGCTTCAACCGGAGATATGCGCCTAATAAACTCTATCGGAAAATATCCGAGTTCATTAAGATTTCGAGTGCGAAATTCATCCCGCGTCACAGATGCGATGTGGTCCTCACTGGATGTGACCAAAGCCAGTGCGGCCGGTATGCGATAACGAAAAGCGAGGCGCGCGCCGTTGCGAAAATTTGTGGTGGTATGACGCGCATATGGCTCAACCAGGATTCGCGTCTCTGCTATTTTGTATTTCTCGATCAAATACTTTTTCATCTCGATCGCTTCGCAGTAAGGCGTCTGCATCGGATGAACGTGGCCACCGGAAACAATAATCAGTGGCGCTTTTTTCTGACGAAACAATTCGGCCGCCACATCTGTTCTTTGGGTTCCAATCGGACTTAGCCTGGCTGAGTCTGACGGGCCCGAACCCAGGACCAGGATGAAAGAGTATTGGTAATCGCTCCACTTGATGTTCCTTAAGTTCCGAATTGCTGCCTTGTTCTCACCGAGTTCCAGGGGCTCGTAACGGCCAGCCTCGTCACGTCGATTTATTTCCAACAGTCCCAGCGCAAAGCTCAGCGTCGGCTCGAAAAATAGCGGCGCTCGCGAGAATCTGATTTCAGCAACCTTCGCCTTTACGAGATTTCGATAAGCTTCCGATGAAACGTCAAAGCT
>DASYPX010000178.1:0-3210 GCA_036006125.1 Pyrinomonadaceae bacterium | reverse complement strand
TTCGCCAGCGATTTCTCGATACCGCCGAATCCTTTCGCGATCAAATCGTCAGACACTTCGCGCACTATCGTTTCATAACCGGCGGTCGCCGCCGTTTGCGCGATGCCTGAACCCATCAGACCGCAACCCAGCACACCAACTTTTTTGATTTCCATGACGTCTCCTTTTGGGGCCTATCCGCAGATTGCACAGATTACGCCGATTAGAAAATCCTAAATTGTGTTCTCGGGTTCTGCGTAATCTGCGGATTACTCGTAGTGCCTAAAAATAAAAAAGAATGATACCAAGACCAGGAGCAGCGCCGCGATTTGCGCGATACGCCAGGCGATCGTCACGCGCACCGATTGCCCGGGGCGTTTGTAACTTACGACTGCGGAGAGCGCGGCACCGGAAAGAAGTCCGCCCATGTGTGCTGCATTATCGATGATGCCACGACCGAGAAATCCAATAGCGAGGTTCAGCAAAATCACCGGCAGCATTCCGGTTCCAAACGCGCGCTTAAATCCTTCCGGCAATTCTCGCCGATACTTCAAACCAAAAACGAAGAGTACTCCCACCAATCCGAACAATGCGCCCGAGGCTCCGGCCGAAGGCTCATCGGCGGATTTGACGAGGAAACTTCCGATTAGCCCGGGATGCGATCCCGGAATTACTGTCAGGTAACTGGCGAGGACGCCGGCGACGCCGGTCGCGATCCAGAACACCACAAACTTTGCCGACCCGTACAGTTTCTCGACCCAGGGACCCAGTACCCACAGACTGTACATATTGATCAGCAGGTGCGGCAGGTTGACGTGGATGAAGACCGGTGTCACAAAACGCCACCATTCGTGATCAAAACGGATAGCATAATTCGTCTTCGCGCCGAACGACAGCAGCACAGTTTCGGGAAACGCTCCCCATAAGGAGGTCGAGGACATGCCGCTCGCTTCCCACATCAAAAGAAAAACGAAAAAGTTCGCGACGAGAAAAACGATTGTGAAGATGTATGGCCGCGAGAGAATTGCGCGCGCGTATCCGATTGCGTACCGTTCGCGCAACGGTATCGCCTGAACGCTTGGTTGGAGCGGCGCACCGCAAACGTGACACGAAGTCTCGCCGGCGCCGATTAATGCGCCACAGTTTCGGCAGATGCTCGGGCGACCGGAATAGTTTGGTGGAGTGTCGGCCAATTTGGAGTGCGCCGGCTTTGACGGCGCTTTGGATTGATGTCTGGAGAGAGTGACAGCGACATCCAAAGCGGCGTCGCCGCTTTGCTCTGCCGCCGCACTCCAAATTAGCTCAGCTCACCGAGCAGGCTTACCAAGTCGTCCGCGTGTTCTTCTTCGACGGCGAGAATGCCCTCGATCATTCGCCGCGACGTGGGATCGTCAGTGCCGAAGTAACGCACCATCTCGCGATAGCTGTCGATGGCGATGCGTTCCGCGACCAGATCTTCTTTGATCATGTCGGTAAGCGTCTCTCCTTCGACATATTCGGCGTGACTACGAGTCAGCAAGCCTTCCGGATTGAAATTCGGCGCACCACCCAGTTGCACAATGCGCGCGGCAATTTGATCGGCGTGCCCCTGTTCGTCATTCGCGTGCTCGAGAAATTCCGCGGCCACACTATCGGCGTGGATCCCATTCGCCATGAAATAGTGCCGCTTGTACCGCAGAACGCAGACGAGCTCAGTTGCCAACGCTTCATTCAGCAGTTTGACTACGGTATCGCGATCAGCCGAGTAGCCCTCAGTCACTGCACCGTTCTCGATGTGTTTGCGTGCGCGCGCGCGCAACGTTTTGATATCGGTCAGAAATGGTTTTTTAGCCACAATCGCGACTCCTTCGATTTTGAGCTGTATGAAATGGAAAACAGGATATTACAAGCGGCGGAAAGCGCCGGGCAAGTGACCAGCGGTTCCAAAGTGACACTAATCGCGTTCGCGACAAAAAAGTGAGTTTCGGCGCGTGACTAATCGGCCGCGACTTTGGCAGTAAGGTTTACCTGGGTTGGCGCGGTCGCATCGTCGGTCACCTCGATCGGTACTTGCCACCTCAAAGTCTTGATACGACAAACGCCGGTGTTGTCTTCGCGGCAGTATACGAACGTGAACCTTGCTCGCAGTTCCTGAGAACCCTTCGGCACATCAATCGAAGTGCGAAGCGGAAGCGTCAAACCGCGACCGTTGTTATTCGCGCCGATCGTGCCGCTCTTTTCCGTTGCGTTCCCTTTTTCCGTTTCAATTGTGTACCTCTGCGGCGCCGAAGGGTTCAGATGATAGCCGTTAGGCAACTCGACATTGATGGTGATCGAAAGTTGCCCGCCATGAACCTTCTGGGGTGCCAGTTTTATCTCTTGCTGGTTCGGTGACGTTTCGGTAGTTGAGGTTTCTTTTTGTTGCGGTGGTTCCAATCCTTTGATCGCAAGCGTCTTTGTCTCTTTTGTTTTCAAGTCAACCACGCGAATCGCATGATTGTTCGTATCGGCGATGTAAAGTTTGTCGCCTGCGATCGTCAAACCACCCGGCTCATAAAACGAAGGTGTCGCGCCGTCGGCCTGGCCTGGTTTTCCTGTTCCGGCAAACGACTTGACGGTGCGCGCCGCCGGATCGAGCAACTTGATTTTGTGATTGTACGTGTCAGCGATCAGCAGCTTGTCGTTCCATCGTGTCAGTCCAAGCGGATGCTGTAAGCGCACGTCGTTGCCGTGACCGTCGCGATCGCCGAAATCAAACAAGTCACCCCCGACCAGTGTCCGCACGTCGCCCGCCGCAAGATCGATGACGCGAATGATGTTTGCCTCCGCGTCTGAAACGAAGAGCGCCTTGCCGTCACTCGCCAACGCTGATGGTTGTGCGAATGCTGCTTCATCCCGCGCACCATCGACACGTGCTTCACGACCAGAACCGGCGAAAGTCGAGACTTCCTGCTTATCCAAATCGAGCTGCCAAATCTGATGTGGCCCGGCCATTGCGATGTAGAGGGTACGGCCTACGAGTTGCAGGTCCCAGGGCGAACTTAGAGGCGTTGATAGTGCCGGTCCGTTTGCGTCACGATCGAGCGACTGTTGCCCAGTGCCCGCAATAGTCTGAACGGTGCGCGACTTTAAATCGACGAGTCGAATTAAATGGTTCTCGGTGTCGGCGACGTAAAGCTTGTCACCGTCCAGCGCCAAGCCTTGTGGGCGATGAAAATTTGCAACGTCGAAAGTGCCTCCCGACATGCCAGG
>DASYPX010000177.1:0-9494 GCA_036006125.1 Pyrinomonadaceae bacterium | reverse complement strand
CCTTGTCCGAGATGCTGTTAACGCGAAAGCGTCCAGCGACAACGTCGCCGCGCTGCACATTCAACAGGTCCTTGCTGTTCTTGTCCTGGAGCACTGCGGTGTCATTGAATCTTGGCTTTCCGATCAATCCAATGTAGCTATAGTTCGGCACAGGCGGCGGCGTCACGACCAGATTTCCAGTGTTCGAAAACAAACTGCCGTCTGCGGTCTTCACTTCAATCCGCCGATTGCCTGGATTGGCGATCAGATCGGCAGTCACAGTGGTCGCTAGTTGTTGCGCGCTAATGAAACGAGTCTGCATCTGCCGGCCGTCTATGAAAATGCGAACGGCCGGAGTGAACTTGTCGCCGCCGACCTGCAAACTAAAGTCCGCCGTTCGTGCGTATACACTCGTAGGTGTAACCGACGAAACGGTCAATGGCGGAGGTGGCGGCGGTGTTGGCGTTGGCGGGATCTTTACAGGTGCGGGAGGCGGCACGTAATACGCAAAGATGTTGCGATCCCCTTCTGAGCCGGCCGCGACGACGCCGTTGTAGACGATGGGTTGCACAGTTAAGACTTCCTCGGGCGGCATCTCTGGCGGCGGCTGATTACTAGCATTGCGAACCACATTTGGAGTCGGGCGTGCGGCGATTTGGTTCGCATTCGGAGTCGGTTTCTTCGTTCCGCCGCCAAAAAACAAATAACCGAGCACACCGATCGCGACCACTCCTAAGACCACCGCGGCGATGATCTTCTTTTTCTCGTTCGGATTATTTGGATCGAAGAGCTGCATCTGTCTCGTTTAACGTTCTCGCGATCGTTTCGTTCGATAACTTCGATGTCGAAGATCTACTGTGGGTTATCCGCTTCTGGTCGCCGGAAATAAGTGGCCATTTCGAGCCTTAGGCTTACCAGAGCGCCTTTTCCGGTCGGCGTTGGCGCAATCGCCGCAGGCCGGCCGGAAGTTACGGGCAGAGTCTCCAGCGGCCCGCCGGATTGCGTGACGCCCTCGAGTTCTACCTCGTTGATAATCAAAAACTGCCGGCTGGTTTCGATGTCGCGGACGAAATGACGCACCCGCTGATAAGGCCCTTCGACGGTGATGCTAACCTCAATACCGGGATAGATTGTCTGCCACTTAGCGTGGCTTTGTCTTTCGGCGGTTGTGGTTGCGTTGACTTGAGACTTCGTGCCAATGGTATCCAGTGGTGAATAACTTGGACCAGCCGTGTTCCGCAGTCCATTGCTCTTAATCAACTCATTCAGTGTCGTATAGAGCGACATTCGCCCCGTCGCCGCCGATGAAAGGTAATTGCCCTCAAAGTCCTTCATACTGGCACCAATCTCGTTAATTTTTTCACTGACGGTCTTGTTGGTTTCCAGTCCTTTCTGAGATGAACGCAGTACCGCTTGCAGTCTTTCGCGTTCAAGTTGGGTGGATGTGAGACGCGATTGTGCCGGCAGATAAAAATAGAAATAGGCAAAGATCGTTAGCAGAGCGATCAGCGCTGCACCCGCCAGACCGATCAATTCTGGCACACCAATCAGGCCAAGCCCGGGTGTCTGCCGGATGCGCGCAAAATCCAATGGTCGCGATCGGCGCGCGGCGAGCGCAGGGCTCTGCATTGGCTGTTCCTGACTCATCTGGGGCCGGCTCCTTCAGTCCCCGTATCGACGGGACGATTGTTCCGGTCAGCCACCGTAATCGGTGCGCCAGCGCGCGGCGAATAGTACACATTCATTTCGTATTCGGCGCCACCCTCTTCCCTGCCGCGTTGCAAGTTTTGCGATGTCAGTTCCGCATGGAAGGTTCCTTCGCGCTCCATATTCTGAATCATTTCGGTAACAATCGTTGAACTCTTGCTGACTACTACCAGTTCAAGATTCGCGACCGTGCGATCGCCATCTGAGCGCACTTCCTTTACAGCAATTCGCTGCACGCGAACGTCCCGAGGAAGGGCGGCTTCCAAATCCGCAAACAGCCGAGACCAGGAAAACTGCTTCCGATTGACTAGAGCGTGCGCCGATTTCAGGTCGCGCTGCTGTTCCGGCGTTAGTGCTTTGCGTATCTCGTCTGCCTGTTTGTTCAGCGCATCGATTTGCTTACGCAACTCGGCGACGTCGCGCGCCGTAGCCTGCGCCTGAGCGTCTTTTTGGAACGTCTTTTGCGCAATAAATATGAGCGCAATGATTGAGAAGACCGTAATTACTACGGTCACCGTCCATGGCAATACACGGTTGCGAAATGGGTTACTGGAGAGGTTTAGTTTCGTGACCACTGCTCGTTACTTTCCGCGGGAAGGATAACACGGTGGTTATTAATAGGCGCAAACGTCAGCGACTCGGGTTCTTACGAAAGTTGTGAGATGCCACCGTGGGCCATTACGTTACACGTAGTTCGTAATCAGAAGTTCGAAAATGCGACTAGAATCGGCTGGATCATGCACAAAAAAATGACCTCGCCCACGGGTGTGAGCGAGGTCTGGAAAGACGTGATTTCCTATCGACTTAATCAGCGATCATAGCGCCTTCGCCGATGACGACGCCCTCGCCCAGAACGACGCCCTCGCCGATGACCACACCATCGCCGTTAACCACGCCTTCACCAATCACGACTCCGTCGCTCAACAGGTGGCCTTCGCCAATCACCACACCGTCGCTCAACAGGTGGCCTTCGCCAATCACCACGCCGTCGCTCAACAGGTGACCTTCACCAATCACCACGCCCTCACCCAGGACGACGCCATCGCTCAACAAGTGACCATCGCCGAGCACCAGGCCGTCGCCTAAGAGATGACCTTCGCCAATCACGACGCCTTCGCCGATCACCACGCCGTCGCTCAGCAGGTGTCCGTCGCCGAGTACCACCGCATCGCCACTCGCCAGTCCCGGAGCCAAATGAATGTTCTGATTGAGGAACCAACCATCGGCGATCATAATGCCCGTACCATGCACGACGCTCTCGCCGATCACCACGCCCTCGCCGATAACGACGCCGTCGCTCAATAGATGACCTTCGCCAATGACGACACCGTTACCCAGGATGATGCCATCCGCCGACATAACCCCGTCGGCGATCATGATTCCTTCGCCGATTACGACACCGTTCGTCAGCATCGGGCGCTCTGAGAAGAGCACGCCATCCGCGTAGAGCACGCGATTGCTGCGGGCGACTTGCTCGCCACCAATCGTGTAGGAAGCTTTCAGGGAGCTCAGGGTGGTGTTGCCTGAGAAGATTTGGTCACCGGCACGAAGACTGCCGGCGTTCGGAACAACCGCACGGCTCATTTCAACTGCCGAGGCCGCGTTAACTAAGCCCGCGCCCTGGCTCAGAACCGATTGTGCTTTGTTCGTGAAGCCGGGCAGTTGTTGCGCGGTGCGCGTCAGAATCGCTTTGACCAGAAGCGGCGTCAACGATTTGTTGGCTTGCAACATCAGGGCCACCGTTCCGGCAACGACCGGAGCTGAAAAGGAAGTTCCGGAGTAAGTGAAATAAGCATTGTCAATGCCGCCAGAGATCGGATGAACGATCTTTTCCGGGAATTGAATTGGCAAGGTTGCATTCCATTCCTGCGACATCGGCGCAATCACCCGGCGGCCCGGAGCAACGACATCGGGCTTCGCCAGCCGATCGAACGGCGTCGGACCCTTGGAAGAGAACTGCGCGACCGTGTCGTCAGAGCGCTTCACCGTTCCATGCGTATCGGTCGCACCGACGGTGATCACGTAAGGGCTGTTTCCCGGGCTGTTAATCCCGCCAAACGCTTGTTGGTAGATCGGCGAACCGTCGGCGTTCTGTCCCACGATCTCGTCCGTTCGTCCGCGATTGCCGGCGCTCACAACCACCACGAGGTTGGCGAGCGTGGCAGCTTCAACGGCTTTGCAAACAGGATCGAGATGGAAAGATTCTTCCGGAGTTGCGCCGAGGCTCATGTTCACGACGCGGATGTTGTAGCGGTCGCGATTCTGAATTACCCAGTTCAGGCCGGCGATCACGTTGCTGATGCGGCCCACGCCCGTGTTGTCCAGAACTCTCACGTCGACCAGGTTGGCTCCCGGGGCTGAACCCGCATAGTTCCCTTCATAACCATTCGAAGTCGCACCATTACCGGCGGCCATTCCGGCGACGCCCGTTCCGTGGCCGTAAGGATCACCAGTCGCGCTGCTGCCCGTGAAATCCACGGCGGCGATCACGCGTGATTTGTTGTTCGTACCGGCGAAGTCCGGATGATCGGCACTGATTCCTGAATCGAGGATCGCGATCGTAACGCCTCGACCATCAGCTGCCGGCGCACTCGGCGTACCTGCCTGCACCTGGGCGGCGCCGGTCGATTCCGTCACGAGGTCGATGTTCGCGTGAACCGGCTTATCGGCTGAGATGTATTTCACGTCTTCACGCGCCGCGAGGTCAGCCAGTGAACTGCGTGGTACGTCAGCAACGACCATGTTCAATCCGTCAAACGAACCTCGCTTGCGACCACCGTTGGATTGGATGGCGCTGTCCTGGGCGGCTGACGGAGCTCCGTTGGTTTGAATGATGACGCGAGTAACTTCCGATGAATTGGTCGACCTTGCGAGACCTGCTGACAACTTCGAAGCACGGGCGCGGCGCGGGGAATTTTGGGGAGCGGCAAAAGTCGCCAACGGGGCGAGTGATGCGCTAACGATTGCGACGATAATGAATTGGGCGATACGGCGTGACATGGGGAACCTCCTAACAACTTTCGGGGATGAAATCTTCGTGGTCATGCCTGCCTCTATTTCAATGCCTGTGCCATGGCTGGAAAACATCATTCCCAATAGCGTTAAGTCCAATTAGTGAGTCGTTTACGTCGACACGAACGCGCTTCTTTCGAGGCCTGAGGAAAGAGATCCGAGTGGAAACCAGCTATCCAGCCAGACAGGCGATCGCGATGTTTTCTAAATGTTTTCGAGGAAAAGCGAGGGACAAGTGAGTTGTTGACTACTGAGTAGCAGCTATCCAGTGGCTACGAAGTACCCAGCAGCATTTAGCAGCAAACTTGGCGAGTCTGAGCGGCGAAATGGAGTGGATTTACGCGCTTGCAGTTATTTGGTGACGGTCAAGCTTTAGATAAAGACCGCGACGGGTGAGGCCAAGCTCACGCGCGGCTCGGGAGATGTTTCCATTGTGCTTGCGCAGCGCTTCAGCAATCATGCGACGCTCAACTTCTGCGATTGCATCAGCCAGTGAGAGGTTGTCCATTGGAACCGTGAGCGAACCTGCGGACGAGCCAATTCCAATCGCCGTAACGTTCGCCGGCGTCACGGGCGCTGACATTTGACGAAGTTCGGGTGATAACTGCTCAGGCGTGATCGTGGCGCCATCCTCCGCGCGCGCGACAACGCGCTGAATCTCGTTACAAAGCTGACGAACGTTGCCCGGCCAATCTGCCACCATCAGTAGGTCGACTGCCTGCGGCGTCATTTGTATATCACGACGTCCGAACTTCGCTCCGTAGTGATTTACGTAGTAGTTAACGATCGTGGGAATCTCTGAACGTCGTTCCCGTAAGGGCGGAACGCGCAAGCGAATGACATTCAGTCGATAGTACAGGTCTTCACGAAAACGCCCTTGCGCGACCATCTCTTCCAAGTCCGTATTGGTCGCGGCGATAATCCGCACATCCACTTTGATCGGACGCTGCTCACCGAGCGGTTGAATCTCGCCCTCTTGCAGAAATCGAAGAAGCTTTGGCTGAACGTCGAGCGGCAGATCGCCAATTTCATCGAGAAACAGTGTGCCGCCTGCCGCCGATTTGATGACGCCTTCGGAATCTTTGACAGCGCCGGTGAAGGCCCCGCGCCGATAGCCGAAGAGATATCCTTCGGACAGTTCCTTGGGCACCGCCGTGCAATTGAAGGGCACGAAGATCTTGTCGCGGCGCGCGGACAACGCGTGAATCGCACGTGCTACTAATTCTTTGCCTGTCCCGGATTCACCGGTGACGAGCACCGTTACATCAGACGATCGAATCTTGTGAACTTCCTCCACAAGCCGAGTCATGGCCGGACTCGAGTGAATGAAACCGGGCATTAGGCTCGACCCTGCGGCCGTGCTCTCTTCTTCGTCGCCATCGCTTGTTCGGTTTCGTTCTCGCAAAGCGCAAACGTCCATGCCCAGTTCAACGACGCGCAGCAACGGATCGAGCGAGAGCCCGCCCGGAAGGACGGCGCGATCGCGGGGCGAGATTAGGAGCGTTGCGGGTCGCGAGTTATCCGATCTCAATTCGATAATCGCGACGTCCCGCTTGTTCGCGAGTTTGGCGCGGCTCGCTTGGTCGGCTGCGGATATTTCACTGGCCAGTTTCTCAGCCGTCTCCTTTTCGCAGCCGTGCGCGATCACTATTCGCTGACGCCCGGCTTGTTCGGGTTCGAAAATAATTACGTGATTCGAGTTGGTTTCCTGACGAATCACGGCCGCAAGCTCGCGCAAGAGTAGTTCACGCGAAGCAACGGCCTCTGCCAACCGCAAGGTGAGCAGCTGCACAACAGTGTCGCGTTGCTTTCTCCGCTCCGGACCGAGCGCGGCGAGTTCCGCCGCCGCCTTTTCGGCTCGTTCAATATCAAGTTTCGCGCCCAGTTCGCGAAAGATGTTTAGCGCTCGCGTCAGATGTTCTTCGGCGCGTTCCGGCTGCGTCATAACGTAAGCGCGTCCCAACTCGAAGTGTGCGCGCGCGCTGCGATAACGATCACCAATCAAGTCAAAGATCGAGACACTACGGCCGAAATGCTGGGCGGCGCTGGCGGCTTCGGACTTCGCCATTTCGAGCAATCCAACGAGGCGTTGTGCTTCGCCGGCAATGTGCAGATCTGCCTGCGAGTCGTTAACCAGCTTCAGCACTGCTTGCAAGTTTTCATCTGACCGATGCTGATCGCCAATGGCGAGGTGAGCCTCGGCAAGCAACAGGTGCGATTCACAGATCGCCTGGCGATCGCCAATCTCCTGCGCCAGCTCCATGGCGCGTTGGGCAGCGGACAGTGCTTCGGTGTTGCTACTCATCGCGAGGTAGCAACGGCCGAGGGTGCGGCGCGCCTGTCCTTCGTACCAGCGATTGCCACGCTCTGCTGCGGCCGTGACCGCGCGCTCAAGATGGGCCTTCGCGTCGGCCATCTCTCCACGAAGAGTTAGTAACTCGCCGAGCGAGTCGAGGATCATCGAAACTTCTGCGCCGCGTCCGTTGCTCTCCGTCGCAATCGCCAGCGCGCGCTCGAGGGCTTCCTGGGCGCGGTCCCACTGACCGATAAGAACTAAGTTGATGCCGAGATTGTTGTAGCCGTCGGCGGCATTCGTTTTATGGTCGGTACGTTCATAGTAGGCGATCGCCTTTTCGAGGTAACGAATGCCTTCGTGCGGGCGCCGCAAGAACCAACAGGCGCCTGCCATGTTCGCGTAGGTCCTGCCAAGCAGCATTGTCGCGTCACGGTCGCCGACGAGTTTGATTGCCTGCTCGTAATTTTTCAGTGACTCTTCATGTTGGCCTTCATGAATATCAGCGGTGGCCAGTCCAAAATACGCTTCGGCCATTCCGCGCCAGTTGGCAGTGCGACGACAACATTCCAGCGCTCGCAACGAATAATCGCGTGCGATTGGATACTCGCTGATGCTGCGATAGACCCGCGCCAATGCCACGTAGACAGCGCCCATCTGCGGATCGTCTTCGGGCATTTCCCGCAGCGTCGAATTCAGCAACGCAATTGCCTTCGGATGATCACCGTTGTAGTTGTAAGCGACAGCGAGTTGCGCGCGCAGTCGAATGCTGATTTCCGGTTCGAGTTTCGTGCGGCTTTCCGGCGCTTCATACATCGCAACTGCGTCAAGCGAGTCGCGATATTCGCCTTGCATCTCGAAAGCCACTGAAAGCGCGCAGCGCGCGGCGGCGAGCACCGATGGCTGGTTGGTTGCCCGGGCAAGTATTGTGGTTAGCCGCGCGCGAGCTTCCCGGGTCAGGCCGCGGTCCAGGAGATCGCGAATCGTTTCGATCTCAGCCTGCAGCGTTTCAGTGGATGCCTGACCGCGCGAACGCAGTTGTGCACGCGCCTTTTCCAGGTCGACTACGGCAGGATCATTCTTTTGATTTCTTTCACTCAAGAGAGGGGAAACCTTTATGAGGGCGAACAGTGTTCACCCTGACTTTACTGATTGCCGAAAGTATCAATAAAGACGGAATGACTTTCGCTTTTCACCTCCGAACCCCGAAGGCAGGCCGCGGGTGCGAGAGTCACCCGACGTTTAGACTCATCTGACGCGGTGAACATAGCATACTCTGTCATGACCGTCACGAAAATTGGACTGAACGCGGCCGGCAGTTTGCCACGCCGTTTTTGATGAGGGTCTAGTTGAATAATCGGCGTTTCCATTCCTTGACACCCCTCAGACCGCCCCCTATCATGCTTGTTTCCGCGTCTGCCGGAATTGTTGTCTGAGGTATGTTCGAATCGCTTTCCGACAAACTCAAGCGGACGCTGAAAAACCTGCGCGGCGAAGGCGTCCTGACCAAAGAGCACGTGGACGTGGCGCTCCGCGAAATCCGTCTCGCGCTACTCGAAGCCGACGTTAACTACAAAGTTGCGAAGGATTTCATCGCCTCGGTTAAGGAAAAGGCCGAAGGCCAGCAGGTTTGGCTCGAACTAAAGCCGTCCGAACAGGTCGTCAAAATCGTTTTTGATGAACTGGTTGAACTGCTCGGCGGGCAATCGTCGAGGTTAGTTTTCACTAAGAGTGCTCCGAACGTGGTGATGATCGTCGGCCTGCAAGGCTCAGGCAAGACGACATCGACCGGAAAAATCGCGCGCTGGTTGTCGCAGAACCAACAACGAAAGCCGCTGCTGCTTTCGACTGACGTTTACCGGCCCGCGGCGCGCGAACAGTTGAAGGTCATCGCGAAAGCGACAAACCAATCGATCTTTGAAAAGCCTGAGACGAATGATCCGTTGGAGTTGACGCGCAGCGCCTTGCAACATGCGCGCGACACTGGCTACGACACGCTGTTGATCGATACCGCTGGACGTTTGCACATCGACGAACAGTTGATGGAAGAGCTGGTCAAGATCAAAAGCGAAACACATCCGGTTGAAATTCTTTTTGTTGCGGATGCGATGACGGGACAGGACGCAGTGCGGTCGGCGGAAGAGTTTCACGCGCGCGTCGGCATCACGGGCGTGGTCCTGACAAAGATGGACGGCGACGCGCGTGGCGGCGCGGCCTTATCAATCAAGCAGGTTACCGGTCAGCCGGTGAAGTTCGTCGGCGTTGGCGAGAAGTACGACGCGCTTGAGC
Source organism: Pyrinomonadaceae bacterium (assembly GCA_036006125.1). Lineage (GTDB taxonomy): Bacteria > Acidobacteriota > Blastocatellia > Pyrinomonadales > Pyrinomonadaceae > UBA11740. Next base: position 214 of record DASYPX010000177.1, on the reverse strand, counting down.
CGTTCTATCCGGATCGGGTCGCGCAACGCATCCTCGGCATGGGCGATGTGCTGTCACTGATCGAGCAAGTCCAGGACAAGATCGATCAGGAAGACGCCGAGGCTCAACTCAAGAAGCTGCAAAAAAACCAGTTCACGCTGGACGATTTTCGTGGTCAGCTCAGACAGGTAAAGAAGCTCGGTTCGTTCTCGAAAATCCTGAAGCTGCTCCCGGA
>DASYPX010000176.1:0-3655 GCA_036006125.1 Pyrinomonadaceae bacterium | reverse complement strand
GTCGTAATCGCCGCTGAGGGTCGGTGTGGATTGCTGAGCGTGACTGACACTCGACCACGCGGCCGCGAAGGCAACAGTCATCAACAGGAAAGTTTTGAGGATTGGTCTGATCATAGCCGTGAATAGTAAATCGTAAATCGTGAATAGACGAACACTGAACGAGCTGCGGAGCAGCAGTCGTAACTAAGCCCAAGGCGAGGCTTTGTGAGACTTGGGAAACTATGCCCTTAGATCAGCGGAGCCTGCAAAGCGGGCGACATCGCCGCTCCGCGGCTCCAACAAATATTAACCATCGTTACCCAAGGCTCGCAGAGCCTCGCCTTGGGCTTAGCTACATCCGCGGCTCCGCCGCTGGTTCCGTGATTACCCCGATAAAATGAGTGACGACAGGTGGTTGAGTAGTATCTCCGAATAAATCAAACTCTTTCGCGACCGCTCCTAACAATGACCACTCCATCTCTCCCCGAACAGATCGAACTGCATCGCGACCGCATGTGGCGGCGTGATGAAGAACTCCGCGTTGAAAGCGCGCTTGACGCCGAACGTTTCATCGAAGACGTGGGGTTTGCCAATACACTGACAGATGCGCGGCGCGCAGGGCCGTCGTTGTACATCGCGGTGTGCGGACGGCGCGATGTTAGTTTGCCGCGCAATGTGCAGAAGGATGAAGAGACGCGGCTCACCTGGTACCTCAAGGATGAAGTCATGCGCCGCGGCCGTGTCTACTACGCGAAACTCGCGGGCGGTCGCTCGATGTTTGTTGCGCCGCGCTTGATCAGCCACTTCGCCGCGTTGTGGATGCCGCGACGGAAAGACGAATCAGAAGTGTTGTCAGCCGCAGCCCAGCGTGTGTTGAAAGTGCTGCGGCGCGAACACGAGCTGGCCACCGCGGACCTTCGTGCTGAAAGCGGAGTCACGGAACGTGCGGCGTTCACCCGCGCCCTCGATGAGTTACAACGCACGATGAAAGTGATCCCTCAGGACGTCATCTATCAACCGTTCTCGTACATCTGGGGCTTGGCCGAAGATCGTTTCCCGGCAGAGTTGAGAAAGCGCGTGACGCGCAAGACTGCACTGCGAGAGATCGCTCGCGCATATCTGGCGGGCGCCGGGATGACTCTACTGGGCGAGACCGCGCGCGTTACGGGTTTGAGCCGCGTTGAAGCGGGACTGGGAAATCATCAATTGGTGGATGAAGGATATGCGGTGCGGATCAGTCGAGGGATCTACGCGCTGGCCTCATCAGCGACAGCAAAAGAATTGCAAGTTGAAAATTGAAAAATGCAAATTGAAAAATCCGATGGCCTGATCTTTGGTCTTTGGTCTTTGGTCTTTGTCGTCTGGCTTCTGTCGTCTGCCTTCTGCCGTCGCTTTCTGCCTGATCTGTGTAATCTGCGTAATCTGTGGATGATTTCTTCTGTGGATCGAACCGATTAGTCTCCGAGCTGTTGAAATAAGAAGGCATAGACATCGGCCTGTTCCGCGTTGCGTTGCTGCCTTGTCGAGCCGACACCGTGACCGGCATCGTAATCAATTCTCAGCAGGATTGGCTTATCGCTCGAAGTCGCCGCTTGCAGTCGCGCCGCCATTTTTGCCGACATCCACGCCGGCACGCGTGAGTCATTGATTCCGTGCGACAAGAGCACAGCCGGATAAGCGATGCCGTCTTTGACGTTTTGGTAAGCATCCATCACCCGCAATGCCCTGAAGCCTTCTTCAATTTTTACTGAACCGAATTCCGGTATATTCGCGATCCCGTTCGAAGTGGTTTCATTCCGTAGAACGTTCAAGTCTCCGGCGTTAAGAAAAGCCGCGCCGAAAAGATCGGGACGTTCGGTGATGGCGTTGCCGACAACAATCGCGCCCGCGCTGCCGCCTGAGCCGGCGAGATACGCCGGACTGGTATAACCTTCACGCTCCAGGTATTCGACGCAGGCAATGTAATCCTTCCACGAGTTCGGCTTGGTTTTTTGAAAGCCCGCGCGATGCCATTCGCGACCATACTCGCCGCCGCCGCGAATGTGGGGGAAGGCATATACGCCGCCCTGCTCTAGCCACGGAATAAAAACCGGATTGAAAACCGGATTAACGCTGAAACCGTATGCGCCGTAACCTTCGAGCACCGTGCGATGCTTGCCGTCGCGCCTCAAACCGCGTTTGTAAAGGATGGTCAGCGGCACCATCGTTCCGTCATAGCTTCTGACTTTGACTCGAACCGCTTCGACGCGCGAAAAATCGACGGGAGAAGGTGGTTGCAGTTTCGTATCGGTAATTTCCCGGCGCGCCGGATCGTAAAAATAATAGGCGGGCGATTTTGTCCAACCTCGCATATTGATGATTATTCCAGGTTCGCGCGGGTCTACATTCAGTCCGGTGATCGCGCCTTCAAATGGCAATATTACCGGCGTCGTCCGACCGCTTTTGTAATCCACGCGTAACAGTTTGGAAATGCCGCCGTCCAGTAATTGAACGTAAAGCGCATCCCACGCCCCCTCAATCCTAGTTACGATCGCTGCGCTGGGTGGAAGGATGGTTTGTGCTTTTTCAAAGTTCGGATTTGCAGCGCTCGTGCGCACTACCTTGTAATGCGGAGTGTCTTTAGAGGTCAGGAAATACAAGTCGTCGCCGTGGAGGTCAAACCATCCGACTTCATCGGCAATGTCGGCGGCTTTCCGCCACGGGATTTTTGATTGAGCGAGCGAGGCAATCGGCGCAGTGTAGTAGATTGTGTCGGCCGATCCGAAAGAACTAAGAGTTGCGACGGCATAACCCGAGTCCGCCAAAAGATAAACATACGGCAGCAGCGTTGGATCAACTTTTAAATTCGGATCCACCTCATACCCAAAAACAGGTTTGTCAGTTTCCGGGTCAGCGCCAATCTGATGCAGATAAACGCGGGACTTTTGGAATTGTTCGGTGGCGGGAGTGTTTGCTTCCAGTTTTTGTAAACGATTGTAGAGAAAGCCGCGACCCTCCGGCAGCCACGAACCGGCACCGAGTCGCACGCGGTCAATCCGCTCGCCCAGGTCGCGTCCCGTGGCGACTTCGATGACCCGAAGCTCACCGAGTTCCGAGCCGCCCGCCGCGATCGTATACGAAACATATTCTCCGTCCTTCGATACGTTGTAATCGCTGATCGAATATCGCTTTCCTTCAGTCGATAGTTTTTGTGGATCAACGAGTAGATTTTCCGGTCCGCTCAAGCCTGCTCGAACGTAAAGCTTCTGGTCGTTCTCTCCCGGCGCGAGCTTAAAGTAGAAATATTTATTCCCAACGCGCCTCAGCGCGGAGATACTTACATTCGCATTGCCGAGTTCGTTAAGCCGTTTGAGAAAGAGGTCTCGCATCGGTAAGCGGTCAAGGACACGTCGAGCATAATCATTTTGCGATTTCATCCATGCGACGGTCTCGGCGCTTTGCAAGTCTTCCATCCAGCGATAAGGGTCCACGACTTTCGTGCCGAAATAGGTATCGGTTACTTCGCGGACAGGAGCGCTGGCCGGCGGACTCAACCTATGCGCATCAGAAACAGTCGTTTGCGCATTCGCCTGCCAGACACAGAAGGTCAAAAGAGTTATTACCCACGATGTTAGTCTTTTCATATTTCAGCCCCCCTCGAACTAATTGAATCTGGCTAATCAATTCATCAACCGTC
>DASYPX010000175.1:0-8888 GCA_036006125.1 Pyrinomonadaceae bacterium | reverse complement strand
AAGCAGCTTCCGGCGAAGCCGATCGCGCGCGTGCGCTGCAGACTTTGCAGGCGATTTGGAAGAACGTTTTCTCGACGCCGGCTTCGGCGCGCGAAGCGCGGACGACTTTTGAACTTGGCAATGGTGACGCGCTGATCACATACGAACTCGATGCCTTGCTGATGAAGCAGGCAAACGCAAATGCTGATGCTGAAATTGTCGTGCCCGAGGCGACCATCTTCAGCGAGCATCCGGTTGTCGTCATCGACCGCAATGTCTCTTCTGCGGATCGTCCGGTGATCGACGCATTTGTGAACTATTTGTTCAGCGAAGAAACGCAAACAGCTTTCGTTAAATTCAATTTCAGATCCAGCACCAACGACGCGCTGAATCAGGAAAACAAGGAACTCGCAACCATTAAGTACCCGTTCACAGTTGACTATTTTGGCGGCTGGGACAAAGCCTATCCGGATGTAATTGAAGGCATCTTTCGGAATCAAGTGCAGAGCAGGAAGTAATTTCTGTAGCCCAGCCGTTTGCGGCTGGGGAAGAAAGTCATCGAAAAATGTTCTGACCCATTCATGGGTCTGATCTATGCGGCAAGCGAAAGCCCGTGAAACGGGCTGCCACGATTAATCTGTGACAGTAACCCAAGCGTGAACGCCTCGGCTAGGCGGAAAATGGTTCAATGAAACTCACGGCAGTCAGACATGTTCGCGGTTACGACGTGGCGCGCCCGGTCAGTATTGGTGTCGTGCTCGTCATCATGTTGCCGCTTGTCTTCCTGCCGCTACTGTCCATCTTCATCTACGGAACGAGCAAAGGCCTTGGCGCGTTTTGGTCATCGTTAACGGCGCCGGAAGCGATCTTCGCGCTGAAGCTTTCGCTGGTGACGAGTTTTTGGGCGACTGTATTCAATGTGGTCTTCGGCTTGCTGGCCGCGTACGTGCTTTCCCGTCACGACTTCTGGGGACGCAATGCGGTCATCGTCACGATCTCTTTGCCAACTGCGATCCCGACAGCCGTGGCCGGTTTCGCTTTGCTTTTGCTGTGGGGGCCGTACGGCACGCTCGGACGTTTGTTGAATCCGCAAGGCGTGCAAGTAATGTTCACACCTTACGCCATCATCCTGGCAAACATTTTCGTCACTTTTCCCTTGGCATTCGGCGTGATCAAGCCTGTATTCGACACCATGAGCCGCTCGCTCGAAGAAGCTTCAGCGACAATCGGAGCAACTCGTTGGCAGACATTCTGGCACGTAACACTGCCAAGTTTGCGCGGCGCAATCGTGTCGGGCGCACTCTTGACCTTTGCGCGCGCGGTGGGTGAGTTTGGCTCGACGATTCTGGTTTCCGGCAATCTTGCTTTGCGCACTCAGACGGCGCCGCTGTACATTTTCGCCAAGTTCAACGAAGGACAGATTGAAGCGGCTAATGCGATCGCGATCGTCCTCGCACTTTTGTCGTTTGTGATTTTTAGCGTGCTGTTCTTTGCACGCGATTGGCTGGAGTTCGAGACGCAGGAAGCATGAAGCCAGAGATGAAATTGGTTCCCGACGATCCACACATCTCGTGGGCGCCTGAACGCGCGGAAAAAACCGGCGTCGCGGCCAGCGTGCGCGGTATCAGTAAGCGCTTCAAGAAGGTCCCGGTGCTCGACGACGTCGGCTTCGACGTTGCAGAGGGTGAGTCGCTGGTGCTGCTCGGCGCTTCAGGCAGCGGCAAAACGACGATTCTTCGCATCATCGCGGGACTTGAACAGCCGGACACAGGCCGCGTGATTTTGCATGGCAAAGACGTGACCGATTTGCCTGCGCGCGAACGTGGAGTCGGGGTGATCTTTCAATCGTATGCACTGTTTCCCCGTATGACGGTTGAGAAGAACATCGCTTACGGTTTGAAGATTCGTCATCGACGGCGCAAGGAACGCCGTGAGACGGTCGACCGGCTGATTGAGTTGGTACAGCTTGAAAAGCATCGCAAGAAATATCCCTGGCAGCTTTCCGGCGGTCAGCAACAGCGCGTGGCGATTGCGCGCACGCTCGCTTACAAGCCGCAGGTGCTTTTGTTTGACGAGCCGTTCGGAGCCTTAGACGCGCAGACCCGCGTGCACTTGCGTCGCGAAATCCGCGTGCTGCTGAGACAGGTGAAGGTCCCCTCCATCTTCATCACGCACGATCAGGAAGAGGCGCTTGAACTGGGCGATCGCATTGCGGTGCTTAACGATGGACATCTCGAACAGGTCGGCACGCCTGATGATGTCTACAATCATCCGGCAACTGAATACGTGGCGACATTTCTGGGCGCGGCGAACTTGTTACTCGGCGTCGTGACGCGCGGCAGCGTGGAGATTGGCACAGCGCGATTGCCCGCCGAAAAGGAAACGCGGCGATTTCGCGATGGCCAATCCGTCAAGCTGGTCTTTCGACCCGAAGACGTCTGTATAAGTCCTGATGCAAACCTCCCTGAGACTTGTCGTCGTTTGGCGAATGGAGTGATCGAGGAAGTCAGCTTCGTCGGATCTTACGAGCGTTTGAATGTGCGTCTGGACTTGGCGCATCGACCGCAAACCGGCGAACTCTCAGCGCCGCTTTATCAGGTCACAATCAACACGCCCGAGAGAATGGTCGGCTTGCCAATTATGGCGACTCGCCCCAAACCTGAAGCGAACACGACTCGTTATAAAACCGGTGACCGCGTCGCCGTTGGCCTTACCTCATTTAGCCTCCTGCCCAATTACACGCTCGCAAGACAAAGGTAAGCGCTCATGAAACTTCTGTTTTGGTCAACGTTCTGTATGGTCGTGTGTGTCGCTCACACAGTTGCGCAATCACGCGTTCCGGAAAGCGACACGCAAAGCTGGAACGATGTGCAGTTCACCGTTCCCATGACCAAGAAAGTTGAATTCGTGATGCTGGGCACGCTGCGCTTCGGTGACAATCTGACGACAGCTGTCGATGAACGTTTTGGTTTTGGTTTCAATTACAAGCTGAATAAATACGTCACGCTTAATGAAGCGGTCTTCGGTCGTGAAGCCAGGCCGCCGAATGGGCGCCGAGAGCATGAGCTACGTGAGACCTTCGGCGCCACTTTGCAAAAGCCCTTCGGCAAATTCACTCTAAGCGATCGTAACTGGTTCGAGCATCGCTGGCGCGAGCCGCAAGTTGACGCCTGGCGTTATCGCAATCGCGTACGAGTGGAACATCCGTTTCAAATCAACAAGCACAAATTCAATTGGTTTATCTCAGACGAAGTTTTTTATGACTGGAGCTTAAACGACTGGGTGCGCAACCGCGCGGCGATTGGCGCAAATCACGCTTTCAACAAACATTTCACGCTTGAGCTTTATTACATGCGACAGAATGACGGGCGCAGCCGGCCGGGAGATCTTCACATCATCGGCACACTTTGGAGATTCAAGCTGTGAGCGCGCACCTATCGCTTTTCACGCCACCGGCGAATCATTTGTGGCAGCACGAGGAGGGTCTGAAGGATTGAGCCTGACGCAAATCTGCGGGCAAGTCCGCGGAACAGTTTGCCGGCGCTGGGCGTGTAGTTGAACCACCACACATCCGGGATAGAGGCGAAACGATTCACGTGAATGTGCTGTGCGTTAACCAGTTCAAGCAAGCCCGCGCGGCCGTGCGTGCGTCCGAAGCCGCTTTGCTTTACGCCACCCCAGGGTGTTTGCGCGACGGCGTGAATATAAAGCACTTCATTGATCATGACCGTACCGGCATCAATCTGTTCTGCGATTCGTTTGCCGCGCGCCAGATCGTTTGTCCACACGCTCGCGGTCAAACCGTAAACGCTGTCGTTCGCGAGGCGCACAGCTTCGTCATCGGTCTTGAAGGTCATGATTGGCAGCACCGGACCGAATGTCTCTTCACGCATCACAGCCATTTCGTGATTTACGTTGGTCAAAACCGTAGGCGGAAAGAAAAGTCCAGTGGCGTCTGATCTCCTTTCACCACCAGTCAACGCGACGGCGCCGTGCGCAGTCGCTTCGTAAACCTGCCGCTCGACTATCCGTAATTGCTGCTCGCTGCTCATCGGCCCGAGGTCGCCCTGCTTGTCACCGCTCTGGTGTAATCGCTTGGTTTCGGCGACTACGGCGTCAATGAAGTTTTGGGCAATGCGCTCGTGAACGTAGCAGCGTTCGAGGGCCGCGCACGACTGGCCGCAATTTGCGAAAGCACCCCACACGGCGCCACGCGCGGCGTTCTCAATGTTCGCGTCTTCCAAAACGATCGTGGGGTCTTTGCCGCCAAGCTCCAACACGACCGGAATTAAGTAGTTGGCGGCGGCTTCCGCGACGCGACGGCCGGTGGCGACGCTGCCAGTGAACATAATCTTGTTGACGCCTGCGCCTATCAGCGCGGCGCCCGTCGACCCATCGCCGGTCACGACTTGCAGCAGTCCGTCGGGCAGGCCCGCGCGTTCGAGCACGTCATTGATCTTCAGACCGGTCAGTGGTGTTAGTTCGCTTGGCTTCAGCACGGCAGCGTTGCCGGCCATCACCGCCATGACCACTTCAGCGAGCGGCGTGGCCCAGGGGAAATTCCAAGGGGAAATGATGCCGACCACGCCGACTGGCTTGTAAACGAGGTATGAAGTACGACCAAGCCAGCCATACAAGCCGATGTTGATGCGCTCGCGTTGCAGTAAGCCTTCGGTCTTGCGCGCGAAGTACTGCATCAGATCGAGCGCAGGGGCCATCTCCATCGCAATCGCTTCCGCCACGGGCTTGCCTGTCTCGCGCGAAATGAGCAAAGCGATTTCGTCGAGCTCGCTCAGAATGATTTTGCGCGCGCGCAGGATAATTCGTCCGCGAGCGCGATATGAGGTTGCGGCCCACACCGCTTGTGCCGCGCGTGCGCGATCGACGGCGCGCGCGACCTCTTCCGGCAGCGTCAAGGGCACGCGACCGATCTCTTCTCCGGTTGCGGGATCACGTGAAATGATTTCGGGAGCTTCGGCTTTAGCTGGGATGCTCTGCGCCATGCGCGGATTATCGCCCAGAACGACGAACAAAGTCATCACTCTCATTCACACCTCGCTTCAGCGAGATGGACAGCAGAACCGATACGTTTCTGTCAGCCGTTTTAACGGCTTCATTCCATAGCCACTGCAGCGAAACCGTCGAAACGGTTTTTCAGTGTGGCCGTCGACTTATCACCTGGCTGAAGCCAGCTGAGACCAGAAAGCCAGCGCGCTACCCCAGCGCCTGCTGACTCGGCTACAATGCCGATTCAATTTTCCAGACCGAGGAGAACCATGATCAAACCGCAACTGAAGGAATTCATGCGTCGTATCGAAAAGGATTCCGTGGCCATCATTCCAGCCGCGCGCGAAGCCGTGCGTTCGCACGACACGAACTATCGTTATCGCCAGAATTCGGACTTCTTTTATTTGACTGGATTCGAAGAGCCGGAAGCAATTGCGGTGATCGCGCCTTCGGGCGAGAAAAAGTTCACATTATTCGTCCGCCCGCGCGACTTGGATCAGGAAATTTGGTACGGCTATCGAGCCGGCGTCGAAGGCGCCCAGCGCGATTACAGCGCCGACGAAGCGTTTACGATAGATCAATTCGACGCGAAGCTGACGGAAATCCTCGACGGCCCACGCGTGCTCTATTACGCGTTCGGCCATACGGATTCCGGAATCGACCAGAAGATCATTCGGCAGCTTACGTTAATGCGCGAAAGTAATCGCAAACCATTCGAGCCGCCGACAACCATCATCGATCCCACCACCATTCTGCACGAGATGCGCGTGCTGAAATCTTCGGAAGAGATCGAGATCATGCAACGCGCGGCAGACATCGCCGCCGAAGCGCACACCGAAGTGATGAAGACAGCGCGGCCCGGCATGATGGAGTATGAAGTCGAGGCGATGGTGGAAGCCTACTTTCGCAAGGCCGGCGCATCCGGCTCGTCCTACACTTCGATTGTGGGCGCCGGGGGAAACGCGACGATTCTTCACTACATCGACAACAAGGACGAACTGAAGGATGGCGACTTGCTGCTGCTCGACGCCGGCGCGGAATACAAAGGCTACGCATCGGACATTACGCGCACATTTCCGATCAACGGCAAGTTCACAGACGCGCAACGCGAGATTTACGATCTTGTACTGAAAACTCAGAAGTCGTGCATTGACATGGTGCGTCCCGGAGTGCGCCTGGAGGATCTCAAGACGCATTCGATCGAGCTGCTGACTGAGGGCATGGTCGAGTTGGGTTTGCTGAAGGGCGATCCGAAGAAACTGATCAAAGAAAAGAAGTACATGCAGTTCTACATGCACAATCTTGGTCACTATCTCGGCATCGACGTGCACGACGCCGGCAAGTACTACTTCAAAGGCGAATCACGTCCGGCGGAAGTGGGCATGGTGATGACCATCGAACCGGGACTCTACATCTCGCCTGACACCAGCCGCATTCCCGAAGGCTTCAACAAGGACATTCCTGCGAAATATCTCGGCATCGGAGTGCGCATCGAAGACGATGTGCTCGTGACGGAGAACGGCGCGCGCGTGCTGACGCATAAAGTCCCGAAAGAGCGGGAAGAGATTGAAGCGTTGATGGCGAAGTGAGTTTGCGTCCGTTCTAAGGCGCGATGAATTCGAGCGGTTTGTTGGCGGCGATTAGACCGTGCCGGTGCGCCAATTCGAAGTAACGCTGCAAACCTGCGCGCATTTCTTCGTCGATTCGGAAAACAATATTCCCAGCCACGTACTGTTTCATATCATTTTCTGAAAATTGCGTTTCGTGTGGATAGTCCGCGATCACCCGATCGAGATTCGCCAGACCTTCATCACGCGCGGCAGCAAAGTCGATTGGGCGAACCCTTTCGATGGTTACCCTTCGCATCATCCACATCGCAAACACAAACCCAAAGCCAGTGAACTCATGCCAAAGGGTCGCCAGATCGAATACGCGGAACTGATCGCGTGGAATCGTCATCGCCGGATCGCCGATGATGAGCGCCGCGTCGGCGCGCGCGAGCATCGATTTCACATCCGGAGCCGATATTTCCCATTGCGGCTCAAAACCGAGAAACTCGCGAAACAGGATTTTCACGAGCGCCGCCGAGGTGCGCGATGAGTCATCGAGCGCGACTCGCTCGACTTTCTTCAAATTATTCTTGTTCGTCACGAGCACAACGCTGCGCACAGCGGTTTTCGAGCCAACACAAACGTCGGGAACGATTGCGATGTCTGGAATTCGCTGGTACTCGATAACCGGAACCAGTGCGGCATCGACTTCACCGTTTGCCAGCATCGAGGCACAGCGCGCGGGCGCGGTGTCGGTGGACAGTTCGACCGCGTCACGTTGCGAGCCGTGGGTAAAACTCCAAATTAGCGGCGCCGTATTGAGGTAGCTTGACGCCGCAATGCGCGGGCGATGTCCAGTGTTTTCAGCTTTCACTATTTGCGTTTATATTGAAGCGCTGAAAAATAAAGTCAAATGCCAATTTACGACGTCACAGTCCCAATTCGCGTGGGGATGCCGATTTACGAAGGCGATCCAGCCTTGAGTATCGAGCCCTGGTCTGCGATCTCAAAAGGTGATTCTGCGAACGTTTCATTTCTCCATTTTGGGGCCCACACCGGAACACACGTTGATGCGCCTGCACACTTTATCGCAGGCGCAAGCAAGATCGATTCGCTGCCGCTCGACGTGTTGCTCGGCCCTGCGCGCGTGATTCGTGTGCCGGACGATCGGATGGAGATTGATCCCGAATTTCTAAGTGGATGCGATTTGACCAACGTCACGCGCGTTCTGTTTCACACGCGCAATTCGTCATTCTGGAACGAAGGCTTTAGGAAGGATTTCACTCATGTCCTGCCCGAAGCCGCCGAGTTACTGGTGGCGCGTGGGATCAAACTCGTGGGGAACGATTACCTCTCAGTCGAGAAGTTTCACTCGGGCCATCATCGAACGCACCTAACATTACTTCGAAACGATGTCGTGATTGTTGAGGGCCTGAATCTGAGCGACGTGCCCGCGGGCGATTACGAACTAATTTGTCTGCCGCTGAAGATTGCTGATGGCGCTGGAGATGGCGCGCCCGCCCGCGTAGTTTTGCGAACATAGACAGGCGACCGCACGCCGTCGGGCATTGGCCCGACTCTAAACGATGAAGAAATCGACACCCGATCGTCAGTATCGTGAACGTGTTTACCGCATCGTTCGCCGGATCCCAAGCGGGCGAGTGATGACTTATGGCCAGATCGCGTACATGCTCGGGGAAGGATACACCCCTCGCACGGTTGGCTTTGTGATGCATGGCGCTGACGATCGCACACCGTGGCATCGCGTCATCAACTCACAAGGCCGTTGTTCGACGATGCGCATAGCTCTGCCGCACGATAAGCAACAACGAATGTTGGAAACTGAGGGCGTGAATTTCGACAAGAGCGGGCGGTGCGATCTCGAAAAACTGATTTGGAAGCCACGCAGACCGTCCGTCAAAGGAGCGAAGCGATGAACATAGATCCCTTGGCACAACGAGCGCCCTACGAAGTCAGTCCGCGACAGTATTCGGTCTCGCACCAGATGGCCACCACCGCATTTGAATTGCCTAACTTTCGTGTCACACAGACGCTCGGGGTGGTACGTGGCATCGTCGTGCGTTCACGAAACGTGTTTGCGACTTTGGGGGCGGCCTTTCAACAAGTGGTAGGCGGCAACATTACTATCTGGACAAAGATGTGTGAGGAAACCCGGCGCGACGCTTTCGATATCATGATTCAACACGCTTCTGAAATCGGGGCTAACGCAATCGTCGGCGTCCGTTATGACACAACGGAGATTGCGACCGGAGTAACGGAAGTACTCTGCTATGGCACTGCTGTAATCGTAGAACCTACTGACGCAGGTTACCGGGGATGACGACGGAAATA
>DASYPX010000174.1:0-9130 GCA_036006125.1 Pyrinomonadaceae bacterium | reverse complement strand
GGCCGAAAAAGCCGGCCTGCGCAAAGGCGACGTCATCGTCGGATTCAACGGTGAAGCGGTAACGAGCACCCGCAAGCTAAACCGTCTCGTGAACGAATCCTCGCCCGATCAAAACGTGCGGTTGACGATCGCGCGCGGTGGTTCAGAGCACGAAGTCTCAGCCACGCTCGGAAAACGCGATGCCTTCAATAGAGTCTGGAACGAAAAGACGCGCGAAGAGATGCGCCAGAAGATCGAGAAGATGAGGAAGGACATGCCGGCAAGAATTAAGAGCGGCGACGGCACATTTACCATCAACATGGGTTCGTACCGCCGGATCGGCATCAGCACACAGACGTTGACGAAACAGCTCGCGGACTATTTCGGAGTTAGCGAGGGAATTCTGGTTACGTCGGTGGTTGAGAACAGCGCCGCCGCGAAGGCCGGATTGAAAGCCGGCGACGTGATTACCGCGGTCGACGGCGAAAAGGTTGATTCGCCCGGCGACATTACCCGCGCCATCAACAAGAAGGACGATGGGCCAGTGACGCTCACGGTCGTCCGCGATCGGAGTTCCAGAAGCGTGACCCTCACGCCTGAGAAACCGCCGGCAGGCGCAGACATACGGACAATCACGATTCCGCGCATCGAGATACCGACAATTCCCGCGATTACGGTGACAACGCCGCAAATAGTCGTGCCCACGATGCCCGATATCAACATAACTGTTCCTCGCCAACCGGTGAGGATTGTGCGACCACGCGTTGTTATTATTTAGTCTGCGCCTCAAAAGGCGTCAGCTTTCGGAGCAGCCGGCTGCGTGCCCGGCTGCTCTTTTTGCTTCCTCTGTTCCACGCGTATAATCCTCGCAACCCCGTATCAGGCCGCCTGTGAGAAATCGCAGTAGTTTGGCAATGCTCGCATCAATGTTCGTGTCCGAGACCTCTTCATGTCACAGCCACACCCGCAAATTTCCTCGCCCCGATTTGTCGTTCACGATCTGACCAAGCAAAACGGCCACGCAAACTTCGCGCGTGATGTCCGCGCCGGTCTTTCTTCAAGTCCGAAACAACTGTTTCCGAAATACCTCTATGACCAGTTGGGCTCGCGTTTGTTCGAGGCGATTTGTGAAGTTCCGGAATACTACCTGACGCGGGCTGAGCACGAGATTCTTTCCACACATGGCGATGACATTGTCGGCGCGATTCCCGATTGCGATACGTTAATTGAACTTGGCAGCGGCAGCGCGGAAAAGACACGGCAGCTTATCGAGGCGCTGATCAGGCGCCACGGCGAGTTACTTTTCGTTCCGATCGATATCTCTGCATCAGCTCTCAAACAGAGTTCCGAATCCTTGTTGGGTTCCTACCCTGAACTACGTATTCGCGCATACGCCGCCGATTATTTTCAGGCGCTGGAAGCTTTGCCGTCGCTCGGATCGCGTCCGGTGCTGGTGTTGTTCCTCGGATCGAATATCGGAAACTTTGAACCTGACGAAGCACTGAATTTCCTGAGCGCAATTCGACGTGTGCTGCGACCGAATGACGCGTTGTTGCTCGGCGCCGATTTAAAGAAAGATCGCACCGCGCTCGAGGCTGCCTACAATGATCCGCTTGGAGTGACGCGGGCGTTCATCGTCAATGAGTTGGAACGCATTAACCGCGAACTGGGAGCAAACTTTGATTTGTGGGCTTTTGGCTTGCGCTCTTTCTACAACGAGTCCCGCGGTCGCGTTGAGGTCTACCTTGAGAGCTTGCGTAGCCAGGCCGTAGAGATTCGCGATCTCGAACTATCGCTAGGCTTCGCTGCCGGCGAGCGCATTCACGTCGAGAATGCCTACAAATTTGACCTCAGCGATCTGAACCGATTGGCAGCCGAAACCGGGTTCAGCCTCGCACGGACATGGCTGGATAAAGAAAACCGTTTCAGCAGCAATCTTCTTTTTGCGGCTGATGTCTAGGCGGCCGTGGTTGCCCCTTCCGTTTCGCCCGACTTCAATTCAGCGCGCTGCTCCGGCAATTCCAGGCGCACACGCAGCAGCCGGCGCCGCTCTACTTTTTCCACGATAAACTTCAGGCCGTCGGTCTCGATCACTTCGCCTGGTTGCAGCACGTGACCAGCCTCGGTCATCAGAAACCCTCCGACTGTTATGTAAGTTTCCGATTCGGGCAGCGACGATTTGAGCCGCCGATTGAGATCGCGGACCGCCAGCGCCCCCTCAAGCATATAAGTTCGCTCGTCGACTTTTGTAATCTGCTCGTTGACTTCCTCGTCATGTTCGTCAGATATCTCGCCGACGATTTCTTCGAGCAGATCTTCGAGCGTGATGATGCCTTCTATGCCGCCGTGCTCGTCGACGACAAAACCAAAGTGCGATTTTGCTTTCTGCATCTGGCGCAACACGTCTTCAAGCCGCGCCGTATCGACGATGTACATGGGCGGCTGCAGCACGAACTCCAACTTGAAAGTTTCGGGCTTCAGCAGGTAAGGCATCAAGTCTTTGCTGTGGATAAAGCCAATGACGTTGTCCAATGATTGGTCGTAGACGGGCAGGCGTGAATAGCCGTGTTTGTTAAAAGCGTCGCGAATATCCTCGAGCGAGCAATCGATTGAGATTGCGGCGATCTGCGTGCGCGGCACCATCGCTTCTCGCACGAGCGTGTCGGAAAACTCAAATACACGATGAATCAGCCGGCGCTCTTCCGCGCGCAGGTAGCCGCTTTCCCGCGCGATATCGACCAGGCGTCGCAATTCGTCTTCGCTGTAAACGGCCGTGTGCTGTAACGAAGACTTCAATCCGAGTAGCCGACCAAGCGCCGTCCCGGTGCGATTGAATAGCCAAAGTGGCCAGCGAAAGATTTGCGCAAAGAGTTCCAGTGGCCGCGCCGCAAACAATGCGAGCGATTCAGCCCGATCAAGCGCAACCATTTTCGGCATCAATTCACCGAGCACGATATGGAGGAACGTGATTACGGCAAACGACAGGATGATGGCGAGCACGTGCGCAACATAAGCAGCCCTGCCCGCCGGCGCAATCGCTTCGGCGACCGGTTCCAACAGCGCGGCGATGGTCGGCTCGCCGATCCAACCGAGCGCGAGTGACGCAATCGTAATTCCCAATTGGGTCGCTGAAATGAAGAGCGTCGGATTACCGATTAATCGCAATGCGGCTTGCGCGCGGCGGCTACCCCCGGAAGCGCGCGCCTCGAGGCGCGTGCGGCGCACCGACACGAGCGCAAACTCCGCTCCAACGAAAAAACCGTTCGCGGCAACCAGTAACAACACCGCGGCAAACTTCGTCAGGAATTTGACCAGAATTGCTGAGAACTGGGTATCGCCGGCCAGGAAGCCAAGCAAGTTACTAGCAGGATCATCCATCGTGAAATCGTCGTGACCGTTGTGAGCTCATGATATCACGACACAAAAAAGGCGCGCAGTTGCAATCCCGCGCGCTCAAAGCATTCTGAATTCTAAAGGATTAATGTGCGCCGGCGGCAGCAGCACGACGCGCAAGCCCGTTTCCGTTTCCTTTTCCTTCGTGCCGGGCACAGGCCTGCGCCAACGCATCGTTCACGCGTGGCTCGATGTTGCATTCGGGCTGCCGGCAAACGGCGGCGAGCTCCGAAACAACCAGGTAGTGCGCTCGTTCGAGCATGCGCTGCTCGCGAAAGGAAAGGGGCTTGCTATGGCTCAGGAAATTCAGGTGTTTGAGCACTTCCGCGACTTCGAAAATATTTCCTGTGCGCATTTTTTCTGAGAAGTCCTTGAACCGATCTTTCCAGTCATGTGCGGGAGTCTTGAAGTCCGCACTCAAAGCGCCAAACAGCGTGTCGCATTCGCTGGAAGTGATTGGTTTGCGCAGCCCAACTTCCGCCGCATTTGAAACTGGAACCAGAACGAGGGAATTAGTAGCAGCGAGGCGAAGCGTGTAAAACGGAAGTGCGGTTGCGCCTATTTGCTTCTGTTCAATTTGTTCGATAGTTCCGATACCGTGATTGGGGTAAACAACTTTCTGGCCGACCTTGAAGCCCACCTTTACACCTCCCGAATTTGAAACTTCACCAAGGTAAGTCGCATTGCGCGGCTAGGAACCGAAAAGTTATGCGAGACTTAAAAACCGATCGGGTGTTCTCGAACCGAGTTGTCCTGAACTGAACGCAGAATAGCAAGGCCAATCAGACGGCGTCAAGTTTTCCAGCGCGGCAATTTGACGCGAGAGCAAATGGTGGGCCAGACGTCAGCCGGAATAACTTTCGTCCTGCTCGATTTTCGAAAGCACCCAATCGAACTCACCCGAAGTAATTTTGCCGCCGCAAAATTCGCAGATTCCCACTGCATTTACCTTCAAAGGCGCTCCACAATTCGGGCAATTCAGGTCGGCGCGGGCGGCCACGGGCTTCGCTTTGCTGTTGCGAACAAAGGTCCAATATTCGCTCCAGCGACGCAAGTTGGTCTTCGATCCCGAGACAAGTTGCCCAACATCATTGATCGTGTAATCGAATCCCTGGGCAAAGATGCGCAAGGTAATCGCCTGGTAGAAAGCGTCCTGCTTTATCTTGACGGGCTGCATCGCCGTTATCTGATATCGATCCAAAACGTTTCGCAGATGTTGCGCCTTGTAAGCGTCAATCCAATAGCGATGCATCTGGAAGATGCTGTCTGTTTCATGCGGCCGGGCTCGTTCCCAATTCAATGACGACCAAGCTTCCTGCAATTCCGTGAAGATCATGCGCGCCCGCGCCTGGAAATCCGCCCATTTGAATGCGGGATTGTTCTGCTCGAAAGCTGCGCGGACAGCCGGGAGATTCGGCTGCGTAACTGTCGGATAATTGGTACCAACCTCAGCAACGTCAGACGTCAGCAGAGGTCCGCGCGCTTCGCGGCTCAACGTGCGAACTGATCGTACGTACCATTGAAATTCGCCGCTTTCGATTCTCGCACTGCAGAAAGCACACGCTCCGTGTGTATCTTTCTGCAACGGCGCGCCGCAGCGTGGACAATGCAGGGCGGTCGCCTGCTCTGGGGTCGGCGACAGCACATCGCGCTTTCTTTCCAGCTCCCAACGTTCGCGCACGTAGTAACTCATTTCGCCGCGCGGATCGCCCTGCCGAGGAGTGAACTCAGTATAGTTCGCTTCGAATTCAATGCTGATCTCGACTTTCGGAGATGCCAGGCCGCGGACATCAGCGACTTGCATGGCGCCGACGATGACTCCCTGTACTGCTTTCAGTTGCGGCGCATTCAATTGCATTAGAGACGCGCGCGCCGCATCGCTCAGATACGGCGACAGTTCATCAAGCGCATCTTTTCCTCTTCCGCGCGCTTCGTGCGAGCGGCCGTACAGCGCATAGCAGAAGTCAGTGAAAATTATTTCCGAAAAGTTAGGATCAAAACGCCGGAGCTGATTAAACGCGCGCTGAACGTCTAGTTGCGGCCGGCCCCCCGGACCAGTTGACAAGCCCAGGACCGGCGAAGAAGAAACAATCGAAGCAGACTTCTTCGACGGCTTCGCGAACCAGTAGATGAGAACTGCGATGACGATGATGTCAACTGGAATTCCAATTGCCGGATGTTCGATCGTCAACCACAGCAGAAAGCGAAAAATGAGGTAGACCAGAACGCCGAGTCCGCCGCCATCTCCGCCACCGCCGCCGCTACCTCCTCCACCTCCGTACGAATGACCGCCGCCGACACGCGCCCACGCTTCGGTGGTAAAGATCGCGAACGCGAAAAATGCTAATACAGCGACACCAACGCGCAGAGTGAAGCGACTGAATTTCAAATTCCAAATTCCAGATTGCAGACGCTTCATTCAATTAAACCAGACGCTTCATTTCAATTAGGCGTTGCGGCTTTCGTTCCTCAATGAACATCAGACGATTCATTTCAATTCGATGCGTGGCCCATCAACCAGTTCGTTCGGGTTTTCGCCGGTAGCAGGCATGTGCGCGGCCAGGACTCTTCCGAGATTCTTCAACGACTCAATCAACTTGTCGGGTTCGCATTTCATCGCCAGGTTCTGCAATTCGTGAATCGCAGTGTTCCACTCCAAGGGCGGCATCGCCTTCAAAATGCCGCGATCCGCGATGATTTCGATCTGTTGTTCCAGCAACGACGCGTAAATCAACAACCCATTTTCCGCCTTCGTATTGGCGATGCCGGCTTCATAGAACATTGCCGCCGCTCCCTGCCGCGCAGCATTTGCGCGAAACTGTTTGGAGGTCAGAAGCCGGCGCAGGAATGGCCATCGCGAGCAAACGAACGTGCCCAGGGCGAACAGCAAAATGACCTCAATAGGCACCAACCATTCGTGAATCATGAACGGCGAAAACAGAAAGAAGAGCAACCCAATGAATGCCAACAGCACACCACACAAATAATCCGCGTGGCGATACGGACCAGAACGGCCGCGAATCACAATCACAAGTTCCGCGTCCGTCTGCTTCTCAATTTCGCGAACGGCGTTTGCGATTGCTTCGCTTGCTTCGTTGTCGAACCTGGCCCTCATCGGCTCGGCAGTCTAGCATAACGATTCCTAAGTGATGAGTGATGAGTCATGAGGACTGAGTCACAGGTGGTCGTGCGTTGTTAGTGGTCGGTATCATCTATTACTCGTACTCATCACTGGTTACTATGAAAACAGAAACGGCCCAGCAAATCGCTGGGCCGTCGCATAAATCAACCGATTCTGTTCCCTACTTGAAACTGCTGAGCGCTTCGGCTTCGTTGTCATAGACATCAAAGACCGTCAGCAGCTTTGTGATCACGAGCAGATCCTGCACCTTCTCAGTCAGGTTGAGCAGCTTCAATTGGCCGCCGCCACGGTTGACGGTAGTGTAATTGGCGATCAGCTCGCCAATGCCGCTCGAATCGATGTATTTAACGCCTTTCAGGTTCAGCAGAATTTTGGAACTGCCACCCGTGGCTAGATTTCTGATCGCGCTACGTAACGCAGTGCTGCTGTCGCCGATGCGCACTTCACCGTCAAGGTCAAGAATAGTGACGTCTCCAGCCTGCCGTTGATTGATGTTTAGTTCGGCCATGCAAACCTCCTCAGTTTGTGGGGACGCCGAAAACAATTCAGCGTCGATCTCATTTACTTAAAGTTGCTGAGCGCTTCGGCTTCGTCGTCGTATGCGTCGAAAACCGTAAGCAGCTTCGTAATCGTAAGTAGATCCTGGAGTTTCTGTGTCAGCTTAAGGAGCCGCAGCTGTCCGCCTTCCTTATTGATCGCCGTGTAGCTGGAAACCAGTTCCCCAATGCCGCTCGAATCAATGTAGCCAACGCCTTCCAGGTTCAGCAAAATCTTCTTCTTTCCTTCTTCAAGCAGGCGGCGCACGGCACTGCGCAAAGCAATGCTGCCATCGCCGATTGTGATGCGGCCATCCATGTCAAGCACGGTCACATCACCGGCTTGTCGTTCGCGAATATTAAGCTCTGCCATGATTCACGCGTCTCTCCGATTCTTGATTTTTAATTTCCGAGTTCGATTATCCGCTGCGCCGACAAAATCGAAACTCCAAAATCAAAAATCTAAAATCTCTTGATCATGCGCACCGTCGTGCCACCTTCCGGTCCCGATTCCCACTGCACTTCGTCCATAAAACTGCGCATGAGAAAGTTGCCCCGGCCTGAGGTTTTCATGAGGTTCTCAGCAGCCGTTGGATCGGGAACGCGCCCGGGGTCGAACCCTTCGCCCTGATCCCTTACTTCAATTTCCACCCCGTTAGGGATGCAAGTGAAAGCCACTTCGACTTGCTTTGCGTCGTCCTCTTTATTCCCGTGAACAATGGCGTTCGTGATCGCTTCGCGGACGGCCATGTCAATACCGAAAGCCGCCTCTTCCGCGATGCCACAATTGCGCGCGAAATCGGCCGCCGCGGCGGCTGCGTCAGCAACAGCCTCAATGTGGCTGGGCAAAACGAGTCGAGTCGTTTGTTCGGTCACAAAAGGCGCGGCCTCCCGGCCATGGGGTTTGCGGTCTGGCTGCTGACTATCCAAAAGCAAAACGGAGACGGACGTGTAACACGTAGGCTGGGCGCATGTCAACGGGAGCAGCAGGCATTTCGAGAGGCGTCGTCTTTCGTTGACGATCGTGTCAGGTTAAGATCGGATGGTGATCATCCGACCGGCAAAAAGAATCCGCGGCCGCCTGCAGATGCCGGGAGACAAATCAGTCTCGCATCGGGCGGCAATCATTGCGGCGCTCGCACGTGGCACGTCACGAATCGAGAATTTCTCGACCAGCGAAGATTGCGCCGCGACCCTCCGCTGCTTGCAAGCGCTCGGAGTTTCAATTGACCACGCGGACTCTGCTGTCGTCGTGCAATCGACGGGCGCTTTTAGCGCTCCATCGACGCCGCTCGACTGCGGCAATAGTGGCACGACCATGCGTTTGCTCGCCGGAATACTCGCGGGTCGAAACTTTGAGTCCATTTTGACGGGTGACGAATCGTTAAGGTCGCGACCGATGCAACGAATCATCGAGCCATTGACGATGATGGGCGGGAACATCTCGTCAGTCGATGGGCACGCGCCCTTGGCCATCGGCGGAATGCCGCTGCGACCGATTGACTACGAGTTGCTCATCGCGAGCGCGCAAGTGAAATCGTGCATCCTGCTCGCTGGACTGCACGCGAATGGCCAGACGCAAGTAGTTGAAGATCAGCCAACGCGCGATCACACTGAGCGAATGCTGCGTTGGTTTGAAGTCCCGATTGAAACCGGCAATGGCGATCGCGCCGGTGAGAGATTCGTAACGCTATCCGGTCCGGCTAGTTTCGCAGCCCGCGACGTGAACATTCCCGGTGATATTTCCTCAGCGGCGTATTTCGTCGCCGCGGCGGCGATGCTGGCCGGCTCGGCGTTGGACATGACTAATGTCGGTCTCAATCCCACTCGTACGATGTTCCTGGAGCAAATGCGCGCGTTTGGATTCTCGATCAACTCTGATGACCTTCATGAGGAATGTAACGAGCCACGCGGAACAATTCGCATTTCGGGCGCGCCCGCATCATTGCGCACGAGTGAAACCGAAACCACTCTGACGTTGCAAAGCGCACTCATTCCGCAGTTGATCGACGAACTGCCCTTGCTGGCCGTCGTGGGCTCGCAAATCAACGGCGGTATTGAAATCCGCGACGCGGCGGAA
>DASYPX010000173.1:0-3024 GCA_036006125.1 Pyrinomonadaceae bacterium | reverse complement strand
TTTGAAACGCGGACTGTCAGCGACACTTGATGAATGGCTGCTGGCGGCTGAGTACATCATGTCTGAGGGAAACTACAACGTGGTGCTTTGCGAGCGCGGCGTCCGCACATTCGCGCAGCACACACGTAACACGCTCGATCTAGCCTCGATTCCCGCAGTCCGTCGCATTTCGCACCTGCCAGTGATCGTCGATCCATCACACGGTACGGGGAAGAACTATATGGTGATTCCGCTGGCGTGCGCGGGTGTCGCAGTCGGCGCCGATGGATTGATTGTCGAAGTGCACGATCAGCCAGAGAAGGCGCTGTCCGATGGCGCTCAGGCGTTGACACTCGAACAATACGAGCAATTGGTCCAGGAAGTGCGACCGATTCACGAGGTCGTCACGCCGCAGACGGTCGCGTAATGAAGTGGTTTATTCCCTCTCCCAGGTGGAGAGGGCAATCATGTAGCCACCTCACCCCAATCCTGACCCCAGGATATCCGCGAGATTCTTCGTAAACGCCGAGCGCGGCATCACGCGGTCGAACCCAGCCGAAAGTGCAGCCTGCTGTAACTCGGTTTGCACATGAGAAAAGAACCCGAGCAGCGGAATCACATTCAGATTGTCGTCACCTTTGAACGCGCGCGCTAGTTCGACAGCGTCACAACATCCCGCATTCAGATCAACCAACACGAGTGCCGGAACTGCATCGCGAGCTTTGCTTATGGCGGCGTCAATCGATTTGACGAATTGAACTCTCGCGCCGACCTGCTCGCCGGTGCCGCGAATCTTCGAGGCGAAGAAAAGATCATCAACAACAGCAATGATTGTGTGCATGTGTTTATTACCAATCGAGTCTCGAGACTTTTCATTCACGCGCCGCTCAGCGTGGCGTCCCGCGAGGGTCTCGGAAACCGTTTAAAGGTTTCCTGTTTCCCTGCCGCGCGTACACACCGCGCTAAAGCCGCGGTGTGAATAAGAGTGGTCGCGCGTCCTTGCCTGCGTGCCAACTTCTGACCCATGATGCGCGCCAATGTCTTTTACTGCACCGCAGGGGTCCGAACGAATCGAATTCGGAAATCCGAAGGCGCCGATAGTTAATGCGTCCGAGAAGTCCAGTCTCATCCTCGCTTCTTATAACATTCGATACGGTGTCGGCCGCTACTTAATTCTCTCCGGACTGCTGCGAAAGCTCGGTCACAACTTTCCCACGCACCGCGCAGAAGCGATTGGCCGCAACGTCAAGACTGCCGCTCAGGCTTTCGCTAATAGTCGATTGTTACCGGCCCCAGCCGTTCTAGCATTGCAGGAAGCCGACAAGTTGACCAAACGCGCTGGTCATCAACATGTGGCCGCGAGACTGGCCGAAGCGATGCAGATGCAATACGTCCATGTCGGTGCTGGCCTGCCTCGTGGAATCAAACCACAACAGCGCGAATGGTGGCTCGATTTTGAAGAACAAGTCGCGATTGACGACGACGGCGACATGGGCGTCGCTTTATTGAGTCGGATTCCCCTTGAAGACATTCAACGGATCGATTTGCCCTGGCACGAGTGTCCATGGCGGCCAAGAGTCGGGGTGGCGGCAACCGTGCGCTGGGGCGATCAGAAGTTTCGACTGTTCAACGTGCACATCGATCCGCATGGTCCGCTCGAGAATCAGCATCAGCAGACTGAAGCTGTGCTTGAACGCGCGAAGCAACATCCGGGACCAACGGTCATCATGGGTGACTTCAATACGTTGTCGAAACAGAAGGCGGTGGAGATTCGCAGGCTGCTAGAGTCACACGGCTACGAAACGCCTTTCCCGACTGATGTAGCGACCTGGCGCGGTGCGGGTGTCGTGCGATTTCATGCCGATTGGATCTTTGGACGAGGGATTACGTTCAAACGATGGGGCGTCGCAAAGCCTCTGAACGTTTCCGACCACTGGCCGATTTGGGCGGAGGTAACATTGGCGATTGCCAATTGCCGATCGCCGATTGTCTAACTACCGGCATCTCGTGCCATCATCATCGCTTGACTGGACGCTCTACGAAAAAACGCCAATTGGAAATCCGCAATCGACAATCGGCAATGCGCATCACCAGCCGCGACAATTCCCTGCTCCGCCGCGCGCGCAACGTGCGTGATGGAAAGATGGACGATCTGATCTTTGTCGAAGGCATGCGCTTGTCCGAAGAAGCCCTGACGTCGAATCTGGATATCGAAGTCGTCATCCATTCGGATCGGATTGCGCAAAAGCCGCGAGCAGCAAGAGTGATTGCACAGCTTGGAGATCGAGCTAAGTCGTCCGCGGCTGTCAACGAAAAACTGCTTGAATCTATTTCGTATACGAAGACCCCGCAGGGTATCGTTTTACTGGCGAGGCGTCCGCCGTCGGATGTGGATAACTTGACGAAACGACAACCAGCGAAGCCGCTGATTGTCATACTGCACGAAACAAATAATCCGGTAAACGTCGGCGCCATCGTGCGAACGGCCGAAGCCGCGGGTGCGACCGGCGTAATCGCGACGGCGAATACCGCTGATCCGTTTTCGCCAAAGGCGCTGCGCGGCGCGATGGGATCGGCATTTCGTTTGCCGGTTTGGAGCGGCGAGACGCTCACCCAGGCCCTGGAATGGTGTCGTGCCCGAAAGATTCAAATCGTCTGCGCAGATATTTCGGCGGCCACGGTTTTCAGCGATGTAAATTGGCTAAAGCCTAGTGCGCTGCTTGTGGGGCGCGAATCCACGGGACTTTCGCATGAAGAACGCGGGGCAGCCGATCTTGCGGTGCGGATTCCAATGAAAGGCTCGGCCGAGAGTCTGAATGTGGCGGTGGCGACGGGCGTCATCTTGTACGAAGCGGCGCGACAGCGCGCGCAAAACTAGTGTATTTTGTTGGCAGCAAAACTACCTTGAACAGTTTGACCCGGTAGTCGTACATAAGGACGTATGGCCGAAGAACAGGGACAAACCCCAAAACGGCGCCGCGACACGGTCGTACCCGAGCGCATAATGCGCCGCGTGTTGGAGGGCGTCGGCGATGTTGTCGATCG
>DASYPX010000172.1:0-5371 GCA_036006125.1 Pyrinomonadaceae bacterium | reverse complement strand
CCGAGTCGCGTGTATAACGACTTCTTTTCCTGGCCACTTATCGCTTTCGCCTGCACAACTGACGCGCTAATGGCGAAAACGCACAGTAAAGAAACAGCAAGGGTGAGTCTCTTCATACTTTTCTCCTTTGTAAGGTCCTGGATGTAGCCGATTGGAAAACTAAGCCGTCCCTATTCGACCACCACTGCACGCGCTGCCGCGTGGGGCCGCAGCTGGTGGGCTACTGCCCTGTCAGTGCGAACTCGAGACTGCCGGGCTCAAGCGCACATAAGCGCCTTCGCGATTCGCCCGCACGCGCAAACGACGATGAGTCGCGCCGGCTTCCGATGAATAAGTGATCGTGTAGGCCGTGCGCAGTTGCGCCACTACATCGTCGTAAGCTTTCTGCAAATCTTCGAGGCGTTTAATCGAATAGAAAACGCCGCCAGAAAAATCCGCAAGCTTCTGTCCTTCTTCGGCGGCCCGCGTAGTAATCGTCAGATATTTTGTGCGCATCGGATCGACCGTGATCATCGGCTTTGGCACACTCGCTTCCGGAATCAAGCCCGAGGGAACGTAAAGCGGATAGATGAGCGCCCCCGATTCGATCGTCGCTTCCAAAATTGACGGAAACGGCACAAACGATTTGTTGTCGTCGCCATCGGAAAGAATTACGATGGCCGTACGCTCGCCGCGCAAAGGCTTGAGCGTATCTACCAACGAATACCCGAGCGCATCGTAAAGCGCGGTCGCGCCACCGGCATCAATGTCGTCCAGTTTCTTCGACAGCAAAGCGCGATCGGTCGTGAAGTCCGAAATGATTTGAATATCGTCGCGAAAACTTGTGATCGCGATTCGATCCTGGCGGCTGGCGGTGCGCAGAAAGTCGCGCGCGGCTTTGCGAATGAAATCGATGCGTTCTTCCACGCTGCCGGAAACATCCAGCAACAAAATCAAGTTGAACGGTTCAGTGGAAGGGGTGACGTCGACCACTTTCCGTTCCGTGCCGTCTTCGTAAACAGCAAAATCAGACAAACGCATATTCGGAATCGCTCGTCCATTGCCATCGGTGACACTGGCATTGACTTTAATCAACTGTGGCGCAACCGCGGTCGCAAGTTGACCCGGCGGTTGCATGTTCACCAGTGAAGGTCCCCGATCCGGCGGTGGCAGCGTGTGTGCATAATCACCAAATAAACGCGGGCTTACTTTTCTAATCGCGTCAATCAGGGGCACATTGCCGCTGCGCACGATCCCCTTCGCCGCTTCAGTCAACGGTCGCTCGCGCAAATCATTCGGCGCCATCGCCGGATCGACGTTCAGCAGAATCACGCCGCGTTGCGTTGTGAGGTTCAACTGCACGAGCTTGTCTTTGTCGGACTTTGACTTGTCAGCGTCGGCTTTGGACTTCTCATCCTTGTCCATTGCCCCATCGATTGCAGAACTATTCGCATCGTTTGAGTCGGCACTGCTATCAACCGTCGCGCTCTCAGTTTTCTCGGCGTCTTTCTTTTTCTTGTCTTTGCTCTTCTTGGCGTTCGGCCCGAGCGTGCCCGAAATCGAAAACGATCCGGCCCGCCCTTCCTTCACCCGCGGTAGTTCGACGTCGCTGAGAAAACGCGGACGGCTCGCCTGCCACAGAAACTTGAATTTCACGTCATCGAGCGGCACATCGGCATGAATCGTTCCCGTGTCAGTTAGGACTTCAGCCATCGCGAGGTCGCCGATCACATCAACCATGCCGTTTTCGCTCTCGACCTTCACACGCGTGCGTGACGGCACACGTACGATCAGATCGATTCGATCCCCTGCGCGTCGTTCGCGAACGACGATCTCGCCGCCAGAAATGCTGATATCGCTCGGCTCGACGGGCGCGACGGGGGAAGTCGCCTGTACCAGGGCTTTATCTTTCTGATCGTCGGAGGTAACAACCGACACACGACCATTGCGGTTTTTGATTGTGAGCGAAGGCTTACTGCCGACGCTGAATTCGCGTTCGTAGGATTGCGCGTTCGCCAGTCCGGGCAGTGAGACAACTGCCGAAGCAGCGATTACGATTGCCAGGATGAAACGAACGAGGCCGGGACAAGACACCGGGTGGAAAAGCATAGCGCCTGATCTTGCCTGTGGTTGCGGTGCTGGTCAAGTAATGCATCGCACGCGCATCCTCTTAGTGAGTCACACGGCGCGGGACGCTCGTGCCATGCTTCTGCTAAAATCGCGCGCGATTCGATGTCTCAGCCACGCTATCAATCGTTTGCAGAGTTCTGGCCGTACTATCTCAGCGAACACAGCAAACCAGTCACACGGGTGCTGCACGCGGTAGGGTCGTTTGCGGCGATCGTGTCCCTGATTGCGTTGATTGTGATCGGAAAGTGGTGGTTGTTCCCGCTCGCGTTCGTTCCGGGGTACGGGCTCGCATGGGTTGGGCACTTTTTCGTGGAAAAGAACCGGCCGGCGACCTTTACATACCCACTCTGGTCGTTTATAGGCGACTGGAAGATGCTGGCGCTAATGTTGACGGGAAGGTTGCGGTAGCTTTTGGAGTGCGGCGGCTTGACGCCGCTTTCTTCATCAATGCTTCGTCACCGAAGAATTAGAAGGCGCTGTCAAGCCAGCGCACTCCAAAATGCGAGAAAACAAAGCCGCAAAAAAGGCCCGCACCGAACAGATCATCAAATTCCTCAAGCGCGCACATCCTGATGCCAAGTGTGCGTTGAACCACTCGAATGCATTCGAACTCCTGATCGCAACGATTCTGTCTGCTCAGTGCACAGACGAACGCGTCAACAAAGTTACTGCCGATCTGTTCCGCAAATACCGCAAACCTGAAGATTATTTGAAAGTTCGCGACACTGAACTTCAGGAAGACATTCGCACTACCGGCTTCTTTCGCAACAAGACCAAATCGATTCAGGGTGCATGCGCGATGCTCATTGACGAATTTGAGAGCGAAGTGCCAGGAACAATGGACGAGTTACTGAAGCTGCCGGGCGTCGCGCGCAAAACGGCGAATGTGGTGTTGGGTGTCGCTTACGGAATTGCCGCCGGCCTCGTCGTCGACACGCACGTCAGTCGCTTGTCACATCGATTGGGACTCACCAAACAGAAAGACGCCGTGAAGATCGAACAGGATTTATTGGGATTGGTGCCAAAGAAAGATTGGATCATCTTCTCGCACCTCCTGATCTTTCACGGCCGGCGCATCTGCAAAGCGCGGCGGCCTGTGTGTGAAGAATGCATGGTTGAGAAACTCTGCCCGTCGTCGATGTTGAAAACTGGAAAGATTCCAGGGGTGTGATTTTGGAGTGCGCCGGCTTGACGGCGCTTTCTTTCAAGTCGGCAGTCCAAAGCGGCGTCAAGCCGCCGCACTCCAAAAGCATCTAGCTTTCTCTCTTTGGCCGCTCATTCGCCTTCAAGACACGCTTGCGTAGCCGGATTGATTTCGGCGTCACTTCGACCAGTTCATCGTCGGCGATAAATTCGAGCGCTTCTTCCAAAGACAAGTCTTTTACCGGCACCAACCGCATCGCTTCGTCAGATCCAGAAGCGCGCATGTTCGTCAGCTTCTTTTCCTTAATGCCATTGACATCCAGGTCGACGGCGCGGGCATTCTCGCCGATGATCATTCCTTCGAACACGCGCGTGCCCGGGCGAATGAAGAGCGTGCCGCGCTCCTGCAAATTGTACAGCGCGTAAGTCGTCGACTCGCCCATGCGATCCGCGACGAGCGATCCAGTGCCGCGGCCTTTCATCTCGCCCATCCATCGGTCGAAGCGGTGGAATAGAGTGTTCAGCAATCCCGTGCCCTTTGTTTCAGTCAGGAACTCGCCGCGAAAACCGATCAGACCGCGTGATGGCGCTTCGAATTCCATGCGCACGCGCCCGGTACCGTGATTCACCATGCGTGTCATCTGGCCCTTGCGTCGCCCCATGGCCTCGGTGACAACGCCAATGAATTCCTCCGGACAATCGACGACGACCTGCTCGATTGGCTCATGGACTTCGCCGTTGACGCGGCGCGTGATGACTTCGGGTTTCGACACCTGAAGTTCGTAACCTTCGCGGCGCATCATCTCGATCATGATGGCCAGTTGCAGTTCGCCACGCCCGGAAACTCGAAACTGCTCCGGCGAGTTCGTCTCCTCGACGCGAATTGCGACATTGCCGAGAACTTCTCGATCGAGACGCTCCTTGATCTGCCGTGAAGTCACGAACTGACCCTCGGTGCCGGCAAACGGCGAGTTGTTCACACTGAACACCATCGCAATGGTTGGTTCATCAACGGCGATCACCGGCAAAGGTTGCGGATTGTCCGCGCTCGTAATCGTTTCGCCGATGTTGATGTCCTCGACTCCCGCGAGCGCGACGATCTCGCCGGCCGCCGCACTATCGGCGGTTTCCCGCTTTAGTCCTTCGAAGACATAGAGTTCCTTGACGCGTGTCTTTAGCAGGCTACCGTCGCGACGCGCGATGCCAATCTCCTGATTGCGCGCCAGCTCGCCCGAAAAGATTCGGCCGATGGCCAGCCGGCCGACGTATTCGTTGTAATCAACATTGGCGACCAATAACTGCAATGAATCACTTCGCAACGGCTCCGGAGCCGGGATGGTTTCAATGATTTGATCGAACAGGGGTTTTAAGTTTGTCGATTCTTCGTCGAGCTGTTTCTTCGCTACTCCGGCGCGCGAAATCGCGTACAAGATCGGAAACTCGATCTGCTCGTCGGTCGCGTCCAGATCGAGGAACAGTTCGTAAATCTCATCCACCACTTCTTTCGGTCGCGCGTCTTGCCGATCGATTTTGTTGACGACCGCAATCGCCGGCAAACCTGCTTCCAAAGCTTTGCGCAAAACGAATCGCGTCTGCGGTAGACAGCCTTCGGCCGCATCGACCAGCAGCATCACCCCGTCAACCATCTTTAAAACGCGTTCGACCTCTCCGCCGAAATCGGCGTGGCCGGGTGTGTCAACGATGTTGATTTTGTAATCGCCGTAACGGACCGCGGTGTTCTTTGCCATGATCGTGATCCCACGCTCACGTTCGAGGTCCATCGAATCCATCACGCGGTCGACGACCTGTTCGTTTTCGCGAAACGTTCCCGCTTGCTTGAGCATGGCATCGACCAGGGTGGTCTTCCCGTGATCGACGTGCGCGATAATCGCTATGTTCCGAATCTTGTTAGTTTCCATGTCACTGTCATGCCCCGCTGAAAAAATCATGTTAAGGGCAAACGATTAGGATAGGCAGAGTGGCGAGAAAGCACAACTTGAGGTGGTTATTGTCTGTGTCGAGGATAAGTTCGATCTTGACGGCCGCCGCAAACAGTGGTGTAAATCCGTAAACGCCACCGAGAGCATGAACGACAACGTACAGACGAACTTTGCCGCGG
>DASYPX010000171.1:0-5149 GCA_036006125.1 Pyrinomonadaceae bacterium | reverse complement strand
CACGGCGATAACGCGCGCGAGATTGAAACGATGGTGGCGTGGGGGATGCCCATCGTTGACGCGCTGCGCTCGGCCACCTCAGTCGACGCTCGTGTACTTCACATGGAAGAAAAGTTCGGTCGGGTGAAGAATGGACTGTTTGCGGATCTGATCGCAGTTGAGGGTATTCCAACCCGCGACATTTCGGCTTTGCGACGTGTGCAGTTCGTGATGAAGGGCGGCGTAACCTACCGGCAACCCTGATGAGTTCGTGATTACGGGCGAGGCCTGTGGCAAGAAGACGGGCTTCAGCTAACTGACTTTGTGGACTTCAGCCAGAGTTTTGCTTGCCGTCCTTATATCCCTCATGCTAAGGTTCGCGCCATTCGAGGCGAACCGAGCGACGTCCTCCTCAACGGATTATGGACGATACTCTCAAAGTTCCCAGTGAACTTCCCGCAGATTTGCCGGCCAACGCACCCCAATCGTTGGCGAGAACTCCTTCGACTGACGTTTCCAAACCGCGACAACCAGATGGTTTGGATACGACGATTCAGATTAAGGCGCTTGTCCGCGACGCGCTGGCTGAAGACATCAACCTGGCCCGCTTGAGAGAAATTAACGTCCTTGTTACCAGTCTGCTGAGCGCGCAACTTTCCACTCCGCCACCAGCACAAGGTGTGTCGAGCGAATCCGCAAACGCGATGAGGCAACTGCTACGTCAGATCGCGCTCGACAGTTATCGCGAAGAATACAAAGAAGTTTCCGACGTGTGGAAGGCGCTTGAGGCCAAAGCGCAAGGTACCGTCACGATTGCCGGCATTTTTGTCGCGGCAGCTTTCACATTCGCGAAAGATCTCGCGGCGAGCCGTCTGGATTTTTATGGCAATCTCTGCCTCGGCGCCGCCATCATTCTGCTCATTCCGACAATTATCTGTTCTGTCCTCGTACTATGGAAGCGCACGGTAAAATCAATACCAAGTGGAGAGGCCATCGAAAGCTGGGCTGATGCTATTGCAGAAGCGACTGACGACGATTTGCCAGACAGAATTCGAAGGTTGCTTGACCAACAATCAGCTGTCTGGAAAGAAACCGTGGCTTCTGCGAAAGACGCCATCGATAAGAAGGCGCAATTGCTGCATACAGCACAAGTCCTGCTGGTGTTTGCGATTGGCGCAGCCGCCATCGTGACTCTGAGGTTATTAAAAGTTTAGCCCAATCCGGGAGGCGCTATGAGTGTACCCTGTTCATCTCCGGGCTGCCCAAACACGGTGAGCGGCAAAGGATTATTTTGCCCGATCCATTTTCCCACACCTGGTGACATTGATAAGTTCTCAGTTGTAACGGACAGAATGAGGGATTACGGCTCTCAGTTGTGGACGCCCGAGTTATCAGTGGGTGTTCCCAGTGCGGGGCGTCCTGCACCTCTCATCTGGATCGCCATTGTCATTGCTTTCGCAGCCGTTTGTGGAATTGTGGGTTGGATAATCATGAAATTTCTTTAATCACGTCAAACTGAAATCGTACGATGGCCAAAGATATTCAGTGCGCATACGTCTATCCGCCTCGTTGTCCGAATCTAGTCAAAGGCAAGGGACTCTATTGTCCGGATCATCAGCCTTCGCCCGGCGACATTAACAAAGTGATGAACAAATCCCACGTCGTTGCCTACTGTGCGCAACTTTCGGGTTTAAAACAGGCGCAAGTAAAGGAATTGTTTTCCGACCTGTCGTCCCTTGCTGCGAAGGAAATCCAACTACACGGAGAATTCACCGTCCCGGGTTTCGGAAAATTAGTGATGAAAGAACGCCGTGGGCGTCAGGGAAAAAATCCGGCCACCGGCGAGACTATAAAGATTCCCGCCAGGACAAGGCTCAAATTTCGCGTTGGAAAGACTGCGAAGGATTCGATGCTGAGCAGGAAGTCTATCAAGAGAGGCGAGCGCAAAGGTTTGGCTGGGAGGCAGGGATTCGAACCCCGATAGGCGGATCCAGAGTCCGCAGTCTTACCGTTAGACGACCTCCCACCGGCGCAGTCGAATTTACGGGACTCGTTGCGCGAAAGTCAAACGTGAGCTTCGCGACGCGTCAGTGGCAAAACCGCACTTTTCCCGCAGGAAATCAGGCTATGAGCAGTTGGGTCGGCGAAAAAAGTTCTTGCACTAATAATCTGCGGCCAGCAGAATGTCAACGCGGTGTCCTTGCGGGTTCAGCCGCATCTTCACGTTCGATGATTACAACCCACGCAAGCAGAATCAATGAACGATACACAGACGGCCCGACCGGACGAGATGGCGCGTTTGCAGGCCGCCGTCGCAGAGCAGGAAAAGAAACTTACCGAAGCGGCGGAGCTTGTGGCGCGCATCCGGCATGAAATTAACAACCCGCTGGCGGCTTTGCTTGGACAAGCGCAGTTGCTCTTGCGCGAAGATTTGAGTGAGAAGGCCCGGCGGCGCGCAGAGACAATCGAAGCGCAGGCAAAGAGGATTCAGGAGATCGTCGCGGAGCTCAGAGTAATTCAGGCGGCTCCGCCGTCCAGGACAAAAAGTTAATCGCAACTCACGCGAGATCGAAAAGAAGCAACTCTGCTTCCTCAGAAGAAACAAGTTTCAGCGAGCGTTCGCGGCTGATGGCCGCGCCGTCGCCCTGGCTCAATTCGTGGCCGTTGACCTCGAGGCTTCCACGCGCGACTTGAAGCCATGCGTAGCGGTTGTCAGGCAAAGTGTGTTCAATCGCGCGGTCGCCATCGAGAATTGCAGCGTAGACTTTCGCGTCTTGCTGAATTGTTACTGAGCCATCGCGTCCATCGTCCGACGCTACGAGGCGCAGTTGATTGCGCCGCTCGTCTTCTGAAAAAGCCTTCTGTTCATAGCTCGACGGCAGGTTTCGGGCGCGCGGCATGATCCAAATTTGCAGAAGATGCACCGGTTCCACATCTGATGGATTGAATTCGCTATGAGCCACGCCCGTGCCCGCGCTCATGCGCTGCACATCACCCGGACGAATCACCGAGCCGTTGCCCATGCTGTCGCGATGCTCGAGCGCGCCCCACAGGATGTAGGTGATGATTTCCATGTCACGGTGAGAGTGCGTTGGGAAACCTTTGCCGGCTGCCACGCGGTCTTCGTTGATTACGCGCAAGCTGCGAAAGTGAACGTGCGCCGGATCGTAATACTGATCGAATGAAAACGTGTGATAGGTATCGAGCCAGCCGTGATTGAGGTGGCCGCGTTCTTCTGATTTGCGAATGGTAATCATCATGATTCGTCCGCGCCAGCGGACGTTTGATATTGGCCCAGCGCTTCAGCGCTGGGTTAGTTGATAAGAAATGACTTTAGCCCGCGGAGCGGGCGCCAGAATGCGGCCCTATCAAAGACGTTCTGTCGCCCGCTTCGCGGGCTTAGGAAAGAATGGGCTGCTGATCCCCGGGCTTACGCCCGGGGCTACTCTCTGCCGCCATCTTCGATGGCTCGTTGAGTTGTTTCGCTGAAGACGAGCCAACCGCAAATGTCTTATCAATTAGCTCGACTAACTTCGGAATAAGATGCCGCGTGTAAACCTGAACGCCTTCGGTGTTCAGCGCCATCGAGAGACCATCTCTCCACGTCTTGAAAAGTCTAATTGCAGTCTCTTGATCAGCATCATCAATCGTCGAAAGATAGAGCGCGTCTGCTTTTTCCAAATTTCGGCGTGCCGAACTCTTCACTGTGTTTTCGCCCGCGCGGGCACACATGATCGCGAAGTCCGGCTCGATGTATTCCAAAAAGCTGTTGCCTTCGACAATCACCGCCGCGGTCTTGACGCGCGAAAGCGCTTCGTTAATGCCGGCTTCGACCTGATCTTCGCCGACGATCACCCAGTGCACGTTTACCGCACCGGCATCCCAAAAGCGTCCCGTATCTTTTCCGAATTCGTAGTTTGCCTCGCGCCCGGATCGAATCAACGGCTCGTCGCGCAAGAGATCACTTACGCAGCAGCCGCTCGGATCTTTGCCGCACGAACGATAATGACCACGGGTCAGCTTGATCGCTTCCCATCCCGGCAGACGCGCGAGCAACTCGCAGGCGAGCGTGGTCTTGCCGGTGTTGGACGACAGACCGCTGACCGCAACGACGCGTGGCCGAGGATTGGTCATACTTGCACCGAAGACAGCAGAATGCGGGCGAGCATCTGCAGACCTTCCGCATCTTCCTGATCGAACCGCGATGCCGAAGGACTGTCGAGATCGAGCACGCCGATCAACGTCGAATTCTTCATTAACGGCACCACGATCTCGGATTTCGAAGCGAGGTCGCAGGCGATGTGCCCGGCAAATTCGTGCACGTCCGGCACAATCAGCGTCTCACATTTAGTGGCGCTGGTGCCGCAAACACCCTGGCCAAACGGAATCCGCACGCGTGCCGGCTTTCCCTGGAATGGTCCGAGCACCAGTTCGCCATCTTTCACCAGATAGACTCCGGCCCAATTAAGATCGGGCACTGAGCGAAAAATAAATGAGGTGAAGTTCGCTGAGTTCGCGATAAAGTCACGCTCACCGGCAAGCAGACTCGAAAGCGGAGCGGCTAATTGTTGGTAGTGTTCTTGTTTCGATTTCATGTTCATATTAACCACTGAGGACACAGAGAAAAACTTCACAACTTCAATGAAAAATGAAAAGTGAAAACTGCAAATTACAAATTCTCTGCTGATTTTGCCTGCTTACTGCTTATTTGCCCGTCTCTTTGTCCGCTGTGTTCAAGTTCGCCGGTCGAATCGTAATTACGACTGATTTCGACGCCGGTGTGTGGCTCTTGTCGGCAAAATAATTAACCGGCACGAGCACGTTCGCTTCTGGAAAATAGGTTGCCGCACAGCGCCGGGGAATACTGTAGGGCACTACACGGAAACCACGGGCGACGCGCTCTGAGCCATTATGACGGCTAATCAAATCAACCAATTGTCCTTCCTTAAGCTGAGTCGTCTCCATGTCGTTTCTGTTTAGAAACACGATCCGTCGCCCGTTGCGAATTCCGCGATAGCGATCGTCAAGCCCGTAGATCGTCGTGTTGAATTGATCGTGGCTGCGCATCGTCATCATTAGAAATTCGCCCGCCTCCAATTTGATTTGCGGCAGTGGATGAACCGTGAAATGCGCTTTGCCCTCGTCTGTTTTGAATTCACGTTTGCGAATC
>DASYPX010000170.1:0-12045 GCA_036006125.1 Pyrinomonadaceae bacterium | reverse complement strand
CGCGGACGAAACAAAATGGATGTGGGGCGCGCAGGCAAAAGCGCGTTTCAATCATCCGCTCGCGCAAGTGCCTTTCATCGGCGCGCCTTATGTAATCGAAGCGTTTCCGCAAAACGGGACCGGCGGCTCAGGCGCAACCGTCAACGTCGGCGCGAGCGTGTCGATGCGTTTCATCGCCGACGTAACTGACTGGGACAAGAGTCAAAACGGAATACCGCTCGGGGAATCGGGAATGCCCAACAATCCGCATTGGAAAGATCAGTTGGACGATTGGCGTAAAGTCACGCCGCGACCGTTCCCGTTTAGCAAAGCGGCGATTGAATCGGCAACGAAGGAAACTTTGACGCTGACACCGAAACCGTAAGAAGGTTATCCGCAGATTACGCAGATTACAGAGATTCAATTAAGGCTTTGTGCAGACTGCTTAAGCTCTCGGTGTGAGTGCGTTTTGAATTTGATTTTTGTCTCTGCGTAATCGGCGTAATCTGCGGATAGTTCTGCTGTGGATAGTTATCGCACTTTCATCGCCATCGAACTTCCCCGTGCGGTGCGCGTGAAAGTGATCGAACACATTAAGCAACTTCGTCGCAACGTGCCGGACGCGCGCGCCAGCTGGAGCCGTGAGCACAATCTTCACCTCACAATGAAGTTCCTCGGCAACGTTCCCGTCAGCGAAATTCCGCAATTGTCGAATGCCATTGCCCGGGCAGTCAGAGGCGTCAAGCCTTTCGAATTAAACCTTGCCGGCTGCGGCGTCTTTCCGCCGAGAGGCAAGCCGAACGTTTTATGGATTGGCGTTGATGATCGCGAACGAAAGCTGGACGAACTTTACAATCGTGTCGAAGATGAATGCGGGACTGCAGGTTTCGCGCGAGAGCCGCGTTCTTTGCATCCTCACTTGACCATTGCCCGGCTGCGAAAGCCCGCTAACGAACGACGGTTGGCAGAAGTTCACCATAACTTGGGATTTCCACCAGAGCTGTTTCCTGTTGCGGAAGTTGTCGTTTTCAAGAGTGAGCTGCTCCGCGAAGGTTCGAAGCACACCCCCATCTCGCGTCACGCTTTGAAGAATTAGTTTCTGAGTGAAAACGGCTGCCGAAGCAGCCGTTGTCTTCGAGAACTGGTCGGGGCGAGAGGATTCGAACCTCCGACCTCACGGTCCCGAACCGTGCGCTCTACCAGGCTGAGCCACGCCCCGATTAATGAAACGGATGATAACACGTCTCGAAAGGACTGAGTAACGAGGACTGAGGACTGAGAATATTGACTAAGGTGTATCGGATTCAGTAGGTCGACAATAAACAGTTCTTTATCTCAGTCCTCAGTCCTCAGCCCTTCCGTACTTCCTGTTCGCGAATGTCTGACGTGTCGCCAGATCCACCATGCCGCGGCGAGCACAATCACGATTCCAAACACAAAATCGAATCGATGAAAGAGCGTCTTCAGACGCGGATCTTTGTCCCATTGCTCGCCAAGTTTCTGGCCGACGTACGCGAGGCCGAGACACCAAGGCAACGAACCTGCAAAGGTGTAGATAACGAACTTCTTCAGGTTCATGCGTGCGATGCCAGCGGGAAACGCGATGAACGTGCGAATTGCCGGCAGCAGGCGGCTTACGAAGACAATGACTTCGCCAAATCGATCGAACCAACGATCAGCGAGATCCAAATCGTGTCTTGAGACGAGGACGAACTTTCCGTATTTCTCGATCAGCGGGCGGCCCCCATACATGCCCACCCAATAAGCGACGAGCGAACCAACGACGCATCCAAACGCGCCCGCGACAGCGACCAACCAAATGTTGAAACGTCCGGTGTAAACGAGATAGCCGGAAAACGGCATGATAATTTCTGACGGCAGAGGGATACACGCCGACTCAATCGCCATCAGCAAAACTATTCCTCCGTAACCAAGCGTCGAGATCGTTGCGATGACGAAAGCCGTTACGAGTTCCAGTATTTTTCCAACCATACGAAGCAGGACGAGTCAGTTTCAGTTGTCGGTTGTTGGTTTTTTTTTCGGTTCACTGCTCACTGCTTACTGCCAAACTCCTTTACTGCTGTCCCCAACCATGTTGACCAATAAGCGGCACGAAGGCGCATGAGCCGTGCTCTTCGAGTTTGTGGCCGGTTTCTGTCTTAATCACGCGGACTAAGCGTTGACTCTCGCGGGTCTCGCCAATCGGGATCACCAGGCGTCCGTCAAGGTTTAGTTGCGCGATGAGAGGCTCAGGTATCAACGGTCCGCCGGCGGCGACGAGAATCGCGTCGTAAGGCGAGTGCGCCTTCCAGCCGAGCGTACCGTCGAACGCTTTGACGGTTGCATTGTAAATACCGAGGGCGCGAATGCGTGATTGTGCTTCGCGCGCCAGCTCGCCAATTCTTTCGATCGCGTAAACCTGCGAAGCAAGTTGCGCCAGCACTGCCGTCTGATACCCCGAGCCGGCACCGATCTCCAACACGCGACTCTGCTTCGTCAGCTCAAGCAGCTCAGTCATGCGCGCGACGATATACGGCTGCGAAATAGTCTGATTGAAATTTATCGGTAGCGCGTTGTCATCGTAGGCCCGCCCGCGCAACGCTTCGGTCACGAAAAAATGGCGCGGTACAGAACGCATCGCGTCCAGGACCTTTTGATCGTTAATGCGATAGTGGTCGCGAAGGCGCTCGACCATACGCTCACGCGGGATTCGAAGTTCAGCTTGTAAAGGTGTCGTCTGTGACGGTGTGAAACTCAATTGTTTGCCGCTATGGCTAGCTCTGCAAGACCTCGAGGGATGCCAGGTAATTCCACGATTCCAATGAAGACAAGAGAGCGTGATCTGTCATGTCGCTCTTCAACGGCGTGATCGAGACGTAGCCTTCTTCGATTGCACGATAATCGGTTCCGTCCTCCGCATTCGAGCGAAAGTATTGCTCGCCAATCCAGAAGTAAGGCTTGCCGCGCGGATCGATGTGTTCAGTGATTACGGGACGCGCATTTTTGATTCCCTGCCGCGTCACCTGCACCCCTTTGATGTCCCCTTGCGGCACGTTCATGTTTAGCAGAGTGCCCTCAGGCAGTCCTTCGCTGAGAATCTTTTTTGTAGCCAGCACAGCAAAGCGTGCTGCTTCGGTAAAGTCGAAGTGTTCGCGCGCGACGAGACTTACGGCCAATCCCGGCACGCCGAGAATCGTAGCTTCCAAAGCCCCGGCCACTGTTCCGGAGTAGGTGGCATCGTCACCGAGATTCCCGCCATGATTTATTCCTGAAACACAAACATTCGGTCGCTCGTCTTCTTCGAGGATCTTATGCAAGGCCAACGTCACGCAATCGGTCGGCGTGCCATCTACCGTCCAATGACGACTGTCGATCTGGCGAATACGCAGCGGCCGGGCGAGTGTGAGACTGTGCGAAGCGCCACTCATCTCCGCCGCCGGGGCGACGACGTAAACGTCGCCCAACTCGCGAAGGGCCCGTTCCAGCGTTCCGAGTCCGTCGGAGTGTATGCCGTCGTCGTTCGTTAAGAGAATTCGCGTCATTGGGAAGCTACGATTATATTCCAGTTCGCTCGCGCAGACCCGCCCCGAACGTTTTATTCAAACGTAGCGAGCCAGCCGGTTTTTCCGTGGATCGAATCTGGTAAGTCTCGCTCTTTCCGCTACGACTTATGTAGTCGGGCGAGGACGCGGACGAGCTTTCTTCTTGTTGCGCTTGCGCGCCAGCGCGGATTTCAGTTTTGCCTTTTGTCCGGGCGGCATAAAAAACGCGTGCTTTTTTGCGTCCTTGATAATCTCCTCGGTCATCACCTTGCGCTTGAAGCGGCGCAGCGCGCTTTCAATCGACTCGCCGGGATTAACGTTAACTACTGCCATCTATCTCTCTCTTCCTTCTTAAATGTCTTTCCGAACCGCTATTTAACACATTCAAATCGCCGTTGGTCAAGCAGACAAGCGAAACCCCGCGAGCTGGAACGCAGCCCGCGGGGTTCCAACTATTGCTGGAGACTACACGGTAACAACAGCTGCGCTCTTCTTGCCGTTGAGACCTTGAATCTGAACTGGCTTATCGCCGTTATCGGTCTTGATCTGCTGCTGCTTCATGACCATTTCCTGATAAAGCTTGCGCATCGCGACCATCTCTTCGTGCGCCGTCTTCGGGCCTTCCATGTGCGGCTTATTCGGCCGCGCAAGGTCTCCTTCGTTCAGGATTAGGTTATGCGACTTGTCCGTCAGTTCGACGTCTTTCCCACGCGCGAAGATCTCGTGGCGGCCATGATCTTCATACCACTTGGCCACGGTCGCGTTCTGATGCATGTGCTCGATGATATTACGCCAGCCGATGCCTGTGTTGTATGCGCAGAAGCTGATCTCGCCTTCCTGAGTGCCGTAAGGGATGATGCACATCTCGGTACGGCGGAAGTCGTAGTTGAAGAGGTCCTGGAACCACATGCCAGCAATGAACAGGAAGTTCCAACGATCTGAGCGGCGCTTGGCGATGTCTTCCGTGCTGCGGCTACCGTCAACCTTGCCGTAGTCCTTGCCGGTGAGACCGAATGATTTGTCGAACTTCTTGAAGAGTTCGTAAAGGTTGAAGTGGGTCGGAGCATTTTGCGGCCGGTAGTGCTTCAACAACGCCAGACCCATCATGAGATTCGACATCCACTTGCCGCGAGCAGCGTCCGTAATCTTGCGCATGTCTTTCACCAGACCCGGAATATCCAGGAACGCGGGCACCGGACTCATTTCCCTGGTTTCCTTATCGATCATGACCGCGGTGCCGACGCCGCAGTTAGGGTGACAACCGCAGGAGACTTGTCCCCATTCAGACTCGGGACCATGCACCAAATCGGCGAAGTCGGCGAATGCACCCATCAACGACAGCGGGAACCAATCGCGCGTCGGCTCAGTAATGCCGACTTGATTCTTGACGTCATGCGCGAGGTGCGAAAGCGTGTACCGCTGCTGCAGACGACGCTCCGGCGTAATCGCTTCGTCGCGGCCAGTGAACGAAACCGGCTGGAACGAGAGGAACGCAATCTTCTTCGGATTGTCGAGCGCGAAACGAATGATTGATCCAACCTGGTCGTTGTTAATTCCGTTGACGAGCGTCGTCACAAGAACGATCTCGACACCGGCTTCGTGCAGGTTGTTAATCGCGCGCAACTTCACATCGAACAGATTGCCGACCTGACGATGGCTGTTCGCATCGTTTCCGATACCGTCAAACTGGAAGTAAACGTAACGGAGGCCAGCCTCTGCTGCCTGCCGGCAGAACTCTTTGCTCTTCGCGAACTCAATTCCGTTCGTCGCCGCTTGCACTGAGTTGTATCCCACTTTGCGAGAGTACTTGATCGCTTCGATGAAGTGCGGCGAGATTGTTGGCTCGCCACCAGAGAACTGAACCGACATCTGGCGACGCGGCTTGATCGATATCGCGTTGTCGAGAATCCCTTTGATCTCATCCATGCTCAGCTCATGGACGAACCCAACCTGGTTGGCGTCCATGAAGCATGGATCGCACATCATGTTGCAGCGGTTCGTAAGATCCACGGTCAAGACCGCGCCACGACCATACTTCACCGTGCTGGAACCATGGTTGTGCAACTTCTCATCGTTGTGAGCCTCGATATCGCGACCCGGAAACATGGTTTCGATGTGCGTCAGAAACTTCGAGTCGATCGCCATCATGTCTTCGAAGTGGCCGTGATTCGGACAATCTTTGACCATCCAAATCTCGCCGTCGCGTTCGATAATCTGCGCTTTGATCTCACCAACTTTCTCGTTGATCAAAACAGAAACGTCCTGCTTGCCACTCAGAATGTTCTCGCGCGCTTCGATTACACAGTTCGGGCACAACGAGTCAGTTACTCTGGGCCAGCCGAGCGTCGGTTTCGTCTTCTGCCAGGACTTCAGCAGGGGCTTATCTGACCACTTTGGTGTGAAAGATGGGTTAGGCTTGTACTTATTGACAACTTGGATGGCATTGAACAGGCCACCGGCGACTATCGTTAGTCCGCGTTCTGCGTGTTTAATTGCTTTCATTTAGATATCAGGCTCCGTCGAGGGGTGCACAACTCCGCTTTCAGACTTCGCAACACATGTGCCCCAAGTGTTCATTTGACGTATCCCCTTGGGTGCATTCGTCTTAGAGCACCATATACGAATTCTCTCCGATTGCCGCGCGCGCGCCAACACGACACTGATTGGAAGGTTCGCCGCATTTCGACACGTGCGCCGCCGCCTGCCCGCGCAAGTGGAGTTTCCGTTCGCCCCGCGTTCGCCAAATTAAGCGCTTAATCGCCCGTAGTTTATGTAAACGTTGAAGTTACGTTGCTAAATCGTTGTGGGAAAATGGTATTGCGTCGATCGCAGGTCGCTGCTAAATTCGCCCCACTTGCGCGTAAGTCATTGTGACGCAAGGGATTCGGGCTCTCTTTGCACATTATGTTGGGGCGAACGGCCTTAAAGAGCCCATTATCTAGTGCAAAACCGGTTTTTCGGCAATATCAGCCAATAAACAACAGCATCAATGACCCCAAAACCGAAAACCCAAGTTAGCAACCACGGCTCGCCAGCGCGCGTGACCGCACGTCGCAAAATGGCTTCCCTTCGCGTCACGAGCCAGCGGAGGCTTTTTCGAGTCGTGGTGAATCAAGGGCGGCAGGGAAACTCGTTAGCCATTGCCGTCGCGGGTCAAGGAAAGCTCAGAATCGATTGAGATGGTGGAGGTGCTCCTTTGAATCGCGTTCCAAGCTCTTATCGTTTTAGCGCTCGGCCACTGAACCGAGTTGCAATTTCGCAGTTCGAACCGGCGTCAGTTCTCCGAACTCACGTCACTACTTTCGACGGTGTTGCGCGGGGCGCCGTCGCTTTCGTTCCTTCATGGATTTATCTCGGAATGATCTTGCTTGCAGCTTCCGCGATCTGCGTGACGGTAAATCTGCGAGGCCTGGCTGAAGCTAGATCGGCAGCGCGTCAGTTTGAGCAAATGGCAACAGACACTGACGCGATGAGGAAGTCCAACACGCAGCTCGAACTTCAGGTGCGTCAAATCACAACAGACCCAGCAATTATCGAATCGGCGGCGCGCGCACGTCTTGGTATGGTCCGGCCGACGGACATCGTCGTCCCAATAAAGTCTCAATCAGCAACAAACTTGGCAACACTGTCTTTTGTCCGCTAACAGACCCGCTTTACCCTGCTGCTTCTGTCTACGATTTTCGGGTCCTACCAAAACCGCGCGGCTGCAGAAGATCGCAGCCGCGCTCTTCTTTTATCGTGTTGCGAAGGACTATGGTGTTTGACACTCAATATCGCATTCACTAACATCAAAATCTCGTTAAGCAGACGTTCAGATGGCCACTACAGACATCGCCAGTACCCAATCCGGATCTGCCACTTCTTCAAAGACTAAGGAGCGCAAATCGAGTTTTCGCACAGTCTCGCTTGACGAGATCAATCGTCTTTACACACCCGATGACATTCGCGATGTCGATTTAGCGACCGACATAGGCCAGCCTGGTGAATTCCCGTACACGCGAGGCATTCACGCGACGGGTTATCGCGGCAAGCTTTGGACGATGCGGCAGTTCGCCGGTTTCAGCACGCCCGAAGAAACCAATCAGCGATTTAAGTACCTGCTCAAGGAAGGCCAGACAGGTCTTTCCGTCGCCTACGACTTGCCCACACTCATGGGCTATGACGCCGACTCACCCCTTGCTGAGGGCGAGGTTGGGAAGTGCGGCGTCGCCGTCTCTTCTCTAGCTGACATGGAGACGCTGTTTGACGGAATTGACCTCGAAAAGGTCACGGTATCACAGACGATAAATGCGCCCGCTTCGGTGTTGCTGGCGATGTATTTAGTAGTGGCTGAGAAGCAGGGAGCTGATTGGGAGAAGATATCCGGAACACTGCAGAACGACATTCTAAAAGAGTACATCGCGCAGAAAGAATGGATTTATCCAATTCGTCCGGCGATGAAGCTCGTTATCGATACCTTCGAGTTTTGCACCGCGCATGTCCCTAAGTACAACCCAATTTCCGTGAGCGGTTATCACATCCGCGAGGCGGGAGCAACGGCGTTGCAGGAACTTGCATTCACCTTGCGCGACGGGATTGAATACGTCGAATGGGGAGTGCGAGCCGGCCTCGATATCGAAAAGTTTGTGCCGCGAATTTCATTCTTCTTTAACGCGCACAACGACTTTTTTGAAGAGGTCGCAAAGTACCGTGCAGCGCGGAGGCTGTGGGCGCGAACCATG
Source organism: Pyrinomonadaceae bacterium (assembly GCA_036006125.1). GTDB lineage: Bacteria > Acidobacteriota > Blastocatellia > Pyrinomonadales > Pyrinomonadaceae > UBA11740. The sequence goes on along the minus strand of DASYPX010000170.1, from coordinate 3,803 downwards.
CGCGACCGGTTTGGCGCGCGTAATGAACGGACGTTACAGCTTCGTTTTCACACACAGACGGCGGGCGTTTCGTTGACCGTGCAGCAACCGCTTAACAATGTCGTGCGCGTGGCGATTCAGGCGCTCGCGGGCGTGCTCGGGGGTACGCAGTCGCTGCACACTGACTCGTACGACGAAGCGCTCGCGCTGCCAACCGATCGGGCAGCGCTGCTGGCGTTGCGCACGCAGCAAATCATCGCGGAAGAAAGTGGCGTTGCGAATACCATCGATCCGCTGGGCGGCTCGTACTTTGTCGAGGCACTCACTAAAAAGATGGAAGACGGCGCGTGCGACTATTTTGACCGCATCGACGCAATGGGCGGTATGGTGGAAGCCATCGAGCGGGGCTTTCCACAACGAGAGATTCAGGATTCCGCCTATCAATATCAGAAAGCGCTTGAGGCCGGCGACCAGACGATCGTTGGGGTCAACAAGTATCAGATGGAAGAAGAATCGACTGAAATTCCGATTCTGGTCATTGACGAATCAGTGCGTCAGCACCAAATCGATAGGCTGGAACAGACGCGCGCGCGGCGTAACGATGGCGCAGTGACAAAGGCTCTCGATACTGTTCGCAAGGCCGCACAGACCGGAGAGAACACGATGCCGGCAACGATCGAGGCGGTGCGCGAATACGCAACGCTTGGCGAAATCTGTTCAGCACTCCGCGATGTTTACGGCATCTACGAAGAACCGGCGATCTAACTTCATCAACTCTTCACAACCATGGCTCAATCGGAGAGAAAAATTCGCGTCCTCGTCGCGAAGCCAGGTCTTGATGGTCACGATCGTGGCGCCAAGGTGATTGCCCGTGCCTTACGTGACGCGGGCATGGAAGTGATTTATACGGGCCTTCGGCAAACTCCCGAAATGATTGCGGCGGCGGCATTACAGGAAGACGTGGATGCCGTCGGAGTCTCCATCCTGAGCGGCGCGCACAACACACTGTGTCCGCGCATCGTCTCACTGCTACGCGATCAAGGGATGAATGATACGCTGGTAATTCTTGGCGGAATTGTGCCACAGGAAGACATCCCCAAACTGAAAGACCAGGGCGTTGCCGAGATCTTTCTGCCGGGAACGTCTACTCAGGACATCGCGAAATTCATTCGCGAGCATGTAAAACCTCGAGAATAATCTTCCGCCTTTAGTCCCAGTCAATTAGCTGTCTTATTCAGGAATCGAGCGACGCCTGCGCGGCAATCCTCCGTCATGCGCGCCGTCGCGTTGACGTCGACGCCGGCAGCTAACGCTTCTTCGAAGGCCATCGCCTCGCTGGAATAAAAGAGTGATTTGGACAAACCCAACGCAGACCTGCTGAGCGTTTGAAACCGCGCAGCGAAGTTCTCGACGTCAGTGTCGAAGTTCTCACTTTCGAAGACGTGATTCACGAGACCCAGGCGGTTCGCATCCTCGGCTCTGACTTCACGACCTGTGGTTATTAGTTCGAAAGCGAACTTTTCCGATGCGCTTCGACGCAAGATCGCCATCACCATGGCCGGGACGAATCCAAGCTTCACTTCAGGAAAACCGAAGCGCGCCGAACTCTCAGCAAGCACGATGTCGCACGCGAGCGCGAGCCCACATCCCCCAGCGAGCGCGCGGCCACGAACCGCGGCGACAACCGGCACTCGCACTTGACGGATTAGCAGAAATAATTCGGCCAGCGACTGTGCATCCGAAAGGTTTTCTGCGACCGAGGCCTGTGAAATCTTCTGCAGCGCGGACAGGTCCGCTCCCGAACAGAAATCCGCACCCGCTCCACGCAGGACAATGGAATGAACTGTGTCATCGTAGTCCGCAGCTTTCAGCGCCGTCTTCAAATCCCCAACCAGCTCGTCGTTGAGTGCATTTCGCTTCTCAGGACGATTCAGTGTCAAGAACGTCACTGAATTTCGAACTTCGAACAGAACTGTTCGTGTCGCTGTCATCTTTTAACTGAGTCCGAGTCGCGTTGCCTCATCCTCGCTGATTTCAATTTCCATTCGCAGCAGCGCCGTGGAAAACGTTTTGCCTTGCGCGTCCGTCATCAACGAAAGTGTGCCGCCGCCGCCGAGGCTTTCATGTAGCAGAAAATTAAGCGCACCGAGGTTCGGAAGCTCATACCGCTCGACGTCGCCTTTGCAAATCCCGCGAAAGTGCTCTTTTACGCGAGCCGCGGTAACTTCACGCACGAGCAGCGGATAGATCTGATTTCTTAAGGCGATCAGCCCTATGTTCGCCGTGTCGCCTTTGTCGCCTGATCGCGCGTGTGCCAGTTTCACAAGTCGAATTTTCAACTCTCTCGTCCTCTTGTCCCTGAGCTAGTTTGTCAGCAACTCGACTCGCGGCGTGATTTCAGTTTTCGGAATCAATGCCGGCCAGTACGCGACAATCTCTTCAACTTTGGGTCGACCACCCGCAAAGCCTGTGACTGCGGGAGGTCCCGTTAGAATTAGCGGGGCAATCTCTTTTGTGAACCGCTCGATGGCCGCGCGATCGTTTCCGCGCACGCCGAACCGCAGCTGCACCTCTGCCAATTCGCGCGAAGGTTCTCCCGCCAATGGGCCGTGCGTCGCGTTCGCACCGACAAACTCAGTGAGCACCTGATCGAATTTCAATCCAAGACGCTCGAGACGTGCGCGTAATATTCGATCGGCGGCGCGCGCTTTCTGGTAAGCATCGGGCCAAGCATATGCGAGCGTGCCAACTGCCTTGAAGCCTGCCGAATAACTGATTGAGACCTTCAACGAATCAGTCGCGGGCCGGCCTTTGATTCCAAAAACGCGCACGCGATCCAAACCATCCTCCGCGAGGTGAATCGTCGTGAAATCAGCGACGCAATCTGGTGTGATGTACTCGTGCGGATCGCCCATTTCGTAAAGCAGCTGTTCCTTTACGGACGGAACATTCACGCGACCACCAGTTCCTTCGTGCTTCGTAATGACGAATGTCCCATCAGGCGATGCTTCCGCGATGGGAAAGCCAACGTTGGCAAGATCAGGAATGTTCTCCCAATCGTACTGGCAATTTCCGCCCGAGCACTGCGCACCGCATTCAATGATGTGGCCGGCGATTGTTCCAGCCGCTAAACGATCCCAGTCATTGGCTGCCCAGCCGAATTCGTGAATCAGTGGGCCGAGTGTCAATCCCGTATCCGTCGCGCGCCCGGTAATCACGACATTCGCGCCTTGGCTTAGTGCCTCGACGATGGGGGCCGCACCGAGATACGCATTGGCGCTTTGAATTCGATTTCGTACGACGGCAAGTGGCTCGCCCGTGTCGAGATTGCGCAGTTCAATTCCCCTTGTCAGCAGCTCGTTAATACGATCGAGAATGTCATCACCGGTCACCATTCCGATTCGGACCTGGTCGCCGAGTCCCAGCTCAATCGCGACATCGCGCACCGCCGCTGCGCAGCCAGGCACATTCACGCCTCCAGCATTTGCGACGACTTTGATATCGCGTTCGACACACGCCGGCAGAATCGCCTTCATCAAAGGCACAAAGTCGCGAGCGTATCCGGCGTTCGGATCACGCGCCTTCTGCTTTTGCATGATCGACATCGTAACTTCCGCCAGGTAGTCGAGCATCAGATAGTCGATCGGCCCGCCCTCCACCTGACGCACCGGCGCGTCGGGCAGGTCACCCCAGAATCCTTGTCCTGCTGCGATGCGAACTCTCTCTTTCATCACAAAGCCGTCGTCAGACGAACAAACACGGAGCCAGGAGACAACAGACTACCGAGCGCCGCGTCTGAGCAGCGGCGTCACGGCATTTTTAAT